>NZ_JBFBIR010000057.1:0-53643 GCF_040685715.1 Kitasatospora sp. NPDC088264
CGGGACGCCCCCCAACGCGTCCGGGCCGTCCTCCACCCACACCCACCATCGGCCCCGGTCAGGGCCTGCTTCGACGCCAGGGGGCCGCGCGACGGCGGGGTGGGGCGCGGTCATGAACCCGGGTGCAGTCGGCCCAGTCCCGCGGACACCCGGGCGGCACCGTCGGCGAGCAGCACGCCGGGAGTCGACTCCGAGAACGGCACCACCACGAAAGCCTTGCGCTGCACGGCGGTGAGCTTGCTCAGCACCGGGTCGTTCTCCAAGTAGTCGATCTTGGACTGGGCCGTGTCCCAGCCGGCGTCCGCGACCACGATGGCGTCCGGGTCCGCCGCGACGACCTTCTCCCAGCTCACGTTCTGCCAGCCACCGGACAGGTCCCCGAAGACGTTGCGGGCGCCCACGGCATTGAGAACGAGTTGAGGTCCGCCGTGGCCGGCCCCGACGAACGGCGCCTTGGTGTCCGAGTCGTACCACAGGACCTTCAAGCCCTTGCCCGCGGCCGTCGCCGTGAACTCGGCCAGCTGCTGCTCCTGTTGCTGCTGGATCGCGGCGGCCCGCTCCGTGACACCGAAGACCTTGGCGACGTCGTTCAGTTCGCCCCACACCGCCTGCCAGGTCGTCGGCGGCACCTGGCTCTTGTCCGAGCAGCCGAACGGGGACAGGTACGACAGGATGCCCTGGCCGCGCAGTTCCCCCCGGGTGCCCGCGACCTTGTCGGTGAACGCGCTGGAGTAGGAGGCGTACAGGAAGTCGGGACGGGCCGCGAGGAGCTTCTCCTTCGTCGGGTAGTCCTTGGAGAGCACCGGGACGGAGTCGTAGGCCGCCTTCCACTTCTCCGGGATGGAATCGTCGAGGTAGGCGGTACCGGCCATGCGGGACTGCAGGCCGAGGGCCAGGGCCACCTCGGTGGCACCCTCGTTGAGCGTCACCAGCCGGTCGGGCGGCGCGCCGACCGTCACGGTGGACCCGCAATTGTCGACGCTGACCGGCGCGGCAGTTCCGGTCGTCCCGCCGGACGTGGTGGGCGCGGGGGCGCCCGTGCAAGCTCCGAGCATGCCGATGAACAGGAAGGCCGCGACCGCCCGGCCGACACGTATCGGACCTGTGGGACGTACGGAACATATGGAACGGAACGGATACGGCAGACCGCTGGGCACGTGTTCTCCAAAACCCTCGTGGAACATGTAGCGCCGTGGCCGGTCTCCTGGCTTCCGCATCAACGCGCCGCGGCCGACCTTCCCGGACGGCTCTTCCAACCCGCCCAGTGGCCCTGACCGCTGGAAAAGCCGGTCAGCGAGGGCCGCGGAACTCCGCGGCAACAGTGGCGAGGGCCGCACCGGACTCAGACCGGTTTCCCGTACACCACGGCGATGGCAAGGTATCAGGCGTGGTCAGGTCGGTGCTGGCCAGCCCGTGGGATGGTCGTCTGGACCGTTCCTGGGGTTGCGGGAGGGATCGGCCACGGGGCCCGGTCGGGGGTCTCAGGTGCGGGCGGCGACGATCCAGTTCCTGAACTCGACGGCGTAGTGCCGCAGGTGGTGGTCCAGGACCTCGTCCGGGCACGTGACGGGGAAGTAGGGCGCCGCCACTCGGCCGGCGGGCGGAGACGCGGCTGGTCGTCGGCGTCGAGCGGATCGAGCACGCCGTCACCGACCCTGCTCGGCGGCGGAGGCACCGGGCCGTCGAAGGGGGGCCCGCGCACGCCCTCCCGCGGACCTGCGACGGGTGGTCAGGGGTGTGTTCCCCCACTTCGGGGGCAAGCGACGAGGCGGAGCGGCTCACCGAAAGGGTGTGTCGTGCCGGACAGAGCGCCACCCCTGGGGATAGTTCGTACATCACCAGCAATCACGCGGGCGACGGCCCGGCGGTCGTGCCCGCCCAGTGCCGGAGGAACGATGGACGACAAGCCGAGACGAAGGAGCAACGGCATGGCGAACGACCAGAACGACGCTACCGCGCGGCGCGACGAATCCCTCGCGGATCCGGTGGCAGGGCGGACAGGGTGGGACGAGGTCGACGCGCGGGCGGTGGACACCGTGCGGCTGCTGGCCGCCGACGCGGTGCAGAAGGTCGGCAACGGCCATCCGGGCACCGCGATGAGCCTGGCCCCACTGGCGTACCTGCTGTTCCAGAACGTCATGCGCCACGACCCCGGCGACGACCGGTGGCTGGGACGGGACCGCTTCGTGCTCTCCTGCGGCCACTCCAGCCTGACCCTCTACATCCAGCTCTACCTGGCCGGCTACGGCCTGGAACTCTCGGACCTGCAGGCTTACCGGACCTGGGGCTCCGCCACCCCCGGGCACCCCGAACACCGGCACACCCCCGGCGTGGAGATCACCACCGGCCCGCTGGGCCAGGGCCTGGCCAGCGCGGTGGGCATGGCGATGGCCGCCCGCCGCGAACGTGGTCTCCTCGACCCGGACGCCGAAGCGGGCACCAGCCCCTTCGACCATCACGTCTACGTGATCGCCTCCGACGGAGACATGATGGAGGGCGTCACCGGCGAGGCCGCCTCCCTGGCAGGGCACCAGGAACTCGGCGACCTCATCGTCTTCTACGACTCCAACCACATCTCCATCGAGGACGACACCGACATCTCCTTCAGCGAGGACGTCCCGGCCCGCTACGCCGCCTACGGCTGGCACGTGCAGACCGTGGACTGGACGCGCACCGGCCGCTACGTCGAGGACGTCGACGTGCTCCTGGCGGCCACCCGCGCCGCCCGGCAGGAGACCGGCCGCCCTTCGCTGATCATGCTGCGCACCGTGATCGGCTGGCCCGCCCCGACCAAGCAGGACAGCGGCAAGGCCCACGGATCCGCGCTGGGCGAGGACGAGGTCGCCGCCACCAAGCGGCTGCTGGGCTTCGACCCCGAAGAGCACTTCATCGTCGAGGAGGACGTCCTGGGCCGCACACGCGAGGCCGCCGACCGCGGCCGACAGGTGCACGCCGAGTGGGACGAGAGGTTCGCGGCCTGGCGCACGGCGAACCCCGAGCGCGCCGTCCTGCTGGACCGACTGCGGGAGCAGCGGCTGCCCGACGGTTGGGCGGACGTCCTGCCGACCTTTCCCCCCGACGCCAAGGGCATGGCCACCCGCGCCGCCTCGGGCGAGGTCCTCACCGCACTGGCCCCGGTCCTGCCCGAGCTGTGGGGCGGCTCCGCCGACCTGGCCGGCAGCAACATCACCACCATGGTCGGCCAGCCGTCCTTCGTCCCCACCGACCGCCAGACAAAGAACTGGAAGGGCGGCCCCTACGGGCGCACCCTGCACTTCGGCATCCGTGAACACGCCATGGGCGCGATCCTCAACGGCATCGCCCTGCAGGGCCTGACCCGCCCCTACGGCGGCACGTTCCTGACCTTCTCCGACTACATGCGCCCCGCCGTCCGGCTGGCCGCCCTGATGCGACTTCCGGTCACGTACGTCTGGACCCACGACTCCATCGGCCTGGGCGAGGACGGCCCCACCCACCAGCCCGTCGAACACCTGGCCGCACTGCGTGCCATCCCCGGTCTGGACGTCGTGCGCCCAGCCGACGCCAACGAAACCACCGCGTGCTGGCGCACCATCCTCGAACACCGCGACCGCCCGGCCGGACTGGTCCTCAGTCGCCAGAACCTGCCTGTCCTCGACCGCGACAGCGGCGAGTTCGCCCCCGCACGGGAAGCGGCTCGGGGCGGGTACGTCCTGGCCGAGGCTCCGGGCGGCGCGACGCCGGACGTCATCCTCATCGCGACGGGCTCCGAGGTGCACCTCGCCCTGGAGGCCCGCACCCTGCTGGCGGCCGGGGGACTCGCGGTGCGGGTGGTGTCGATGCCCTGCCGGGAGTGGTTCGCCGCCCAGCCCCAGGACTACCAGGACCATGTTCTGCCCCTGGACGTACGGGCCCGGGTGAGCGTCGAGGCCGCCGTCGGACAGGGCTGGCGGGAGATGGTGGGCGACGCCGGACGGATCGTCAGCCTGGAGCACTACGGCGCGTCCGCCGACTACCAGCGCCTGTACACCGAGTTCGGCATCACCCCCCAGGCGGTCGCCGCAGCCGCCCGCGACAGCATCCTCGACACCCGGCGGGCACCGCGTCCCGGCGGCCACCAGCAGACCTCCACCCCGACCACAGGTGGCACCGGGGACCTCAGCCGCTCCGACACTTGAACGGTGGGCAGGAGGCCGATGTCCGCTTCGCGCGGCCCGGCACCGTTGGCACGCTCCTTGTGATCAGAGTGCCGTGGGGCTGGTGGCGGTGGCCGCCGAGACGTCGGGGTGGAGGGCGAAGACCCGGTCCAGTCCGACGATGTGCAGAATCCTGATGGTGTTGGCCGGGACCGCGGCCAAGGCCATGTCGGCGCCCTGTTCGGCGGCCACGTTGCGGACGGCCAGCAGAGCGGTGATGCCGCTGGAGTCGCAGAACTCCAGACCGGTCTCGCTGTTCCGCCCTCGGAGGAGGGTGGAACCACAGGACTGGTCGCAACCTCACACAAGCCCTCATTCCCGCACGTCGTGGCGGTTGGTGAACCAACGAGGTCCGCCATCCCGTTGAGGCATGTACCTGACCATCCTCCGATAGAGAGTTGGCTGCCATGACCTCCAAGCGTGTTGTCCAGTCCTCCGTACTGACCGCCGTCCTGGCGCTGAGCGCCGGCTTGGCCCTGGCTCCCGCGGCGCAGGCCGCCGGCCCCTCCGCCGGAACGACGCGGTCGGCCGCCCCAGTGGCGTCCGCCGCCTACGCGGTGCGCAGCACCCAGGTCACCCTGTCGAACCAGACCGGCAGCATGCTCTACCTCGGCTCGGCCACCCTGGCCCACGGGTGCTGGAGCGCCGGCAGTCCTCTGCCCCCGAGCTACATCCTGCCGAACGTGGCCCCCAGCTGGAAGACCGAGTCGTGCGGGTTCCTGACGGGCACCGAGGGGCAGATCGGCTTCGGCGTGGACACCTGGAGCGGGTTGATCCACTGGAGCAACCCCTACGCCGGGTCGAACGTCAACGAGTGCACTGTCGGTGCGGGTCTCACCTGCCAGGTGATCGGCGGCGGGGGGAACAACGCGGAGGTCACCTTCGTGGTGCGGCGCGCCTGAGGCCCGACCCCACCCGGTCGCCCGCCACCTGAACCACGAGTGCCTCCGGCAGGGCGGCCGAAATCGTACCGGCGTCCTGACCGGCCGCCCGCTCCCTATCCTCCCGAGCGGGTTGCGGTGCCGGATCGGTCCGGGGAGTGCGGCGCGGCCGCTCTGCAGGCGGCGACCTCGGTCGTCGGCTCCCGGGCGGCGCGCGGCGCGGTCTGGCTGCGCCGAACCGGTCGCGGGGGCTCCGTGCGACCTTGTCGCGTCCGCGAGCCGCAGCAGGGCTGCCGGGGCGTCACGTTCCCGGTCGTGGGCGGAATGGGGATCGGCTGCCGTCCCTGGGTCGAGCACCGCCTCAAGGGTGCTAACTTAGGCAAGCCTAACCAAGAAGCGCGACCACACAGCCCAGGGGGGCACCATGGCAGACCAACCGACCCGCCGGACACCGCAGGCCCGTGAAGCACAGGTGCTGCGCACCGAGCGGATCACACCGCACATGGTGCGCCTGGTCCTCGGCGGTGCGGGGTTGGAGGACTTCGACGCCACCGAGTTCACCGACCACTACGTCAAGGTGCTCTTCGCACCCGAGGGCGTGAGCTACCCGGAGCCCTTCGACATGGCGCGGATCCGCGAGGAGTTCCCGCCCGAGCAGCGGCCGATCACCCGGACGTACACCGTGCGGGCCTGGGACCCGGCCCTGCGCGAGCTGACCATCGACTTCGTGGTGCACGGTGACGAGGGCCTGGCCGGGCCGTGGGCGGCCCGCGCACAGCCCGGCGAGACGGTGCGCTTCCTGGGCCCCGGCGGCGGCTACGCCCCCGACGCGAGCGCCGACTGGCACCTGCTGGTGGGCGACGAGAGCGCGCTGCCCGCGATCGCCGCGGCGCTGGAGCGGATGCCGGCCGATGCCGTGGTGCACGCCTTCGTCGAGGTCGCGGACGCCGCGGAGGAGCAGAAGATCGTCTCGCCCTCCGGGGCCGAGATCAGCTGGCTGCACCGCGGCGCCCGCCCGGTGGGCGAGGCGCTGGTCGAGGCGGTGGGCGCGCTGGAATTCCCCGCCGGCACGGCATCCGCGTTCGTGCACGGTGAGGCGGGCTTCGTGAAGGAACTGCGGCGCCTGCTGCGCGTGGAGCGAGGCATCCCGCGCGAGCGGCTGTCGGTCTCGGGCTACTGGCGGTCCGGTCAGAGTGACGAGGCCTGGCGGGCGGCCAAGCGCGAGTGGAACGCCCAGGTGGAGGCCGAGCAGGAGTCGGCCGGCTGATCTACGCGGCCGGGCAGCCGCCCCTCCCCGGCCTCTGCCCGCCCCCGGCGGCCCCCCGCCGCCCGCCCCCCGCGGCCCCCCGCCGCCCGCACTCCCGCCTCCGTCGACGCTGTACACGGAATCGTTGTCCTCACCGCGCATGCCTCCGGCCCAGTACCGGTTTCATGATCACTGAGGGAGAATTCCAGAAGGCCAATTCGGCGCAGTCGACAGGGGGTTGGGCGATGTCGAGGCTCTTCGGCGGGCGGGGCGGCGGCAGGGGAGACGAGGGAAGCGGGAGTACGCAGGAGCTGGCCAGGTCACTGGCCCGGCAGGGGGCCTGGGGCGGTCTGTGGAAGCTGGTGCTGTCCCTCCCCTTCCCGCAGGCCGCGGCGGCAGCCGCCCACCTGAAGCCATCGCGGTGGCAGCCCCAGGGAATGGCGGAGCGCCAGCTGGCCCAGCTGCTGGCCGAGACCGACCGTCGTGAGGTGGCACGGGTCGGCGAGTCGGTCCACGCGTCGGCGTCGCGGGTGCTGCCGTCCGCCCTCAACGCCGCCGGCCCGGTCGGCTTCTGCCATCAGCTGCCGCTGGCCGCGATCAACCTGATCGGCGAGGACCTCCACCGGTGC
The DNA here is from genome assembly GCF_040685715.1 of Kitasatospora sp. NPDC088264. NCBI lineage: Bacteria > Bacillati > Actinomycetota > Actinomycetes > Kitasatosporales > Streptomycetaceae > Kitasatospora > Kitasatospora sp. NPDC088264. The sequence continues at coordinate 6,932 of NZ_JBFBIR010000057.1, forward strand.
CGGATCGTGACGGTGGACCGCACCGGCGTCCTGAACGAGTTCTACGAAGGCCCGACGAACCACGTGTCGCTGTGCTGCGTGGACGCGGGTACCGTGGTCGCCCTGCGCGACTTCGCCGGCGACGGCCACCTCCGGAACGCGGAACTCGTCGAGTACACACCCGGCGGGGAGACGGTCCTGGCCGGCGGCACGGCGCTGCTCGGAGCACGGGTGGAGGCGACGGCCGACGGTTTCGTGACGGGCCTGAGGCTGGTCAGGGCGGCGCTCGGGTTCTCCGGCGGCCAGGAGCTGCAGCTCGACCTGGCGGAGTTCGGCTTCAACCGCGCCGACCTGTTCGCCGTCGACCCCTCCGGCACCCGGATCGCGTTCGCCGACGGGTTCCGGATCCTGATCACCGACAGCAGGCTCGAACCGATGCACGAGTTCGCCGCGGACGACCACCTCGGCCACGGACCGATCAGCGCCATCGCGTTCACCGCCGACTCCCTGGTCACGGCCGGCCTGGACCGTGGCCTGCAGCGGTGGCAGGTGGTCGGCGACCGCCTGCGCCCGCTGCACCCCGCCTCGTTCCCACCACCCAGGGCCCTGCACAGGCTCAGCCCCGTGCCCGCCTGGGACCTCCTGGTCGGGGACGGCGGCAACGAGAACTTCTTCTACGACCAGACGTCCCTGGACAGCCGGACCTCGCCGCCCTTCCTGGGCTCCCTCGACACCGGCATCGGGCACTTCGAGTCAGCACCGTACGGCAGGCTCGCCGTCTACGAGGGCGGCCTGTTCCCGCCGACCCGCGACAGCGCCGACGGCTTCTACTCCACCGTGGTCCTCGACCTCGACCACCCCCTGAACCTGCTGGCCAGAGGGCTGTCGTCGCTCTCCCGCGCGGACGCCGACCGATCGCGCGCCACCCGCGCCGACGCCGGCCGCTACCCGCTGTCGGACTCCGCCCGGAACGTCCTCGACCGCATCGAAGCAGCCGCCGAACTGGTACCCGAACTCGCCCGGTGACCCCGCGATCGTCCACGTACTCGTCGTTGATCGCCGGAAGAGTTCTCTCGAACGCCCCCACCAATCTCATCAGGCCGCCTCGGGGCGGTTCGGCGAGGGCCCTTGGGGGTGCGGGAAGCGTAGCCGGCGGTGTCAGCGTCGAGCATGACCATGTCCTGGTCCTCCATGTCCAGGCCTCGGAACCTACCCCGCTGAGCCGTGCAACGATTCCCAGGTGAGAGTCCCTGATGCTCCTTTCCGTGAACGCCTGTTTGTCGAGGCGCTGGCCGTGCTGGCGGCCGATCCCTCGGCTCAGCTGACCTGGGTGGACGAGCAGGGTGTCTCGACGGATGAGGTCGCCCTGGACTTCGACCACGCCTTCCGCATGGCCGAGGGCCTGGTCGAGGACGGGGATCTCAGCCGCGAGGCGCTACGTGACCTTCGAGCGATCGATGCGATCTTCGCCGGGATGAGCGGCCGGGAGAACTCGGACCGGTGGGACAGGGAGGCTCTGACGGTCGATCCAGGGTGGATCGAAGCCCGGGAACTGGCCCGCCGGATCCTCATCGGGATGCTGGGCGAGTGGTGCCTGCCGATGCCGGAGATTCTCGTCGTGCGATAGCGGGCCCGGATCCCCCCGCAGTAGGCAGCGAAGTCACCGAAGGGTAATTTCGTAACAGCTTGTCTTTGTGATGAATACTCAGAGTGACTGCTATATGTGGGGACATGACACATGAACAGCACTCAGTCCCTCCCGGACAGCGCCCGCGGCGCGTCCGGACGGCCCGGCTCGCCGCAGGGGCCCTGGCCCTGATCGTGGGCGCCGGAATGCCCCTGTGCCTGGACATCGGGACCCAGGCGCAGCCTCGGGCCGGAGGCTCGCCCCTGGTCAGCGAGACGTTCACCCAGGCCGCCGCCCCGGAGTTCACCGGCGTGGGGTCGGCCTGTCTCACCGGCGCGCCGGCTGCCGCCGCGCCCGGCCCCGGGGACCATCCGCTCGGCGGCTGCCCGGGCGGCGTGGGCCCGGTGCCGCCCCCCGGCGGAGCGCCGCACGGCTATCTGCGGCTGACGGACGCGTCCAACGACCAGGCCGGCGCGGTCCTCTACAACAACGCGCTGCCCGCCAACCAGGGCCTCGATGTCACCTTCGACCAGTGGCAGTACGGGAGCACGACCCCGGCCAACCCCGCTGACGGCATCTCGTTCTTCCTGGTGAACGGCGACGGCGCGCTGACCCACCCCGGCGCCTTCGGCGGCAGCCTCGGGTACGCGCAGAAGCTTCCCGACGACGATCCCACCGCCACCTTCCTGCCCGGTGTGGACCGCGGCTACCTGGGCGTGGGGCTCGATGTCCTCGGGAACTACTTCGGCGACTGGGAGCACCGCGGCAACGGCTGTCCCACCCGCTCGCCCGCCGGGACGGCGTTCCGCGTCCCAGGCCCCGGGGCCAACATGGTCACGGTGCGCGGCCCGGGCGACGGGATCGAGGGCTACTGCTTCCTGACTGCCACCACCAGCAACTTCAGCACCACCGCACCCTGGCCGTCGACGCTCCCGGGCACCCTGCAAGGGCCGCTCACCGCGTTGCCCCCGGGTGCCACCCCCGTCCAGGCCGAGACCGCGCTCGAACCCTCGCGCCGCCGGGTCCATGTCGAGCTCACCCCGACGCCCGACCCGGTGCTCACCGTGTCGGTCGACTTCAACGACGGCACCGGCTCCCACCAGGTGCTCAGCACACCCGCCCCGCAACCGGCGCCCGCCACCTACAAGTTCGGGTTCGCAGCCTCCACCGGCCTGTTCACCGACGTGCACCTCATCCGCAACGTGGTGGTGAGCAGCAACCAGCCGCTGCCGCAGTTGAACCTCGTCAAGCAGGTCCGGCAGCCGCTGCCCGGTGACCTGGTGGCCGGGACGCGGGTGCCGTACGACTTCGTGGTCACCAACTCCGGTGCCACGGACATCACCGGCCTCGCCGTCAACGACCCGAAGGTCGGCCCGGTCTCGTGTCCCACGACGACGCTCGCGAGCGGTCATACGGTCACCTGCACTGCCACCTACACCGTCACCACCGCCGACGTGACCCACGGTTCCATCGACAACACGGCCACCGCGACCGGCGCTTCGGGCGGCCGACCGGTCTCCTCGCCGCCGTCCTCGCAGAGCGTGCCGATCGAACGGCCGCCCGGCCTCGCCATCGAGAAGCAGGTGCAGACGCCCGGCCCCTACACGGTCGGGCAGACGGTCACCTTCCGCTACACCGTCCAGAACACCGGGGGCACCGAGCTGACCGGCGTCCACGTGACCGACGACCACGTCGCCGACATCACCTGCGCCTCGACCGCGCTCGCCCCGGCGGAGAGCCCGGGCGACCGAACCACCTGCCACGGCACGTACACGATCACCGAGAACGACGCTGCGGCCGGCTCCGTCACCAACACCGCCACCGCCACCGGTACGGCGAACGGCCAGCCGGTCACGTCCCCGCAAACCCAACTGACGCTGCCGATCGGGGCGCCGCACCTCGCCCTGAAGAAGCGGGTGCTCTCGCACGGCCCCTACGCCGTCGGCGACACGGTGGAGTACTCCTACACGGTCACCAATACCGGCAGCACCGACCTGCACGGCGTGCTGGTCAACGACGACCGCATCGCCAGCGTCAGCTGCGAGGCGACCACGTTGACGCCCGGGGCCAGCACCACCTGCCACGGCACCTACACGATCACCCTGGCCGACATCGAAGCCTGTAAGGCGGCCCACCACCGCGGCGGCGCCGAGAAGGGCTGCGACCTCACCAACGTGGCGTTCGCGGCGGCCACCGCCCCGCACGGGAACCCGATCGTCAGCGAACCCGCCAAGGCCACCATCACCGTGGGGGAGGAGAAGGACTCCTACTGCCACAAGCACCCCGGCCACGGCCACTGCCGCAAGGGGCTCACCGAGCGCGAGCCCGACCAGGAGAATGACTGACGGTACCTCGCCACCCCCGGCCCTCGCGTCCCCTTCCCGCACGGTGTCTTCCCGGTCGGCGTCTTCCCGCACCGCGTTCACGCAGCGCTTCGTCCAGCGTCCGGGCCGGTCGACGTTCCACCTCTGCGGCGGGGCCTCGGCGCAGAGGACGCAGGCGAAGTCCTCCTCGCGCACGATGCTGAGCTGCTGGCAGGACGGGTGGCGGCGGAACACCACCTCGTGCGGGAAGCCGGACGGGCGAACGACCCCGGCCCGCCGCCGGCCTGCCGCCAGCCGTCCCGGCGGTGCCCGCCGCCCTGGGGCGCTGTGTCCCGGGGTGCCGGTCGGTCGGGTTGACTACCTGTTAGCGTGCGCGAATGGAAGATCTGGGAGCTGTGGTGTGGCCGCCTGAGCCGGTCAGGACCGGGAGGCTCGTGCTCCGTGCGTCCGAGATCCGGGACCGTGCGGCGTTCATCGAGCTGCTCGCCTCGCCGGAGGTGCACGCCTACCTCGGTGGCCCCCGGCCGCGTGACGAGCTTGAGCGCGAGATGCCCGGGGCGCCCGAGCGGTGGCCCGGGAGTTTCGTCGTCGAGCTCGACGGGTCGATGATCGGCCAGATCCTGCTCAGGAGGGCGACGGGGCACCGCCGTCCGGCTGCCGCGGGGAAGATCGATCTCGGCTACCTGTTCCTGCCGCGGGCGTGGGGATTCGGGTACGCCGCCGAGGCGTGCGCGGCGGCACTCGGCTGGCTCGCCGGCGCGCTTCCCGGCGAGCCGGTGGTGCTCACCACCCAGAGCGCCAACGTGGGCTCGATGCGTCTGGCGGCGAAGCTGGGGTTCACCGAGGTGGAGCGGTTCGAGGCCTGGGGCGCCGAGCAGTGGCTCGGCATGCGCTCCCCGGCCACGCCGTCCGATTGAGTCTGCGACGCAACCGCCGGGGAGCCCCCGCCCACCTGCGCGCGGGAGGGACCCGTGGGTTCTCGGCCGGACGCCGTCAGGAGTCGGCGCACCTGTCGTTCTCTCGTGGCGGAGAGGGGCGCTTCGCGCGCGTCCAGACGGGCGGGGGCCCGGCGCGCGCGTGTCGGTAGTGGCCGTCGCGACGGGTGCGCCGTCCGCGAACTGGCGCGGAGCAGCACCGGCCCCCTGTCCCGGCACTCCAGCAGGCTCGGCATCGAGGTCCGGCTGGAGTACCGGGGACAGGGGACCGGTACCGCGCGCGCGATCAGGCGTTCTGCGCCCCGTTGAAGACGTTGTAGGCGTCGTCACGGTAGTAGGCGCTCACCGCCCACCACTTGCCCTGCCAGCTGTTGCCCGTGACGAAGTCGCCGGTCTGAACGGCCGAGCCGTCGTTCTGGTCGTAGTTCACGAAGAACGGCCCGCCGCTGGCACCTCCGCCCAGTCCGATGCAGTTGTCGATCCGCGCGGTGGGAGGCTGCTCGGGGCCGGCCACCGGCTGGCCGCCGCACCAGAGCATGTGCTCCCGCTCGGCGGGGACCACTCCGGGGATGCCGATGATGTGCGCGTAGTTGTTGATGTCCCGGTTGAACCCGATGCCGGTGGCCCCGACGACATCCGCGATGTGTCGGCCGTTCAGCGTGTTCAGCACGAGGAAGGCGATGTCGCCCTGCGGAGCGGGGGCGTCGACCCAGCCGGCCGCCCGCCAGGTCCACCAGCCGTAGGGGGCGTTCCCCGCGTCGTAGCCGGGAGCGAACTTGAAGTCGTGCCCGCCCTCCACGCAGTGCCGGGCGGTGGCGATGACATCGCGGTTGGCGCTGGAGACGACGTTGGCGGTGCACACGCCGTCCCCGGTGAGCAGCCGCCCGGTGGTGCCCCAGACGCTGGCCTTGGCGCCGGCCATCGCGTCGGCGTTGGCCTTGGCGCCTCCGTTCGGGCTGACGGTCGGTTCGGTCGCGTGGATCGTCAGCGGCTGGCCGTCGAGGGAGCTCTCCTTCTCGGGCGCCCAGCTCGTACTGCCGGCATTCGCCGGGTTGATCAAGACGTGGCTCTTGCCGCTGACCCGCTCGATCGGCTTGGCGTCCGTGGCCGGTGCGGCGGACGAGGCCGGCACGGCCATGCCGAGGGCCGCCACCGATGCCACGACTGCTGCGAGGAGACCGCGCATGCGCATGGTTGTCCTTCCTTCGCTGTGGGGTGTGCTGTCTGCTGTCCCGTCAGCTTGGAGGCAGCATGTCAACAACGAGTCAACAACATGTCAATGGCCGGCGCGGCGACCGGCGCCGGCGACCGCGGCCCAACGCGGTGATCACCGTCCTCGGCCCGCCGATGCCGCCCCTGCTGCCGGTGGCCCAGCTCTACGCGCGCTACATCCCCTTGCTGCCGTGCCCTGAGGGCGCGGACCTGCTGCAGGTGCTGTGGTGTCCGCTGAACCACGATCCGTCGCGGTTGCCCGCGGCCAGGGTGGTGTGGGGCTCCTCCGCGCAGGTCGACGCGCTGCTGACCGATCCGCCGCTACCGGCTGACGTGGAGAATGACGGCGACTACGTGCCCGAGCCGTGCGTGCTGCACCCGGAGGTGGTGACGGAGTACCCGGCGCCGCTGGAGCTGGGGGCCGACCTCGCGGACCGGATCGGGGACTGGTGCGAGCGGGAGTTCACCGGCACCGATCCGAGGTACCGGTACGCCGAGGAGTTCCGGGCCTGCTACCAGTACGAGCTGTCGGTCGCCCCTGGGTGGAAGGTCGGCGGGCAGTTCGACCGGTGGGTGAGCAGCAAACGGCGACGCGGGCGAGGACGAGTCCGGTGTTTGTCCGGCGGCGGCGGGCCGGGCGTCGTGCGGAGCGGTCGGGGACCAGGCCTCGCAACTCACCCAACCCGTGCGGCCCTTCCACCGCCACGGCCCCACCAGCACCGGGACCGTTCATCCCATGGCCGTCAATCCGCCTCTTGGTCCCAGGGCGGCAGCTTGGTGGTCGCAGGCTGTCCGAGGTGGTCGCGCAGTTCGTGCCTGCCCAGATCCGTGAGGGCGAGGGCACGGGTGGTTCCGATCCGGGTCAGCCACCCGGCGGCCAGGGCGTGCCCGCAGATGGCGGCGCCGACGGCCCCGCCCAGGTGCGGGCGCCGTTCGGTCCAGTCCAGGCAGGCGCGTACCAGCGGTCTGCGGGAGGCGTCGGGCAGTGCGATGCCCAGGTCGTGGAGCCAGGCCGCCCCTTCGGCGGTGAGCGACGGATCGGCTCCCCACGCCAACAGGCCGAGGCCGGCCATCGAGTCGGTGACGGCCAGGCCCAGTTCTCCGGCCAGGTGGTCGTAGCAGAGCCGCGCGCGGGCCAGGGCCCGCTGCCGCCCTGAGCCCGACAGCGAACGCGGCCTGGGGGTGTGGCGCGGGGCGAGTGCGGCGAGGCTCTCGATCAGGGCCATCACGCGCGGATCGGCCATCCGCAGGTAACGGTGGCGTCCGTGGCGTTCCTCGGCGAGGAGTCCGCCACGTACGAGCACGTTCAGGTGCTCGGTCGCGGACGAGGCCGCGACACCGGCATGGCGGGCCAGTTCCATGGCCGTCCAGGCCCGGCCGTCCAGCAGGGCCAGGCAGAAGTCCGCCCTGGTGCCGTCGGCCAGCAGCCTGGCCACGGCGGCCAGGTCCACGCCGACGTCCCGGCCCTCGCGCTGGTGGTCCATGTCCCCGATTGTCGTCGATCTCGCTTCGGGCTCGGCCGAAGCGTCCGCGCCCTAACGTCCCGTACCGGCCGAGGCCACCGCGCCCTGCGCCCGCACACCTTCCGCCAACCGCCCTGGGAGCCCCATGCCTGCCACCGACAACACGCCATCGAACCCCTGGCCCGGCATCGGCCTCACGGTCACCGACGCCCCGAAGCCCGCCGACGTATCGCTCATCTCCGACGCCCTGGACCGGTTCAACACCGACTCGACAGCCGTCGACGACCGCCGCCCACTGGCCGTCCTGGTACGTGACTGCGTGACCTCCCAGGTGATCGGTGGCCTGACCGGTCGCACCTCACTCGGGCTGTTCTTCCTCGACCTGTTCTTCCTGCCGGCCGAGTTGCGCCACGGTGGCCTGGGCAGTGAGATCCTGCGCCGGGCCGAAAGCGAAGCCCGCGCACGCGGCTGCCGCACGGCGGTCCTGTACACGATCAGCTTCCAGGCTCCCGGCTTCTACGCGAAGCACGGCTGGCGACGCCTGGGCGAAGTCCCGTGCGACCCGCCGGGCACCAGCAGGGTCTTCATGACAAAGGACCTCGACCCGCCGACAGCTGCCTGAATCCGCAGCACCGCGGTTCTGCGTGCCGTGTTCTGCCCGCTCCTCAAGGACCGCGGTGGCGGGTGAGCATACGGCCCCTGCCTGAGCAGCCGACGGGCTGGCGAGCAGCCGACGGGTTGGCCCCCGCGGCCGGCAGAGCGGCGGCGGGGGCCTGCCGTCAGGTCGCCTCCGTCCGTCGAGGTACTCGCGCGTCCCTGGCCTGACCTCGTCCATTCCCGCCCCTTCCTTCTCACTCCTGTGGCACCTGTTGCCCCGGACGATACGCACCGCCGCAGACAACCCCCGGTGCCGCGGCCCGCCCGGCGCGGCCGGTTCTGAGCGGGCCGCAGGGCCGCAGGCGCGCAGGCCGGTTACGGGGAAGCTTCCGAAACGAGAACCGTTTCCAAAAACCCCACCATCGATCGGTCAAGGTCTGGCGGAACGCGGCCGTAGCGACGGCCCGCTGCGCCAGGGTGGGCGCCATGAGACTCCTGAAACCCCGTCCTGCCCCGCGCGCGGGCCGAACGCCGTTCCGCGCGCTGCCGCTGATCGCGCTGGTGGTGGCCGGCGCGGTGATATCCCTCGGTACGGTCGTCCCGGCCGCGGCCGCGACCTCCCGGGTCGACCTGAACGTCCTCGTCGTCACCGACGGCAACCCGTGGGTCGAGGGCATCCACAAGCAACTGGTCTCCGAGGGCGTGCCGACCACCGTGGTCGACCTCACCAGCAGCAACCGCGCCACCCTCACGGCGTCCTTCCTCGCCGACGCCCTGGCCGACGGCACACCGCACGGCCACTTCGAGGGCGTCGTCCTGCCCAACGACGCGCCGAGCCAGCTCTCCGCCGCCGAACTCTCCGCCCTCACCGGCTACGAGCAGGCCTACCACGTCCGGCAGGTCGACTCCTACGTGTGGCCGGGCGCCAACACCGGTCTGAGCACGCCCTCGTGGACCGGTTCGCTCGACGCGACCACCGCCACCGCGTCCTCCTCCGCCCGGACCGACGCCTTCCGCTACCTCAACGGCCCGGTGCCGTTCGAGGGCACCGCGGGCGGCAGCGGCTCGTACGGCGCGCTGGCCACGCCGGTGCCCGACAACCCGACCACCGGCTCGCACTTCGAACCGTTCCTCACCGAGACGGTGCCCGGCACCTCGACGCAGGGCGTGCTCGCTGGCGTCTACACCAGCGGCGGCCGCCAGCAGTTGGTCCTCACCTTTGCCTACAACTACGACCAGCAGCAGTTCCGGCTGCTCGCACACGGAATCGTCGACTGGGTGACGCGGGGCGTCCACCTGGGCTACTGGCGCAACTACTTCTCGGCACACATCGACGACCTGTTCAACGCCAACTCCCGGTGGAGCCAGAGCGGCAAGTGCACCCCGGGCGAAGGCGACTGCGCCGCCGGCGTGCCGGACACCACGCCCATCCGGATGGCCGCCTCCGACGTCACCGACACGGTGAACTGGCAGCAGCAGAACGGCTACACCCTGGACTTCCTGTTCAACGCCGGCCCGGGTGTCGAGTACCAGCAGGAGCAGGGCGGCGACGACCCGCTGAGCGACGCGCTGCTGGCGAACAAGAACAGCTTCCGGTGGGTCAACCACACCTACGACCACCCGTTCCTGGGCTGCGTGCAGGACTTCTCGGTGATCCCCTGGCGGTGCCAGACCGACGCCTCGGGCGCCATCGAATACGTCGACCAGCCCACCATCAGCTCCCAGATCACCCAGAACATCCAGTTCGCCCAGGCCAACGGCCTCCCGTTCCGGCCGAACGAACTGGTCGCGGGCGAGCACTCCGGCACCGTGATGCTGCCGCAGCAGCCCGACGACAACCCGAACTTCCTGGCCGCGCTGAGCGCCGACAACATCCAGTGGCTCGGCGTCGACGCCTCCCGCGAGAGCGGGCAGCGTCAGATCGCCTCCGCGCTCGGTACCCCGCGCCACCCGGTCAACGTGTTCTACAACGTCTCCACCCAGGCCGACGAGGTGAGCGAGTACAACTGGCTCTACACCTCCAAGGCGAACGGTGGCAGCGGCAACTGCGAGGCCAACCCGGCCACCACGACCTGCATCGCACCGCTGGACCCGAACACCGCCTGGTCGAGCTACGTCCTGCCGCTGCAGGTCAGGATCACCCTCGGGTACGTGCTCTCCAACGACCCGCGGCCCTTCTTCATGCACCAGTCCAACCTGACCGACGACAAGCTGGCCCTGCAGACCCTCACCGGCATCCTGTCCACCTACCGCACCTGGTTCACCGCGGACACCCCGGTGGTCAACCAGACCCTCACCGACTCCGGGACGGTCCTCCAGCAGCAGGCCGGCTGGCAGCACGCCCAGAACACGGGCTCGGCCACCGGCTACGTCCAGGGCGGCGTGGTCACCCTCCAGGGGACCTCCGGCACCGCCGTGCCGGTCACCGTGCCCGCCGGCACCACCGTCGCCGGCGGTGCCACCTTCGGGGCCGCGTACGGTGGCGAGCAGTCCGCGAACACCACGCTCGGCGCGACGGCGACCGCACTGACGCTGCCCACGAACGTGTTCGGTACGGTGGCCGACTCGACCCCCACCGGCCCGGGCGCGGAGCTCGCCTCCTACGCCAAGGGCTCCCCGCACGACGTGCGCCGCGACGGCGACGCCATCGTCATCACCGACCCGACCGGCACCCACGTCCTGCCCAAGCTCGCCGGCGCGCCGGAGGAGCAACTGCACATCGGCGACCACCACCACAACCCGTACAACGCCGTCCCGAAGGCACCGGCCAAGAAGTAGCCCGCACCCCGTACCGCGCACCCCGTACCGCGGCGGCGGGCCGCACGAGCGCTCCCCGGCCCGTGCGGCCCGCCGCCCGCCGCCCGCCGTCGGCCCGGCTACGCGGTGCCGACGGTGAGCCGGGTGATGGTCCCGACCACCTCGGTGTCGGTCGCGTCGAGCAGCGAGGCCCGGACGGCCGCCGTGTCACCCGCGACGTAGCGGCTCTGGTTCAAAGTCGTGACCGGGACGGTCACTTGGACATTCGCGCCCGTGCAGTTCGGGGTGAAGCGGGCGTAGCCAAGGGCGCCGGACGCACGGTCCTCGGCGGTCACGGTCGCGGACGCGACGAGACCGCCGGCGTCGCAGGAGTACGCGATGGTGACGTTCACCGTCGCCGAGGCGCCACCGGAAACGGTCGCGCCGTCGACCCGCACCCCGGCGCCGGCGTGCGCCGGGGCCGCACCGAGCACCACCCCCGCGAGCAGTACGGGTACGCCGAGCAGAGTCACGATCCTGCCGTTCATGATGCCCCTTCCAACGCCGATCGCTGTTCCCACACCGTCGACGACGGTACGGACCGGCCGGACGGCAAGTCGATCCCGGAGTCCTTCCCCGGGGTGATACGCCGGGGCCGGCGCCGCCGGCAGTGTCACCGCCGGGACCTGCAAAACTGACCTGACCATACATCATCAGTGCTAACTGGCAAGGAAGTTGACTCAGATCGCGCGCACGCGGCGGCCTGTAGATAGCCCGGCGGCCTCGCAACCCGGCCTGGCTCCCGTCCCACCCCGTCTCGTCGCGCTGCGACAGCCAGGACCGTAGGCCACCGTCGCCCCGATGCGCCTGGCCTGTGTACAGGTGACAGGGGGCTCAGGTGCCGTGGTGGGCGGTGTGTCCGGGCAGGGGGCCGTAGGCGGTGCAGTAGCCGCAGTCGCAGGTGGTGAGGGAGTTGGCCTGGCAGTGGGCGGTGGGCCAGGCCCAGGAGGTGCAGGGCCCGGGGTCGACGGGGGTGCCGTCGTCGGGCAGGGTGCGCCGGCACCAGTCACACCGGACGGAGGCAGGTACGCCGGCCCGGCGCAGCTGGCGGGCCGCGGTGGCGGCGATCTCGAACGGAACGTCTTCCCGCACGGTGGCCGGTGCGCTGTCCAGGAGCCGCTTGCTGTGCCACAGACTCAGGCCGGTGACCGCACGTACCGCCTTCAGGGCCGTCGCCCCGCCAGGCGAGCCACCGTTCACCACGATCGTGAACTGCGGATCCTCCACGAACCCCCCTTGGTCGGTCAGTGTCGTGTCCGGTGCCAGTCAACCGCCCGGGCCCGAGCCCGGCCACCGGTTTTCCACACCGGGCGCGCCGTCAGACCCCGACACCCGGCCGCACCCCGGTGAGCCGTGCCGTACGCCTTCCCGCCGACTACCGTGACTTCGTCACGTACTACGGCGGCGAGCTGGACGAGTACCTCGGCGTCAGCACGCCGCCGGTGGCCGGCTCCCCCCCGGTACGGCGACCTCGTCGACGGACTGGACTTCGACCCGGCGGAGGGGGCGCCGCCCCTCCCGCGCGGCTGAACGCAAGCGCTCGGAGCTGTAGCGGAGCTCGCGCACCAGGACGGCCCTCCACGGGCTTTCGGGGCGTGAGGCTGCCTGCCCGCAGCGCGCGTCGGACGACCGCTCTCCCATGGCTGACGGGCAAGAAGGTAGCGATTCATCGTCGCCGCGTGACTACGAGAGGAGCCTGGCCTCGACCCACGTCAGCAGGGAAGCAGAGCCAGAAACCTCGCGGCCTTCTCCATCAAGGAAGGCGGCAGATCGGCCAACCCTGAGACGATCACGCCGAGCTTCCGTCCAAGCTCGGGCCACTCGCGCCAGACCGCTGAACTCCTGGTGAGTACGGCGGACAGCAGGTCGCCCTCATACATGTCGCCCTCTGCCATTGGGTTGTCTCGCAGTACCTCCACGGCCATCGGCAGGAGATGAGCAAGGCCCACGTCCTGTCCAATCAGCAGACGCATATCCTCGACGGTCAGCTCGCAGATTGGCCGACGCCGAAGCGCATGCACCGTCGCGACGAGATGGCTCGTGTAAGCCGGCGTGGCGGGCCAACGGTCGCGTTCAAGCTCCTCCAGGGAACGGCCAGGGTCTACGAGTCGAGTCACCGGCCGATCGTCCCACGCCTCACATCCCAAACGCAGTCAGACTGAGGACCCGCTGGGGCCTGACCGTTGCCGCCCGGTAGCGGGAGGCGACGGAGCAGCTGGCCGCCGGCTGCCCCAACGAGGCGCTGGCTGTGGCCGTCGCCGCTGACCGGTGCCCCATGGGGGCTGCCCGTGTCGCCGCTACTGCCTCGGCGCGCTCGGCGAGTTCGGGTGTGTTCGAGGTCGCGGCCGCGGACCAGCGGCGGATCACTCTCCAGGTTCGACCCACTGCGACCGCCAGGCCGGCGGGTCGAACGGGTCGGCGAAGTACTGCGTCTCCCGCACCACGCGGCCTGCCGAGAACTCCATGATGCTCACGGTCTGCGTGGGTTTGCCGTCATAGGTGAGCACGAATTCGGTCACCCAGAGGTCGCCGGATCCGAGGATCCTGCGCACGGTGAAGGTCCGGACCGCGGGATGTTGGGTGCGCAGTGCCTGGATGTTGCTCCTGCCGCGGATGACCTCGCCGGACTGCGGGTACTCGACGATGACGTCGTCGGCGTAGATGTCGTGTTCCGCGTCCGCGTCGCCGCTGTTCGATGCGGCCCAGTGCCGATCCAGCAGGGCCCGGGCAACCGTCGCTTCCACCGTCATGGCTCCTTCGCTCGGAACACCACGCGTCCGATGTCCTGCGACGCGGGCGCGTGCCTGGGCCGGATCGCTCCAGGACTGGTCACTTGAGGATCTCCAGCATCCGGTTCCCGAGGACCGCGGCCGAGGCCGGGTTCTGTCCGGTCACCAGGTTGCGGTCCTCGACCATGTAGGGCTCCCAGACCGGACCGCGGCTGAAGTCGACCCCGACCTTCGCCTTCACGTCGGTCTCCAGCAGCCACGGCGCCCTGGAGGCCAGTCCGACGCCGTCCTCCTCCTCGTCGGTGAAGCAGGTGATGTGGTAGCCCTTGAACGGCGACTCGCCGTGGATCCTGGTGGCCAGCATCGCGGCGGGACCGTGACAGACGATGAACAGCGGCTTGCCCGAGGCCAGTTGCCGGGTCAGCAGCCGCCCCACGTCGGCGTCCCACGCCAGGTCCGCCATCGGACCGTGACCGCCCGGCAGGTAGACCGCGTCGTAGTCCTCCAGACGCACGTCCGACAGCTGTAGCGGTCGACGCAGCACCTCGGCGGAACGGATGACGGCCTCCAGCTCCAGGGCGCTGTCGTTTCCGCCGACCATCTCGGGGCGCAGGCTCATCATGTCGACGGTCGGTGTCACACCGTTGGGCGTCGCGACGACGACCTCGTGACCGGCGTCCGTGAGGATCTTGTACGGGTTCGCGAACTCCTCGGCCCAGTAGCCGGTCGCGTGCCGCGTGCCGTCCTTCAACACCCAGTAGGTGGCTCCGCTGACGATGAAAAGCACCGTTGCCATGGCAGAGATCCCCTCTCGGACACATGCCAGGAGTGGGTTCGGCGGGATGCCCCACGGTGGGATGTCCCACGCAACCGACCCGCCCCGCCGGTCTCCTCCCCTCGCCCCACGCAACCACGCTAGGCAGCTGCGCCGACCGCGCGCAACCCGGTGCTCCGTCGGCGGTAGCGCCCCCGGTCACGGACACCTCCGGTTACATGTCCAGGACCACGTCGGCCGGGGGCGTCGAGCAGCAGATGAGCGCGCTTCCCGTGGCGGGGGGCTCCAGGGGCTGCGGGGCGTACTCGACGTGGCCGGAGAGGAGCGCGGTCTCGCAGGTGTGGCAGATTCCGGTGCGGCAGGACCAGCGTACGGGCACGTCGCACGCCTCGGCGAGTCCGAGCAGCGTGCCGTAGTCAGGGTGCCAGGGGACGATCAGCCCGGTGCGCGCGAAGGCTACGGACGGTCCCGGGCGGCCGGCGGGAGGAGCGGCCGGCTGGTGCGGTGCCCGGGCGGGTCCGGTCACCAGGCCGGGGGTGACGGCGGACGTGGCCCCGAAGACCTCGGTGTGGATCCGGGAGGACGGCAGGCCGCAGGCCTGAAGGGCTCCGGTCATGTCCCGCATGAACGCGTTCGGTCCGCAGATGTAGGCGTCGGCGTCCGGAGGCGGCTCCAGGCCGCGGATCCGCTCGGGACTGAACCGCCCGCTGACCGTGTAGTCGACACCCGGGCGGTCGGCGCCGGACGGACGACTGTAGGAGACGAACGACCGGCGTGCGGGCAGTTGGGCGAGCAGTGCGCGCACTTCGTCGGCGAACGGGTGGTTCTCGCCGTCCCGGGCCGCGTGCAGCCACCACACCGCGCGCTGCGAGTGCTCCGCGGCCAGGGCGTGCAGCATGGCCAGGACCGGGGTGGCGCCGACACCGGCGGACAGCAGCAGGACCGGAGTGTCCGCGTCCGTGAGCAGGAACGTGCCGCGCGGGGCGGCGACATCGAGGACGTCACCCACCTTCACGTGCTGGCGCAGGTAGGTGCTGGCGACACCGTTCGGCTCCTGCTTGACACTGATGCGGTACGTTTCGGCGCCCGGCCGGCCGGAGAGCGAGTAGTTGCGGATGACCGGGGAGGCCTGGGGGTCCGGCCGCAGGCGGACCGTGAGGAACTGCCCCGGCAGAGCGGCGGGGAGGGGCTCGCCGTCGACCGCCGCCAGAGTGAGCGAGAAGATGCCCGCGCTCTCCGGCTCGATGCGGGAGACTTCGAGCCGACGGAACCCGGGCCAGGCCGGCGGCGGGCTGCTGGTGGTCAGCCCGCGGTTTCCACCCGCGGCGCCGGAGCCGCGGTCCGCGTCGTCGAGCAGGGCTCGCAGCGACGTCTTCCAGCCGGGGCTCAACGCGGTGATGCGCAGGGCCCGTTCGAGCTGTGGCCGGGCGTGGCCGGGCAGGTAGAGCAGCGCGTCGATCTCCGCGACGGTCATCTCCTCGGGGCCCGAGGCGATCTTCACGATCTCGTCCCCGGCCCGCACCCGCCCTTCGGTCAGCACCCGCATGTAGAAGCCTGGGCGGCGATGGGACACCAGCAGGGCGGCCATCTGCGGCTCGCCGAGCCGCAACCCCACGCGGTAGCACGTCACGCGGGGTTGGGTGACCTCGAAGACCGCACCGCCGATCCCGTAGCGGTCACCGACGCACACCTCGTCGTCGGCGAGTCCGTCCACGGTGAGGTTCTCGCCGAACTGGCCGTACGTGAAGTCGTCCCGTTTCAGGTGCTCCTGCCAATGGCGGTAGGAGCTCAACTGGTAGACCAGTACGGCACGTTGCTCGCCGCCGTGCCCGGTGAGGTCACCCTGCCCGTCGCCGTCCAGGTTGAGCCGGCGCGCCATCACGGGCCCGGCGACGGGGTGCTTCCAGATGCCGGTGCGGGTGGTCCTGCCCTGCCAGGGGACGTCCTTGGGCATGCCGACGTTCACGGCGATCAGAACGGCCATGACCTGTGCTCCTCCCGCGCTCGACAGGCCGGTTCCTCCAGCGTCGTATGGTCGGCCGCCGGCCGCACCCGATGAGCTCTGCGCGGCGCCGGGGCGCGGCGACGAGTAGGGTGAGAACCGGTGGGCACCGCCGCCGGACGCGTGCCGCAGGCGCGGGTACGCCGTCGTCGGTGAGGCGATCATGAACCTCGACGATCATGAACCTCGAACAGGCCTCGTTCGTCACCGGCGAGGTCCTGTGTGTCGACGGCGGCCAGAGCGCCGGCTTCTGAAAGAACCGGGATCGGGAGCGATCGACATATGCGCACTCGCAAGCAGCTGACCCCGCTTGGCGCTGTCGGTGCGGGCCTGGCGGCGGGAGTGGTCGGCACCGTCTGCATGGACGCCGCGCGGTTCCTGCGCCAGCGCCGGGTCGGTGGCGAACGCAACGCCCTGCACTGGGAGTTCGCCCCGGTCCGCACCTGGCAGGAGGCGCCGGACCCAGGGCAGGTCGGAAAGCGTCTGGTCGAGGCCTTCACCCGGCGCGAGCTGCCGGACAGCGCGGCGTTCCCCGTCAGCACGTTCATGCACTGGGCTTACGGAGTGGGCAACGCGGCCTTCTACGGCGCCGTCAGTGCCTCGCTGCGCAAGCCCCACGTCCTCTACGGGCTCCCGTACGGTGCGCTCGTGTGGCTCAGCGGATACGTGGTGCTTCCGATCGCGGGACTCTACAAACCCATCTGGACATACGACGCCAAGACGCTGGGTGATGATCTGACCGCCCACCTCGCCTACGGCCTTGGCACCAGCAGCGCTTTCTGGTTGCTGAGCAGGGTTTCCGTGTTCTCACGACAGCTGTAGTTCGCGATCCGGCCGATGCTGGTGCTGGTCGGCGAGGTGGTGGCCGGGTCCGGGCATGATGACGGTACACATCGCGACCATGGCGAGGTGTGACCCAGGATCCGACCTGATCAATATCGCGCTGTTCACGCACTTCATCCCGTGCGGGGTGTGGGAGGCCGTCTACATCATCGAGGGCCTCCTCAAGAACACCTCCGAGGTCAAGCCGACCACCGTGCACGCCGACACCCAGGGCCAGAGCGTGCCCGTTTTCGCCCTGGCGCATCTGCTGGGCTTCGATCTGATGCCCAGGATCAGGAACTGGAAGGGCCTGACCTTCTACCGTCCGTCCAAGCAAAGCGAATACGTCCACATCGACTCCCTGTTCGGCGAGCCGGGCAAGAACGTCATCGACTGGGATCTGATCGAGTCCCAGTTCCGGCACCTGATGAAGGTGGCCGTGTCCGTGCGGGAGGGCGCCATCTCGTCCTCGACGCTGCTCAAGCGGCTGCGGTCGGGCTCGCACAAGAACTCCACCTACACCGCCTTCCGCGAGGTCGGCCGCGTGATCCGCACGGTGCAGCTGCTGCGCTACCTCTCGGACGCGCCGCTTCGCCGGCGGGTGACCGCGGCGACCAACAAGGTCGAGTCGTTCAACCGGTTCTCCCAGTGGGTCGGCTTCGGCAATCAGGGCGTCCTCGCCGACAACGACCCCATCGAGCAGGAGAAGGCGATGAAGTTCAACGCCCTGCTCACGAACGCGGTGATCTTCCACAACGCCCTGGATATCGCGGAGATCATCCGCCAGCTCCTGGAGGAGGGCTGGGAGATCGACCCGGAGGACCTGGCCCACATCTCGCCGTACCTGACCGAGCACATCAAACGATTCGGCGAGTACTCCACCCACGAACTCGGTATCCAGCCCGAGGCGTACGACCCGAAACTCGACGTCGACTTCACCCAGCTTCGGGACCAGGACCCGGCCGCCTCCGGCTTCAGCACAGCCGCCTGACCGTCACCTCTGTGAAGGACCCTGTCATGCCCGTTGAGCAGTACGGCCCTCCGCCTCGCTCGCATTCGGCAGGAGCTGAGCGTCACGCCGGCGGCCGGGCGAGTTTGGCGGCCACGGCGTCGAGGACCCAGTCCAGGCCGGTCGCGAAGGATGCCTCGGCGTCCACGTCCGTGCCCTCGTACACGGCCTTGGTCAGCGCCGGGAAGCGGCCCGTGGCCAGCATTCTCGTCAGGTGCGGGCCGCGGGCGCGCTGCCAGTCGTGCTTGGACAGGCCCGTGGCGCGCTCGGCCCGCAGATTCGTGATCTCGCGCCTGATCGCGCCCGTGAAGTAGGCGCTGACCGTCTCCACGGCGCGCATGACGGTGTCGATGTCGGCGAGGCCGTCAAGGGCGGACAGGGTGGACTCGGCCACGGCGAGGCCGTTCGGGCCGAAGGCCGGGCGGCCGCCGAGCAGGTCGGCCAGCCATTCGTGACGGAGGGCGGCCTGCCTGGTGCGGTGGGCGAGGACGCCCAGCGCCTCCCGCCAGTCACCGGGCTGTTCCTCGGGGAGAATCTCGGCCTGGACCTCGTCCACCATGAGGTCGAACAGCTCCTCCTTGGTGGAGATATATCCGTACAGCCGCATCGGGCCGGCCTCCAGCCGGGCGGCGACCTTGCGCAACGACACCGCCGCAAGGCCGCCCTCGTCGGCCAGCGCGATGGCGGCGGCGACGATCCGCTCCCGGTCGAGCGGCACGGGGCGAGTCGGCGGCTCCGGCCGGTCCCACACGGTCATGGTCACTCCGAACTGTTGCGATGCATCGTAATGAGCAAATACAGTGTATCGATATGAGACATCGTATCGCTGTGGTCGGGAGCGGCCCCGCCGGCCTTACCTTCGCCCGCGTCCTGCACCGCCATGGCCACCCCGTCACCGTCCTCGAACGCGATCCCGCCCCCGACGCCCGCCCCCCGGGCGGCACCCTGGACCTGCACGAAGGGCTGGGCCAGCTCGCGCTGGACAAGGCGGGGCTGCTGGCGGAGTTCCAGGAGCTGTCCCGTCCCGAGGGACAGGCCATGCGCATCCTGGACACGGACGGGACCGTCCTGCGCGACTGGCAACCCCGTCCAGATGACCGGGCCAATCCCGAGATCGACCGCGGGCAACTTCGTGACCTGCTGCTCGGGCCTCTGGACGTTCAGTGGGGGCGGGGCGTGACGGAGGTGGTGCCGGGGACCCGGGATGGCGTACTGGTCCATTTCGCGGACGGGCGGCAGGAGACGTTCGACCTCGTGGTCGGCGCGGACGGCGCCTGGTCCCGGATCCGTCCGGCGGTCTCGTCGGTGACGCCGCACTACACCGGCGTCACCTCGGTCGAGACCTTCCTCGACGACGTCGACACCCGCCACCCTGACCTCGCCCGGTTGATCGGCGACGGTTCCGTGGCTGTGTACGGTGTGAACCGAGCTCTCGTCGCCCAGCGCAACAGCGGCGGCCACGTCAAGGTGTACGCCAAGTTCCGCGCGCCGCTGGACTGGCACACGAACCTGGACCTGGCCGACGTCGACGCCGTGCGATCGAGCCTGCTGGCTCTGTTCGACGGCTGGGCCGCTCCCGTCCTCGACCTCCTCCGCCACGGCACCGCTTTCGTCCACCGCCCCCTCTACGTCCTACCCGTGTCCCACACGTGGGTCCACGTGCCCGGGGTGACGCTCCTGGGCGACGCCGCCCACCTGATGCCCCCCTTGGGGGCGGGCGCGAACCTCGCGATGCTGGAAGGCGCCGAACTCGCCGAGTCCATCGCCACCGGCCCTGGAGATCTGGACGAGGCCGTCCGCGCCTTCGAGGAACAGATGTGGGCACGGGCCGGCAGGTGGGCGAAGATCACGACGGCCGGTCTGGAACGCCTCGTGAGCCCGGACCCTGCCGAAGCCCTCGCCCTCTTCGACCAAGTCCAGCCATCCTGACTGCCAAGCGCGAGAGCACCAGTATCAATAGCTCGCCACGGCTTCACGGGAAGGTACGGCACCGTCGCTCCCTTCCGGCAAAACCACCGTTAGACGAACGCACGAACGCACGGACGCCTGTACCGAACGCAGCCCTCAGCCCGCTACCGCGAATCCGGTCCGATCCTCCTCGCACACATAACTACCAGGTGCGCGAAGAGTGATGGGCTCCGGCCGGGACGTCCTGTCCGTCCTCCGTGTCGTCAAAGGATCGAATGGCGACAGGCGCGGCGGACGTCCAATGAACCCGGGCTTTCCGGGGCCCGGCGGCGGCGCAGATCCAATCAGATCCGATGACGGATGATGACAGGGTTTGCTGACAGCTAGGGTCGAATGCGACCACCACAATGGGGAGCAGCATGGCCAACCTGGTCTACAAGCGGGTGTCGACCGACCAGCAGTCGACCGACCGCCAGAACCTGGTGCTGGACGAGGCCGGGATCGAGGCCCCGGTTGTCTTCGAGGAACAGGCCGGGACCTCCAGCCGCCTTCATCCGCTGGAGCGGCCGAAGTTCGGCGAGCTGCTCGCGTACGCGCGGCCAGGCGACGCTGTGCACATCTCCGAGATGTTCCGCCTGGTGCGCGGCACCGGGCACATCCTCGACGTGCTCGACGTCCTGCACCGCGACCGCCTCGCCCTGCGCATCCACGATGGCGCGTTCTCCGCGATGGACCTCACCGCCCGCCACCCGCGTACCGGCGAGCTGCTGTCCACCGTGAAATTCATGGTGCAGACCCTCGCCGCCGCCGGCGAACTCCAGCGCGACCTTCAGCGCGAACTGACCCACGACGGGCTGCGGGCCGCCGAGGCGAAGGGCAACAAGGGCGGGCGCCGCCCCGCCGTCCCGGCCGCGAAGACCGACGCCGTACGCACCGCGTACCTGGAACGCCGGTCCATCGCGGCCCTCGCCCGCGAGCATGATGTCAGCCGCGGCGCCATCCGCACTGCCGTCGTGGACCTCCTGCCCGAGTACACACCCGCCGACCCAGGCGCCCCGGCCCCGGAACTGCCGATCGTCCTCGACATGCCGGGCAAGGTCGCCGACTTCCTCCGCGCCGCCGAGTTGGAGCCCGTCGAGCGCGTCACGCTCGACCAGGGCGTGACCGTACGGTGCGGCCAGGGCTACACCCTTTGCGTCACTGCCGTGCCCGCGGTCCACCGCCAACTCCTCGACCGCTGCCAGTCCCTCGACGGCACCACGGCGGTCCCGGCCCAGCGCAAGGCCCGCCGCGAGTACGAGAACCGTGTCAACGCGCTCCCGGTTGCCAGCCTGCGTTGAACGGACCGAGCACCACACCCACCAAGATCAAGTACTGGCGGCTTCTGGGCTTACCTCGGCGCTACCCCTTGTTGTGAGGATAGGTGAACCTGCGGATGAGCGCCCGTACTCGTGGACAGGGCGATCTGCCGTGGTACGGGGTCAGCCGTCAGTGGCCCGTGGCCGTGTTCAACAGGGCCACGGGCGGTGCCGTCGTCACCGGTGACCGGGGCACGTCACCTGCACCCGCAGTGACGCCCTTCCCGCCGGGGTACGACCTGCGCTGCGACCACCGCGAGCACTGGTGGAGCAACCCGGGGTCCGACGGGGCGAAGCATCGGCCACCAGCGCGGTGGCCGGTGCTTCTTGCCGTCCGGTGAGGGGCCCGAAGGTGTGACCTGGCCTGCTTGCAGTGCTCGCTCCTGGAGGGCCCTGGGCGGGGCCGCCGGTCCGGTGCGGATGCGCGTTGGGCCATTGGTGTGCAGGGTGGATGGGTACGGTCCGGGCTGCCCGGCGGCGGCAGTCCGTCCAGCCGTGGAGCGCTCGGTGGGCGGGTGATCGCCCGGCCGCCGGTGAACTTCCCGGGAGCGCCGTCGATGACCGAAGGAGACGCCATGCCCACCTGGAAGGTCCTCCGCCGGGCTCTGGCCCCGACCGCCCTCGCCGCCGTGTTGGCCGCGCCGTTCACGATGCCGTCGCCGGCGCTCGCCACGGGGGTCCTCGCCCCGCAGGTGGTGGCCGCTGTCGCGCCGGTCTCGTTCGTCGGCCTGCCGGACCGGCCGCTGCCATCCGACCACGCGGCGCACCCGATGACTGTCACCTACCGCAACGACTCGTCGGCGGACCGGACCGTCGCCCCGCAGATCCTCGTCGAGTCACCGGACGACGGGCCCTTCCTCGCCCCGACGGACATCAAGCTCGAGGTCCTGACCGGCGGCCACTGGAGGACCGTGCGGCTGGCCAGCCAGACCGGAACGCTGTACACGGACCTCACCCGGGCGAAACTGGTCCTCCACAGCCATCACACCCTCACCCAGCGGTACCGGCTCACCGTCGTCAAGGCCGGCCCGGGCACGGTCCAGCCCAGGATCGCGCTGTACGCCTGAAGCCCTCGGGGCTCCGCCGGCCGCATGGGTCGCATGGGTCGCATGGGCCGCATGGGCCGCGTCGAGATGCCTGGCGACTCGCACCCGGCCACGAACGACGCCGGGGCGTCTTCGGAGCGGGGTATGCCGGCGGGACGGACGGGCGTCTCGGTGGCCCGGCCGGGATCCCGTGACGGCTTCGCGCCCTGCCCGACCGCCGCCCTGCCGGCCAGGGGGCCGTCAGCTGTGGCGACGCCCTGTGGTGCCGTTCCCGCGTCGGCCGGGTGTGGTGGCGGTCTCAATGGCGGCCGATCGGCGGTGACTCGGCGTGGTGGCGGCGGGCCGGTCGGTGATGGCGCCGGGGTTGGGGCCGTGAGTGCGCTCACATGTGAATGCGGTGTACGACGACGGATAGTGGTGTCCGTTTTGCACTATTTTGCAACTGTTTGGTGGGTTATTGGGGGGTGTTTGTGCAGGCGGAGCGGGGTCGGCGCGCTCCGGGCGGCCCGCCCCTCGAACCAGTGCCGGTCGCTTCGCTACGACGGCGGATCGTAGCGGAGGGGTCTTGGCGAGCGCCGATCCGGTCTGGCAACTTGGCATTCATCGCCAGCCACACCGGCTCCTGTCCCACCGGTGAACGGCTTACCGCCGAGTCACACCCCGCGACCGTTCGGCCCCTGTCCGGCCACGGTCGAGGCGGGGAGTGACGCCGGCCCAACTGATTGAGGTCTTGCTCTATATGCCCGCTTTCAAGTTCCGTATGCGTACCACTGCCGTGATTCTTGCCGGTGCCGCCGGTGTGACCGCCCTGGGTGCCGCCGTGGTCCCCGCCGTCGCCTCGGCCGCGGACGCCTCCCCGCAGGCCATCGCCGCGCAGATCGTGCCGGCGGACCAGCTGGCCTCGTTCAGCCAGATCATCTCCCACGAGTCGGGCTGGAACGTCACGGCGACCAACCCGAGCTCGGGCTCGTACGGTCTGGGCCAGGCGCTGCCGGCCTCCAAGATGGCCTCGGCCGGCGCGGACTGGAAGACCAACCCGTCCACCCAGATCAAGTGGTCGCTGGACTACATGAACACCCGCTACGGCAGCCCGAACGCGGCCTGGAACTTCTGGCAGGCCAACCACTGGTACTAAGCCGACCACTCGGCTTCCCCTCACCCCGGGGGCCGGACAGGGGCAACCGGAGTGACCCACGAGGGCCTGTTCCCGCGCATCTGCGCGGGAACAGGCCCTCGTGCCGTCTCCGGGCCGTTCGAAACACACGATCGGCAGCAGCGCACCTGTGCCGGCGCCTGCCGTGGCGGCACGGCGACGTACCACTTCCGTGACGGCTGCCGGGAGGTGTTCGTCATCGGCACCGGCCACGCCGTGTGGACGCGTTGGACCCGCCCCTCGGGGACGTCGGTTACGGGATGCTCATGAGGCCGTCGAACCGCGGTGACACAACGGTCAAACGGCGCGAAAAGAGGTCTCCTAGCTTCTTCCGCATGACCTACGAACACCGAACGTCCCATGACCACGACACCCACGCCGTTGGCCGCGGCCTGCGCCGGGGTGGCATCCTCTGCGCTGCCGTCCTCGCCGGCGCCCTCGCCCTGACCTCCTGCGGAAGCTCCCCGGCCGAGGACGGGGGTGGCCCGGGGCCGGCGAAGGCCGGGGCCGGCGCGGAGCGGCCGTCGTCGGTGCCCGGCGCCGGAGGGTTGAAGAAGCCCTCAAGGATCCTGTGGATGGGGGACTCCATCGCCGTCGGGGAGGCGCTGCCGCTGGCCGCCGCGCTCAAGTCCACCGGCATCGAGCTCACCTCCGTCGCCGCCGACGGCGGCGGCGCAGCGGTCGGACCGGTGGCGATGTCCAGCGGCGACGTCGCCTCCCGGCTCACGTCGGTCCGCCCCGAGCTGGTGGCCTACCAGATCACCACCTACGACTGGGGCGGCCCGCAGGCGCAGCAGCAGGCGTACGAGAAGCTGATCGACACGGTCAAGGCCGCGGGTGCCCGTCTGGTGATCGTCACCACTCCGCCGTTCGACACGGGCGATGACTTCTACGCCCCGCACAGGGCCGACATCGAGTCCGCTCCGGGGGCGGCGAAGGCGGCCGTCGCCGCGCACCCCGGCGATGCCTTCTTCCTCGACGCCTCCGCCTTGTGGGGCACCGACTTCAAGGCCCCGCAGGCGCAGCGTTCGAACGACAGGACGCACTCCTGCCAGCAGGGCACGGCGAAGTTCGCGCAGTGGTTCACCACCGAGGTGGGCAAGCTGGCCGGGTTCTCGCCCGCCGATCCCAAGAGCTGGGCCAACGGCGACTGGACCAAGTCGGATGTGTTCGCCCAGCTGAACTGCGCCTGAGCCGGTGTCCGAGATGAAGACCGCCTCGCCGACGGCCCGGCGGGGGAACGCGCGCGTGTCCCGCCGCCGGCCGGGCCCGGGGACCGCCGCGCGCTCCGGCTCCCGCCGCTCCCACGTCCCGGCCCTGGACGGCCTGCGCGGGCTGGCCGTCCTCGGGGTCCTCCTGTTCCACCTCGGGGACTTCCCCGGCGGGTTCCTGGGGGTCGACCTGTTCTTCGTGCTCTCCGGCTTCCTCATCACGGGGCTGTTGCTGCGGGAGGCCGGGGAGAACGGCGGCCGGATCGACCTGGCGGCCTTCTGGGGCCGCCGGGCCAGGCGGCTGATGCCCGCCCTCGCCCTGGCCCTGGGCTCGGCGATGGTGCTGGCCTCCGTGCTGGGCACGGCGGCCATGGCCCGCTTCGCGCACCAGGACGCCCCCTGGGTGGTGGCCAACCTCGCGAACTGGCATTTCATCGACGCGCAGGTCGGTTACTTCCAGGCGAACCCGACCCGGGTGTTCACCCACCTGTGGAGCATCGCGGTGGAGGAGCAGTTCTACCTGCTGTGGCCACCGCTGGTGCTGCTTCTGTTGCGGCTGCGCCGGACCGCGGGTGCCGTCGCGGTGGCCGGCGTGGCGCTGGTCGGTGCGCTGGTGTCCGCGGCGCTGATGGCGCTGCTCGTCGACCCGATGGACACCACCCGGGTCTACGAGGGCACCGACACCCGGGTGTTCGCCCTGCTGCTCGGCGCGCTCGCGGCCACTCCGGCGGTGCGGCTGCGGGTGGCGCGGTTGCCGGGGCCCGCCGCGGGCCGGCTGGCGCTGATCCCGGCGGGCCTGCTGGCCGCCGGGTGGGCGCTGGCCTCGGGGACGGGGCAGCTCGTCCTGTTCCGCGGCGGGTTGCTGTTGCACTCGGCGGCGGCGGCCGCGCTGATCGCCCTGCTCGCGCACGTCCCGGCGTCCCCGCTGGGCAGGGTGCTGAGCTGGCGCCCGCTGACGGTACTGGGCGGGCTCTCGTACGGCCTGTACCTGTGGCACTGGCCGCTGATCCTGCTCCTGGACCACGCTGGTCCCCGCCTGGAGGGCTGGGCCCGGATGTTGTGGCTGGGCGGGCTGGCGGTGGCGGTCGCGGCCGGGTTGAAGGCACTGCTGGAGGACCCCGTCCGCTACCGGGCCCGCTGGGCCCGCGGCCGCCCCGGGGTCCTGGCGGCCGTGAGCACCCTGGGCGCGCTCGCCGCACTGTGGCTGGTGCTGCCGCTGATCGCGCCGACGGCGCCGGGTGCCGTCGTGGACGTCACCCAACTGTCCCTTCCCTGAGGCGCGGTGGCCGGATCCGCGCTGTGCCTGCGTGCGTTCGGGCCGGGCTTCGGGACCTGTCCCAGACCGTCGCGGGCGGGCAGGCAGGCAGACAGGTAGGCAGCCGGTGCCGGTGATCCGGCTCGCTGAGCCCGGGCGGGCGTCCTCACCGAGGTGTGTGGCGAGGCCTCGTGCGACCTTCCAGGTCGGGTTCCGTCGGCTTCAGCCGGTGTGGTGGAGGTCGCACTGCGCGAAGACCGGTCCGGGGGCGTCGCTGCTGACCACGGCGATCCGGGGGGCGGTCGCGGTGGTCGCGGGGGCGTCCTCGGCGGTGCAGACCAGCTGCTGGATGGCGTAGGGGCTCAGCGCGGAGGTCGGCCAGGACAGGCGCAGGGTGACGGTGCCGTCCTCGCCGGCGGCGGTGACCTTGCCGGAGGCGGGCAGGGCGGTGCCGAGACCGGTGTGCTGCTCCGTCTGGGTGGGGCCTGCCATGAGGGCGTCCAGGGTCTGCTGGAGGCCTTCGCGTTCGGTGCCCGGCCTGATCGTCAGGCGGATTCCCTGGGGGCTGAGGAAGTACAGCCGGGTGCCGGACTCGATCCCGGTGGCGGGCTTGCCCGACTTCACCGCGCCCGCCGTGTCGGGGATCGCGCAGCCGCAGGCCGTGAGGAGCAGCGCCGCTGCGGCGGTCGAGCGGAGGCGGATGGTCATGGGGCGTCCTTCGTCAGGGGTCCGCGGGGCAGGACGAGGGTGAACACCGCGCCGCTGCCGGGGGCGTTGGCGGCCTCGATGAAGCCGCCGTGCAGGCGGGCGTTCTCCTGGGCGATGGCCAGGCCGAGCCCGCTGCCCTCGGAGCGGGTGCGGGCCCTGTCGGCCTTGTAGAAGCGGTCGAACAGGTGCGGGAGTTCGGCGGGCGGGATGCCCGGGCCGCGGTCGGTGACGGTCAGCACCAGGTCGGATCCCGGCCGCGGGTCACGGGTGGTGAGGGTGAGGCGTACGGGCGGGCGGCCGTGGCGCAGGGCGTTGCCGGCCAGATTGGCGACGATGACGTCGAAGCGGCGTGCGTCGAGGCGGACGGGCAGGGCGGCGGGCAGGTCCAGCTCGATCCGGTCGCTCCAGCCGCGCAGGTCGAGGGTGGCGCGTACGGCTTCCGCGGCGTCCACGTCCTCGGTGCGCAGCGGGGCGGCGCCGGCGTCCATGCGGGAGATCTCGATGAGGTCGTTGACCAGGCGGGTGAGGCGGCCGGTCTCGTTGCTGATCATGCGCAGGGCGGTCGCGGTGTCGGCGGGCAGGTGTTCGGCGTCCTCGTCGAGGATGTCGGTGACGGCGGCCATGGCGGCCAGCGGGGTGCGCAGTTCGTGGGAGACGTCGGCGGCGAACCGGCGGCCCTGGCTCTCGACCGCCCGAAGCTCCTCGATGGTGCCCTGGAGGGTGCGGGCGGTGTGGTTGAACGTCTTGGACAGCTGGGCGAGTTCGTCGTGACCGGAGACGGCGAGGCGGGTGTCGAGCCGTCCCTGGGCGAGGGCCTGGGCGGCGTCGCCCAGGGCGCGGACGGGGCGCAGGACCTGGCGGGTGGCGAGCAGGGCGAGTCCGGCGGCCAGTACGGCGGCGAACACGCCGGCGCCGGTGGCGGCGGCCAGCAGGGTGCTGGTGGCCTCCTGTTCGCGGTCCAGGGGCAGGAGGGCGTAGACGGTCAGCCCGGACAGGTCGCCGGCTCTTGCGGCCGGGGTGGCGGGGCCGGCGGTGGTGTGGGTGGTGTGGGTGACGGGGACGCCGACCGCGAGCCAGGAGTGCCCGTCGGCGGTGAATCGCTGGAAGGCGCCGTGGCCCGAGCCGACGGTGTCCTGGAGGGCGGCCGGGATGGTGACGGCGGCGGTCCACTCGGAGTGGGCGGCGCCGTAGCGGGCCAGGACGTGCCAGTCGCGGAAGCCGCCGGTGCCCGAGAGCCGGAGGGACAGGCGGTCGAGTTCGGCCTGGGTCGGGGGGAAGGGCAGGGCGGGGGCCAGGACGTCGACGCGGCGGCGCAGCTCGTCCAGGGCGGTGTCCTGGGTCAGGTCGAGGGTGGAGCCGGTGGCGGCCTGGTAGGTGAGTGCGGAGGTGGCCAGGGCGCTGACGGCGGCGGTGGCGACGAACGCGGCGAGCATCCGCGGACGCAGCCCCAGGACGGCCCGGCGCCACCGGAGGAAGCGGGAGGCGTCGGGGCGGTCCGGCCGGTCGTCGGCACGGGCGGTGCCGTTCGCGGCTCCGCGCGTCCGGGTTTCGGCCGAGGGGTGCTCCGGTGTGTGCGGCGGGGTGGTCACAGGGGGCCGAATCGGTAGCCGAAACCGCGCACGGTCTGGAGGTAGCGGGGCACGGAGGGGTCGTCCTCCAGCTTCGCGCGCAGCCGGTTCACCCCGGCGTCGACCAGGCGGATGTCCTCCTGGCGGCCCAGGCCCCAGACGGAGTCCAGCAGCTGCTCCCGGCTGAAGACCCGGCCCGGCGCGGCGGACAGCTCCAGCAGCAGGCGCAGCTCGCCGGGTGCCAGGGGCAGCGGGGTGCCGCGTTTGGCGACGGTCAGCGCGGCCCGGTCCAGCACCAGGTCGCCGTGCACCTCCCGCACCGCCTCGGCCACCCCGGGCGCGGGGGACACGTTGGTGGTGCGGCGCAGGACGGCCTTGATCCGGGCGTCGAGGACCCTGGACTGCGCGGGCTTGACCACGTAGTCGTCGGCCCCGTACTCCAGGCCGAGGACGGTGTCGATGTCGTCCCCTCGCGCGGTCAGCATGATCACCGGGACACTCCCGTGCGTGCGCAGCCGCCGGCACACCTCGAAGCCGTCGATCCCGGGCAGCATCAGATCCAGCACCACGATCTCCGGAGGCTCCCGGAACACCTGCTCCAGGCCGTCCTCGCCGGTGGCGGCCATCCGCACCTCGTGGCCCTGGCGGCGCAGGCCCAGGGCCAGCGCCTCGCGCACCGACGCGTCGTCCTCGATCAGCAGTACCCGTGACATATCCACCAGTATCCGGCCCTCCGACCTGCGCAGGAGGCCGTGGAGCAGGGATCGGTGAGGTTGTTGCGAAACGCTCATACGCAGCTCACAGGCCCGGAAACCGCGCGACGGACGGTGGTTCCGTCGCCGTGGCGACTCCGCCGAACAGTCGCCACCCCCGCCAACGCGTGAGGAACCCCACGTCCAACGGCTACACCTTCAGTTTCCCCGAGCAGTGCCCCCGCCCTGCGGATCTGCTGCTCCGCGCCCGGGCCCCCGGGCCGGCGGATCAGGTCGTGGGGAACTCGACCCGGACCCGCAGTCCGCCCGTGCCGGCGGGGACGGCGGTGACGACGGCGTGATGGGCGCGCGCGATGGAGGCGACGATGGACAGGCCCAGGCCCGCGCCCTCACCCGGGCTGTGCCGACGCTCCCGGAGGCGGCGGAAGGGCTCGAAGAGATAGGGGACGGTCTCCGGCGGCACCTGGGGACCGGTGTTGGCGACCTCCAGGACACCGTCGTGCACGCCGACCTCGACCCGGCCGCCGTCGTGGTTGTAGCGCAGGGCGTTGCCGACCAGGTTGCGCACCAGGTGTGCCAGCAGCACCGGATCACCCTCGACGGACACGGGGGCGGTGTCGGTCCGGACGGTGACGCGGTTCTCCCGGGCTTCCTGCGAGGCGTCGCACTCGGCGGCCACCGCGCGGGCCAGCTCGTCCAGTGCGACCGGTTCGCGCCGGTCCAGCCTCTGGTCGGAGACGGACAGCAACAGCAGGCCCTCGATGAGCCGTTCGCTGCTCTCGGAGACCTCGATCAGTTTGCGGCGGACCCGGGCGACGGCGGCCGGATCCTCGGTGGCCAGCCCGATTTCGGCCGCGGCCCGCTGCACCGCGAGCGGAGTCCGCAGTTCGTGCGCGGCGTTGGCCGCGAACCGCTGCTGCGCACCCACCAGTTGTTCCATGCGGTCGAGCATGGCGTCGAAGGTGTCGGCGAGCTGTTTGAGCTCGCCCGGGGGTGCGTCGAGGGCGATCCGCTCGTGCAGGTTCTCACCCGAGAGCCGCCGCGCCGTGTTGGTGATCACCGCCACCGGGCGCAGCACCCGCCCCGACATCCACCAGGCGAGCGCCACCGAGATGACGGCGAAGGCGGCCAGAGCGATCAGGGAGACGGTCAGCAGCTGGTTCTGGGCTGCCTGCTCGGCGGCCTGGGTGACGACCTTGACGGCCTGGAAGTGGGACTGTCCGCCGTCGGCGGGGGCGGTTCCGGGTGGAGCGTTCGCGGGTGAAGCGGTTCCCATCGTGAGGGATTTCGCCGCGGCGGGGTCCGGGGTCGCCAGTGTGGCCAGTCGCGGTTCGACGGCGACGGCCGTGCTGATCGAGGTGTACAGGCCCTCCCGGACCAGGAAGTTGACCAGGAAGATGAGCATGGCCCCGGCGAGGACGAGCAGCCCGCCGTAGAGCATGGTCAGCCGGCCCCGTTCCCCGCCCGGCAGCCGCGGGCGTGGTCGGCCGGGCAGCGGAGGCCGGTTCAGGCCGACCGAGGCGAAGCGCCTCATGCCGGGACGCCGATGCGGTAGCCGTGGCCGGGCACGGTGTCGATGACCGAGGGCTCGCCGAGCTTGGCGCGGAGTTTGCTGAGGACGACCCGAACCGCGTTGGTGCGGTATCCCATGTTCCGCTCCCACACCTGCTCGATCAGGTCATCACCGCAGACCACGGCGCCCTCGGCCTGCATCAGCACCTCCAGTACGCCGAACTCCTTGCGGGACAGGGCGAGGTAGCGGCCCTCCCGGAAGGCCTGGCGGCGAGCGGTGTCGAGGGTGATGCCCGCACGTTCGATGACCGGCGGAAGGGCGGGGTGGGTGCGGCGGCCGAGCGCCAGGACCCGGGCCAGCAGCTCCTCGTAGGCGAACGGCTTGGTGAGGTAGTCGTCCGCGCCCAGGTCCAGGCCGTCGACGCGGTCGCGGACGGTACCGGAGGCGGTGAGCATCAGCACCCGGGTCAGCAGCCGCTGCTCGACGACGCTCTGGCACACCTCGTCGCCGTGCGCCCCGGGCAGGTCGCGGTCGAGTACGAGCACGGCGTAGTCGGTGAGCCTCAGCCGCTCCAGCGCGTCGGCGCCGTTGTACACGACGTCGACGGCCAGGGCGTCGCGCCGCAATCCCTCGGCGATCATGTCCGCCAGGAATTCCTCGTCCTCCACGATCAGTACACGCATGACACCAGGTGTACCTGAGACCCACCTTTCGTCGCCGTAAAGGTCTCGGCTGACAGCGGCGAAATGCGGGTGCGTGCCAGCCTCTGCGTGGCCGGAGCGGTCGGCCACTCGTCATCGGCCACTCGTCATCGGCCACTCGTCATCGGACACGGAGGAATTCCATGCGGAACCACATGCGGAATCACAGGTACGGCGCGGCGGCCGCGCTGGTGGCGGGGATCGCGCTGTTCGCCACGGCCTGCGGCGGAGGCGCCACGGGCTCCGGCGGGGGCGGCGGCTCGGACTCGTCGGGCAAGGGCGCGGCGGCGGACCAGGCCTACGAGCACCGTAAGTGTCTGCGCGAACACGGCGCCCAGGTGAAGGAGCCCGAGCCGGGCCAGGACCCGCGGGCCATGGTCCTGGAGGGCGGCCAGGACAAGATGGCGGAAGCCCTCAAGGCCTGCGGGGGAGTCGGTGGCGCGGGTGGCGCGAAGATGTCCCAGGCCGACAAGGACAAGGCCCTCGAATTCGCCCGGTGCATGCGCGGTAACGGTGTGGACATGCCGGACCCGAATTTCGACGGCGACTCGGCGATGTCGGGATCGGCGATGAAGATCCCGGAGGGCGCCGAGAAGGACAGGTTCGACCAGGCGAACAAGGCGTGCAGTGGTCAGAATGCGCAGTGAGCGCGGGCGCAGCCGCCGGACGTACCTGATCGCCGTGCTGGCCACCTCGGTCACGCTGGCGGGCGGGGTCACGGCCCTCTCGCGGACCGGAGGCGGCGGCAACGCCGGCGTGGACCGCACGGACGGGCTGCCGCCGAGCACGGGCTCGGTGGAGCGGCAGGACCTGAGCAGTCGGACCAGGGTGGACGGGGTCCTCGGTTACGCCGAGGAGCGCCGGATCAACGCCGGTGTGCCGGGCACCCTCACCTGGCTCCCGGAGGCCGGCGCGGTGGTGAAACGCGACGGGGTTCTCTACGAGGTCGACGGCCGGAAGGTCCGGCTCATGGTCGGCGAGCGCCCGATGTACCGGACGCTGAAGGCCGGCGACGAGGGGCCGGACGTCAGACAGCTGAAGGAGAACCTCCGCGACCTGGGCTACGGCAAGGGGCTGGCCGCGGACGAGAAGTTCACCGCCGGTACGGCGGAAGCGGTCAAGCGCTGGCAGAAGGCCCACGGCCTGGCCCAGACCGGCGAGATCGGCCCCGAGCAGATCGCCTTCTCGCCCGCTCCGGTGCGGATCAAGAAGAACGACGCGGCCGTCGGCGACCAGGCAGCTCCCGGCAAGCCGGTCCTCACCGCCACCGGTTCCGAACGGCAGGTGCAGATCAAGATCGAGGTCTCCCGGGCCGACCTCGCCAAGCCCGGCACCCGGGTCGAGGTCGACCTGCCCGGCGGCGCCAGGGCCAAGGGCAAGGTCGCCTCCGTGGACCGCACCATCGGTGAGGACGGCAAGGAGCAGGGCTCCCCGGACAAGCCCGCCAAGATCACCGCCCGGGTGGTCTTCGACGACCCGGGGCAGGCGGAGGGCTTCGACCAGGCGCCCGTCACCGTCGAGCTCGAAGGCGAGGTCCACAAGGACGTGCTGACCGTACCGGTCAACGCACTGCTCGCGCTGTCCGGCGGGGGCTTCGGCGTCCAGGTCGTGGAGAACGGGAAGGTGCGCGAAGTCCCGGTCCAGCTCGGCATGTTCGGACAGGGCCGGGTCGAGGTCAGCGGGACCGACCTGACCGAGGGGATGAAGGTCGGGGTGCCCAAGTCATGAGCGCGGTGGTCGAGTTGAACCAGGTCACCAAGGAGTATCCGGGCGGGGTCACGGCGCTGCACGGAGTGGACCTGCGCATCGGACGCGGCGAACTGCTCGCCATCGTCGGCCCTTCGGGGTCGGGCAAGTCCACCCTGCTGCACATCGTCGGCACCCTGGACCGGCCCAGCGCCGGATCCGTCACCCTGGCGGGCCACGACGTCGCCGCCCTCTCCGACCGCAGGCTGTCCGCCCTGCGCGCCCGGCACATCGGCTTCGTCTTCCAGTCCTTCCACCTGGTGGCCGGGGTCAGCGCCCGGGACAACGTCGCCGAGGGCCTGCTCTACTCGGGCCTGCCGCGCGCCCAGCGCCGCAGGCGCGCGGCCCTGGCCCTGGAGCGGGTCGGGCTCGCGGACCGGATGCACCACCGTCCGCACGAGCTGTCGGGCGGCCAGCGGCAGCGGGTGGCCATCGCCCGGGCGGTGGTCGGCGAACCGGACCTGCTGCTGGCCGACGAGCCGACCGGCGCGCTGGACTCCGCCTCGAGCGAAGCGGTGATGGAGCTGCTCTACGACCTCAACGCCGAGGGTGCCACCATCGCGGTGATCACCCATGACGGCGAGATCGCCGAGAGCCTGCCACGCCAGGTCCGCATCCGCGACGGCCGCGTCGTGGCGGATCTGCGCACGGGCGCCGCAGACCCGGCCGATCGGGGTGGGGAGCGATGAGTCGCACACGGCTCTCCCCGGCCCGGCTCGGCCCCCGCGACGTCCTCCACGTCGGCTCGGCCGGCCTGCGCACCCGGCCGCTGCGGGTGGTGCTGTCCGCGCTGGGCATCGCCATCGGCATCGCCACCATGATCGCGGTGGTCGGCATCTCCTCCTCCAGTAAGGCCCAACTCCTCCGGCAACTCGACCAGTTGGGCACCAACCTGCTGGTGGCATCCCCTGGGCAGGGGCTGTTCGGCGAGAAGGTGAAGCTGCCCGAGGAGTCGATCGGCATGCTGAGCCGCGTCCCCGGGGTCGAGCAGGTCGGCGCGACCGGGGACCTGGCGCAGTCCGTCAGACGCAGTGAGAAGATCCCCAACGACGAAACCGGCGGCATCACCGTGAAGGCCGCCACCGAAGGACTGCTGGACGTCGTGCGCGGCGCGGTCGGCTCGGGCACCTGGCTCAACGAGGCCAACGGGCGCTACCCGTCGACGGTTCTCGGACACGTCGCGGCCCGGCGCCTGGGTATCGCCGCCCCCGGCCAGCAGGTCCACATCGGCGGCCAGTACTTCACCGTCATCGGCATCCTCGACCCGCTGCCGCTGGCTCCCGAGATCGAACGGGCCGCCCTGGTCGGCTGGGACGGCGCCGGCGCGCTGCTGGGCTTCGACGGCCACCCGACCCAGATCTACGAACGGTCGACGGACCAGACGGTCGGCGCCGTCCGCGCGCTGATCCCACGCACCGTCGACCCGCAGAACCCGCACAACGTGCAGGTCACCGACCCCTCCGCGGCACTCCAGGCCAAGGCCGCCACCGAGGGGGCGTTCACCGACCTCCTGCTCGGACTGGGCGGGGTGGCACTCCTGGTCGGCGGCGTCGGGGTCGCCAACACGATGATCATCTCAGTGCTGGAGAGGCGCCACGAGATCGGACTGCGCCGCTCCCTGGGCGCCACCAGGGGCCAGATCCGTCTCCAGTTCGTGACGGAGTCCCTCCTGCTCTCCGGACTGGGCGGGCTGGCCGGCGTGGCCCTGGGCGCGACCGCCACCTACGCCTTCGCCGCCTCGGGCGGCCTGCCCTGGGTGATCCCCTTGTGGGCCGTCACCGGGGGCTTCGCCGCCACCTTGCTCATCGGTACGGTCGCAGGCCTCTACCCGGCCGTCCGGGCCTCCCGACTCTCCCCGACCCTCGCCCTCCACGCCGGCTAGCGGGCGGCACGGCGTGGGGTGCTCCTGGGAGCCGATCCACCCGACCTGCCCAGAACGTGTCCGGCCCCGACGTCTCCGTCGGGGCCGGACACGTTCTGCAAAACAATGAGGCCGGCCGGACCGGCACAGCTTCGATCCGACCGGCCCCATCGGGTCAGTTGACCTCTGTTACTTGACCTCTGTTACTGCGCCACCGAGGACTCGATGCCGACGCCGTCCTGCACGCCGACGAGTCGATCCGTGGGCAACTGGTCAAGGGCGCGATCCTTGAGAAGGACCAGAGCACGGGCGGGCAGAACTCGTCGCTGGGCTGCCCCACCACCCGAGAAGCCCCCTGACCAGCCTCGATGGCCGCGCGGGCAGCCGGTCGAAAGCCGCGAGGAATCCTGCCGCCCGGCTGCTGCCGCGCAGGGTGGATACGGAGAGTGCTGGATCACGGTGGTCGGCCCGCACGTCACGCGACAGGTCCAGGTCCAGGTGCTGGAGCGGCGCGGCCTCGTCCGTCGCGTCGGCGCGCCCAAGAATCCGACCTGGTACCACAACCTGGTCGCGCATCCGCGGGTCGAGCTCCAGGGCGGCGGCGTGCGCCAGGACATGACGGCCCGCGAGGTCGAGGGCGCGGAGCGGGAGCTGTGGTGGTCCCGCGCGGTCGAGGTCTGGCCGGACTACGCCGAATACCAGACGAAGACGGACCGGGTGGTCCCTGTCTTCGTGTTGGAGCCGGAGACCGCCGGCCGTTGACCCCGAACGGCTCGGGCGGGACCCGGACGGTCAGAAATCGCCCACCCGCCCGAGCCCTTCGACCTGCCGTGCCGAATCGTCGTACCTGCGAGGGTCTTCGAAAATACCGGCTGGGGTGTTTTTCCCTGCGGCGATAACGCGGACGGGAGTCCGGTCGGCGCTACCTGCGACCCGCCGGCCACTTCGGGGCGGTGGCCGCCTCCCGCTCCTTCCTTCCCTCCCTCCCTCCCTGCTGCGCGGACCCACCGGCGCAGCCGAGCCCTCGCCGCCGGAACAGACCACCCCACCGGCCGTCGACGTCATGGCGTAGCCCCGCGCGCTGTCGGCGGCCGCTACCGGCACCGTGGAGGGAGGCTTCCCGGGCTCGAACCCCCGAGCGGGTCCGGGAAGCCGTACCAACGGCAACGGCCTCAGCACAATGCCCTCTCGCTGGGGGGCAGCCGGAACTTCTGGCTCGATTCCGCCGCCGATGCCTTGCTCTGCGGGCGGGGTTCCGCCCGTCCACGCCGGACGGCCCGGCCCTCATGAGGAGAGCCGGGCCGTTGCGATCTCGGTTCGGGTGGTGGGTCAGCTGGCGGGGGTGCCGACGATGTTGGTGAGGTCGACGGTGGCCCATTGGCCGTTGGGTTGGAGGGCGGTGAGGCTGAGGTGTCCGCCGTCGGTCGAGCCGCGGGAGTAGATGGCGAGGGTGCCGTCGGGGTCGGTGGTGGCGCTGAGGGCGCCGTCGGTTACCGGGGTGCCGACTTTGTTGGTGAGGTCGGTGGTGGCCCAGTGGTTGGCGGTGTCCTTGTAGGTGATCTGCAGGTGGCCGTTGGCGGCGTTGGCACTGACCACGCCGGTGACACCGTTCTTCATGGTGAAAGCACTGGGCGCGCCACCCGCCGAGACCGGGGTACCGACGACGTTCGTGAGGTCGACCGTCGCCCACTGGCCGTTCGCATACCTGGCGGTCCCCTGGAGATGACCGTCGACACTGCGGGAGTAGATCATGAGGGTGCCGTCGGAGTCGGTCGTGGCACTGAGCGCGCCGTCGGTGGCCGGTGTGCCGGCCTGGTTGGCGAGGTCGGTGGTCGCCCACTGGCCGGCGGCGTCCTTGTAGGTGATCTGCAGGTGGCCGTTGGCGGCATTCGCGCTGGCCACACCGACGGTCCCGTTCTTCTGGGTGAAGGTCGCGGGCGCCCCACCCGCCGATATCGGGGTGCCGACGACGTTGGTGAGGTCGACGGTGGCCCAACTCCCGTTCGGCTGGAGAGCGGTGAGACTCAGATGCCCGCCATCGTTCGAACCACGGGAATAGATCGCGAGAGTGCCATCGGGATCCGTCGTGGCACGGACCGCACCCCCGGTGACCGGCGTACCGACCTGGTTGGTGAGGTCGCTGGTGGCCCACTTGTCGGCGGCGTCGCGATACGTGATCTGCAGGTGGCCGTTGGCGGCGTTGGCGCTGGCCACGCCGGTGACACCGTTCTTCATCGCGAACGCACTCGGCGCGCCACCCGCCGAAATCGGAGTGCCCACGACATTGGTGAGGTCGACGGTCGCCCACTTGTCGGTCGGATACCTGGCAGTCCCCTGAAGATGACCGTCGACGCTGCGGGTGAAGGTGTAGGCCGTGCCGTCGACACCACTCACCGAACTACCGTCACCAACCGCCGGCACCCACGCCGAACCCGGCGCCGGGTCGTTGACGACGTTCTTGTAGCGCAGTGCCTTGTAGTCGCCGTTCGGGTGCGAGTCGAGGGCCGCGGCGTTGATCGAGACCCCGGTCCGGTGCTTCACCGGTGTGCTGCCGAAGGAGTAGTACGAGAAGGTGGTGCGGGCGGCGTCGTCCCACTTCTCGAAGAGGATGACGTGGTCGTAGTACGAGTTCAGGATGTCGCCCGGCATCAGATCGCTGCGGCTGATCTGGTAGGTGAAGCTGTCCGCGAGGCCCTGCGTGTTGGCGCTGGTGCCGAGGTGCCAGGCCATCGAGACATAGCCCGAGCAATCCGTGCGGTAGGAGCGGCCGGAGGAGTCCGGGTACGAGCCGCCCTGGTCGTAGCCGATGGACTTGCCGTACCAGTACTGGGCACGGGCGAGGATCTCCGATCGGGTGATCTGGCCGCCGACCGAGGAGGTCGTCGCCGCGTACGAACTCCCGGCGGTGACGGCCGTGACGACCACGGCACCGGAGGCGGCGATGGCGGCGGCGAGCGTGACGCGCAGCAGCTTGGAGGCGTTCGAAGGCATGACAGCTCCAGCAGGCATGACAGCTCCAGCAGGGAGGAAGGGGTGGGATCGGGCCGTGCGTGGCGCTGAGCGCACACCGGGAGGTGACGGCTGCCCTGCAGGAGCAGCGGTCGGTGACACCTGGTCCGGTGTGCTGCCCCGGGCAGGTGCTCCCTGGCGGCGGTCACCAGTCTCACCACCGGTCAGGAGCCTCGAAAGGACCTTGGGCAGGCCGGAACCGGCCAGGCCCGTTCCGGCCTGCCCGCTCGTTCTCCTTCACCGGGTTCCGGCCAAGTGCTGCTCTACAGTGCGTCGTTGAGTGGCGTTGATCAGGAGGCGAGTCCAGTGAGGCAGAGGTCGCCCGCGCAGTCGAGGGCTGCACGGACCTCTCCCGACTCCACGGTGAGCTCGGTGAGCTCGGCGAACGCGGCGCACGCCGCCGCACCCTGCGCGACTACGTCCTTCCACCGCATCCCGGCCGCCGGTCCGGGGCGACCACACCCCCGACGGCACGGCCTCCCTCGCCCCGCGAAGCCACCCGCTGGATCATGGGCCACCCCGGCCACCTGCGCGAGGATGACCAGCAGCAGCTGAAAGCACTGCTCGCCCGTTCACCCGGGCTCACGGCCGCCGCCGGTCGCGTCCGCACCTTCGTGATCATCACGACCAACCGCGAAGGCGACAAGCTGCGGCACTGGATCGCCAACGTCTGCGCGGACGAGCAGGCCGGCCCGGCCGAGATGGAAGGTCGGGCCCAACTGCCCCGCGCTGGAGCCGTGGTGGAAAGCAGTGAGGCCCAAAACGCCTGTATCGGATGCCCCTACTTCTGGTGGACCCAGCCCAGATGCCACGCCTTCAGGAGATCCACGCCAACCTCGTCGACCGCCTCCAGGGGGCAAAGGAGCAGGGATGGTTCGGCGAGGTCGCCGCCATCGAGACACCCTGGCCGCCGCCGCGCAGAAGCTGGAGGCCATGTGCGAGCGTGCAGCGCAACCGTCTACCGTCCACCTCGGGATGCCCGACCTCCGTCGGGACGCCGACCGGAGCAGCGCCGATTCGGAGGACTGAGCGTCGACCGCTGGAACCCAAGACCCGTGGGCGCGGCGGACGCTCTCGTGCGCGCCCCGTGGGTGCTCCTGCACGCCGTCTACCGCGTGGCGTGGAGGTGCGCGAGGATGGGCGGCCGACCGTGTCCGGCACACGACCGAAGGGGCAGCAAAATGGGTGAGCACGAGAAGCCGCCGCCGGATCCTCAGAAGGGCACGCCGCCTCCCAACAACGCCGACGGCGAGGTCCCTCCGGCTCCGCCGTCCGACGGCAAGCACCGCAAGTAGAACCGTGGCTGACGAGGACTTGGCCGGGCGCCGGGCGCGCCTGGACGCGGAGATGGAGCGGTGCGGGGCGTGGCCGGCCGCTTCGCCGTGGCTGCGTGGCGCCTTCACCGCGCTGCCGCGCGACGCGTTCGCGCCGGACCGGCTGTGGCGGTGGGACAACCGGGCCTACGTGCCGCTCGACCGCTCGGCGGATCCGGACGGCTGGGCGGCCGAGTTGTACTCCGGCGTCTACTCCGCGGCCGTCACCCAGCTCGACGGCGGCCGGCCGTCCTCGTCGCTGTCCGCGCCCTCGGTGGTGGCGGACATGCTGGACAGCCTCAGGGTGGAGCCGGGGCACCGGGTGTGGGACGTCGGTACCGGCCAGGGCTGGACGGCGGCGCTGGCCGCCTGGCGGGCCGGGCCCGGCCTGGTCGTGACCACCGAGGTGGACGGGTACCTGGCCGAATCCGCGCGCGCCCGCCTCGCGGCCGCCGGACTCGACGCCGAGGTCACCCTGGGCAACGGCACCCGCAGCGGCCCGCCCGGCGGCGTCCCGGTCGACCGGCTCCACGCCACTTACGCCGTGGAGACCGTCCCCTGGTCCTGGGTGGCGGCGGTACGGCCGGGCGGACGGATCGTCTATCCCTGGGGGCGGCTGGGCCACGTCGCCCTGACCGTGGCCGACGACGGACGGTCCGCCACAGGATGGGTCCAGGGCCTGGCCCAGTTCATGGGCGACCGGCACGGCCCGGCACAGCCGAGCACCGGCAGCGCCGCCTTCGCGCAGGTGCGCGGCGGTACCGAGCCCGAGACCCGCCAGGCGCTGGACCGTGACTCGCAACTGCTGGACGACTGGGACCTGCGGTTCGCCCTGCGGGTGGCCGTGCCGGACGCTGTGGTGCTCACCGCCCGGGACGACGACGGCCTCAACGCCTGGATCCACGACGGCACCCGGTCGTGGGCGACGGTGACCGCGCGCGGTGACGGCGAGGCGCCGCTGCTTCTTCAGGGCGGACCGCGCCGCCTCGGGGACGAGGTGGTCGCCGCCTGGACCCGGTGGGAGGAACTCGGCCGGCCGGGCCGCTACGACTACGGGATCACCGTCACCCCTGAGGAGCAGTGGGCATGGCAGGGCGGCCCGGGCGGCCCCCGCTGGCCCATCGCGCAGGCAGCCCCGGCCGGACGCTGACCGGGGCGGCGCGGTGGGGACACCGTTGCAGCGCCCCGAGGGCCTACTCGGTGACGGCGCGTCCGGCGTCCCCCGGGCGACGGCCTCCGTTCCCCGGGCGAGGACGGCGGTGGTGAACGAGTCCAGCGGGGCGGGACCGGTCCTGGGGGGCTACCCGTCACGGACCGATTCGTCAGCGCTCGCCCCGTCGGCGTCAGCCGTTGGCTGACGGGCACATCCATCGGTCAAGGTCCGGTGGCACAGGACCTTCTGGAGGAACCGGAACTCCTGACAGGGCCGCGGCGGCCGTCCTCGACCACGGTTGCGGAAAACCCTCAGGCTCCGTGCTCCCGGACTGCCGCGATACCCGCCCGTACCTGTTCCAGTAGGGCTTCCAGGCCCTGTGCCTGCTGCCATTCCTCGGCCGAGTGGTGCCATGTGTGCTGCGTCGCCGGGGCTTCGGGCGGGCCGGCGACGATCTCGACGGTCCGCCTCCCCTTCCGGTCGGGGCCCGCGACCCGCAGGTTCGTGTTCCGGATGTGGAACCGCTTCGGAGAGCTGCCGAAGACCTCCAGGATCCGGCCGTCGAACGTGTAGAACTCTCTGCCTGCCCTGGCCGTGGTCTCGTCGGTCATGGGGTGGCGCTACAGGCGGGGACCCGCGGCTGCCAGGCCTCCGTTCGCCGGCAGGTCCGGGTTCGAGACCCGTGGACAGTCCAAAGGAATCCACGCGATCTCAACTCCTGCAAGCCGAAGGAAACTTGCAGAAGATGATCGTGTCCATCCCGTCGGACGACGACGAGCAGGCAGCCGTCGAGGGCGGCCAGGCAGCCCTTTGACCGGCTGCTCGACCGCCTCGCCGACACACCCACTCCAGTCGGCCCGATACCACGCGAACTGGACGTGCCGGTGACGGCCCGCGTCCCGCCA
This sequence comes from Kitasatospora sp. NPDC088264, assembly GCF_040685715.1. Taxonomy (NCBI): domain Bacteria; kingdom Bacillati; phylum Actinomycetota; class Actinomycetes; order Kitasatosporales; family Streptomycetaceae; genus Kitasatospora; species Kitasatospora sp. NPDC088264. The sequence goes on from NZ_JBFBIR010000057.1 coordinate 48,323, forward strand.
CTCGTCGACGTCCGACAGGGCGAAAACGAGTGCGTGGCCACCCCGAGTTACCCGGCAGAGTCAAGCTGCGATGCCGGTCGTGGTCGGGGGATCGACGGTCTCGGGCGGACCGTAGTCGCTGAAAGCCATCGTGAAGGCGACCGGTGTTCCGTCTGTGGCCCATCGCTTCTCGGCGTAGCGGGTGCGGCCCTGCGTGTCGATCCACATGTCGAGGTCGATGCCGGCCCGGCGGCTCGGGCCGACAACGCGGCCGCGGGGTGCCGGGGGTCGCGGGGAAGGGCTTCGCCGGGGTGACGGCCACGACCTGCTCTATCGTTCCCGTACGGATCGGGTGGGACAGGTGGGACGGGTGAGCGGCCGTGGGCCGGGGAGGGGGTGTGCGGTGTCGGGGCGTTCGGGCCGGACGGTCACGGTGTTGGGCGGTGGGGTGGCCGGGCTGACGGCGGCCATGGAGCTGGCGGAGCGCGGCTTCGAGGTGACCGTGGTGGAGCCCTCCGGGTGGGGCGGGAAGGCCCGTAGTGCCTCGGTTCCGGGGACGGGTACCGGCGGGCGGCTCGACCTGCCCAGCGAGCACGGGTTCCGGTTCTTCCCCGGCTTCTACCGGAGCCTGCCGGACACGATGCGGCGGATCCCCCTCCCGGGATCGCCCTCGGGGGTGGAAGGCAACCTGCGGGAGGCACCGCAGATGCTGTCCGCCCGGTCGGGGAGGATCGGGGAGACGGTCTCCGACGTGTCCCTGGCCGCCGGTCCGAGGACGCCCCTGCAGATCCTGCGGGCCCGGGGCATGAAGCTGGGCGCCGGGGGAGAGCTGAACGAGGAACTGCTGTACTTCGCCAACCGGCTGCTCGTCTACATGACCAGCAGCGCGCAGCGGCGGCTGGGGCAGTGGGAGCAGATGTCGTGGTGGGACTTCACCGCCGCCGACGGCGCCTCCGAGGAGTACCGGAAGGTGTGCGTCGTCGGGGCGACCCGTACGGTCGTGGCGGCCAGGGCGGAGGTGTGCAGCGCGCACACCGTCGGGGGGTTCCTGGAGGCCTTCGGCTACGGCTTCCTCGGCCGGGGCGAGGCCCAGGCCGCCGACCGGGTCCTGAACGCCCCGACCAGCACCGCCTGGATCGACCCCTGGGTGCGGCACCTGGAGCGGCTGGGGGTGCGGCTCGAACTCGGTTGGCAGGTGGAGCGCCTGACGGTGCGGGGCCGCGCTGTCGCCGGCGCCGTCCTGCGCGGCCCGGGCGGCCGGCGGCGGGAAGCGGCCGCCGACTGGTACGTGTGCGCGCTCCCGGTCGACCGGATCGGGGCGCTGCTGGAGCGCGGCCTGGCCGAGGCGGACCCGGAGCTGAAGAAGACGGCGGACCTGCGCACCGACTGGATGGTCGGCCTGCAGTTCTACCTCACCGAGCCCACCCCGATCACCCGCGGCCACGTCATCTACCAGGACTCCCCGTGGGCCCTGACCTCCATCAGCCAGGCGCAGTTCTGGGACACCGACTTCCGCGCCACCTACGGCGACGGGACGGTGGCCGACTGCCTGTCGGTCGACATCTCCTCCTGGGACACCCCCGGAATCCTCTACGGCAAGCCGGCCCGCGACTGCACCCGGGCCGAGGTCGTCGCCGAGGTCTGGGCCCAGCTCGCCGACGCCCTCAACGACGGCCGCCGCCGGACCCTCCACGACGGCCTGCTCCACTCCTGGCACCTGGACCCGGCCGTCAAGAACCTCGACGGCCCCGGTCCCGCCACCAACGACGAGGCCCTGCTGATCAACACCACCGGCTCGTGGACGCTGCGCCCGCGGGCGCGGACGGCCGCGGTGAACCTGTTCATGGCCGGGGACTTCGTCCGCTGCCCGGTGAACCTGGCCACCATGGAGGGCGCGAACCAGAGCGGCCGGGCGGCGGCGAACGCGCTGCTGGAGGCCGCCGGGCACGGGGCCGAGCCGGCCGTGGTCCATGCCCTGTACGAGCCGCAGGAACTGCGCCGCCTGAAGGAGGTGGACGCCGCGCTCTACCGGCAGGGTCGTGCGCACATCCTCGACACCCCGGCGCCCTGGTCCTCCCGCGCCGGGGGCGACCGGTTCAGTGCGACCGGTTGACGATCAGTTCGCAGAGCGCGTCGAGGTCGGCGACGGCACCGGCCACCGCGCCGGGGCCGTCGGCGAGGCTCCGCAGACGGCGTCGGGCCCCGTCCGCGTGCTCGGCGGCGCGCTCCACCGTCCAGCGCCGGCCGCCGGCCTCCTCCACCAGCCGGGCCAGCTCCGCCTCCCCGGCCCGGCCAGGGCCGGCCGACAGCGCGTAGCGGCGGGTCAGTTCGTCGCCCGCCGCAGTGTTCGAGGCCATCGCGGCCACCACCGGCACCGAGAGCTTGCGGGCCCGCAGGTCCGCGAAGACCGGTTTGCCCGTGACCGCTTCGTCGCCCCAGATCCCCAGCAGGTCGTCCACCAGCTGGAACGCCATGCCCAGGTCGTGTCCGAACGCGGCCAGGGTCTCGACCTGCGCCGGCCCGCCGCCGCCGTAGAGGGCGCCCAGCCGACAGGCGCAGGAGATCAGCGACGCCGTCTTGCCCGACACCATCTCCAGGCACTCGGACAGCTCGACGCGGGGCGCGGCCTCGAACAGCACGTCCAGGCTCTCACCGACCGCGAGCTGGATGAGCGTGTCCAGCAGGGCCGTCGACGCTTCACCGGCGACGGCTTCACCGGCGAATGCTTCGCCGTCGGGGCCTGCGAGCACCTCGAACGCCAGCATCAGCAGTGCGTCGGCAGACCGGGTCGCCGCGCCCGGCCCGAACACCTCCCAGGCGGAGGCCCGGTGGCGACGGAGCGCGTCGCCGTCCAGGACGTCGTCGTACAGCAGCGACAGGTTGTGCACCATCTCCACCACCACGGCGGCGGGCACCGCCCGCTCCGGGTCCCCTCCCACCGCCCGGGCGCAGCCCAGTGCCAGGGCCGCTCGAACGTTCTTGCCGCCGTGCCGCCGGTGAGGGGATCCGTCGCGGGTCCATCCGAACTGGTAGGCCGCCACCTGCCCGACCGCGCCCTCCAACTGTCCGACCCAGCGCCGCAGGTGCGCCTCACAGGTGGCAGCCGCGTCCTTGAGGACCGATTCGGCCCGCGCACGATCCGACAACACCCACCCCTGCCTCCCACCCCTGCCTCCCGGCCCGGCCCGGCCCGGCCGCGCCCGGCGACCCGGCCGCCGCCCCACACCTTGGCGGCACCCGGGCGAGCCTACGCGACCGCGTGGCCCGGCGGTCCTGCGATCGGCCGAGGACCGGCAGAAGCGGACGGCGTGCGGGCGCGGCTGATGCCCCGAGGGGGCCGTGCCGCAGGTGTTCTTCACCGAGCCGGGGCCCCGCCCGGTCACCGGACAGGCCGATTTCGCCGGGTGGCTGACTGTGCGTGCCGACGGTGTTACGCTCCCGAGAGAAGAGAGAGCTGACTCTCACTTGTTGGGCCGGGATGCCGCTCATCCGCCCTGGTCCGGACGTGCAGGAGAGGGCGGTTCTGCCAAGCGTTCGCTGCTGTTGTGGCCTTTGGCCGGTGAGGAGACCACCATGACCGCCCCCGCACCGCAGTTACCCTTCGAGCGCCCCGACGCCCTGGACCTGGCGCCGCTGTTCGCGCGTCTGCGCGAGGAAGGTCCGATCACGAGGGTGACGACACCCGCTGGCGACCCGGCCTGGCTGGTGACCCGCTACGAGGAGGCCCGGGAGGTTCTGAGCGACGCCCGGTTCTCCCGGCTGCGCCCCGATTCCGAGGGCGCGCCGAGGATCTCGGAGTCGGCGCTGCACACGCGCCCCGCCCCCACGCCCGAGGAGGAGGACCGCGAGCACACGCGGATGCGGCGGATGCTGGCGCCCGCGTTCAGCGCGCCGCGGATGCGCCGGCTGGGCGAGCGGATCGGGGAACTCGCCGCATCCTGCCTGGACGCGATGGAGGAGGAGCGCTCACGGGAGCCGGAACGCGCCGTCAACCTGCACGACCACCTGTCGTTCCCGTTGCCGGTGATGGTGATCTGCGAGCTGCTGGGTGTGCCGGTCGCGGACCGGGGCCTGCTGCGCGGCTGGTCGGAGCGGATCGCCGCGCTGTACGGCGGGGCCGACGGCGCCGCGGCCATGGCCGAGTTCGAGGCGTACGTGGCCGGCATCGCCGAGGAGAAGCGGAAGAAGCCGGGACAGGACGTGATCAGCGACATCCTGGCCGTGCAGGCGGAGGACCCCTCGTTCACCGAGGGGGAGATGACCCGGCTGGCGGTGGGGCTGCTGTTCGCGGGCCACGAGACGACGTCGGCCCGGATCGACCTCGGAGTCCTGTTCCTGCTGAGCGACACCGGCCGGCGGGACCGCTTCGCCGCCGAGCCCGAGACGCTGGCCCGCGCCACCGTGGAGGAGGTCCTGCGGATGGCCTCGCCCGGTGGCCTGGGCCTGACCCGCTACGCCCGCGAGGACGTCACCGTCGCGGGGACCGCGATCGCGCGGGGCGAGGCGGTGCTGGTGGCGATCAACGCCGCGAACCGGGACGGGCGGGTGTTCGAGGAGCCGGACACCTTCGACCCGTCGCGTTCCCCCAACGCGCACCTGGCCTTCGGGCACGGCGGTCACTACTGCATCGGCAACGTGCTGGCACGCACCGAGATGCAGGTCGCGCTGACCGCGCTGTTCCGGCGCTTCCCCGGCCTGCGGCTGGCGGTGGACGCGCGGAGCCTGCGCGACCACGCCGAACGGCTGGCGGGCGGCCTCAGCGAGGTTCCGGTCCTGTGGTGAACGGGGAGCAGCCTCGCGAGCGGCCGGTCGCGCGGGTGGAGGCGGACACCTCGCGGTGCGTGTCGTCGGGGCAGTGCGCGGTGACCGCGCCGCTGGTGTTCGACCAGGACGAGGACGGGCAGGTCTTCGTGCTCGTTGCCGAGCCCGGCGCACGGGCGGCGGAACTGGCCCGCGAGGCGGCCGCCATGTGCCCGGCCTCGGCGATCCGGGTGCACCCGGCGCGCTAGGCCCTCTCCGGCAGGATCGACCGGACAGGTCTAGCGGTCGGTGGTGTCGGCCGCCCCCACCGCGCGAGGGTGGCCGGCATCCGCCTCGGTGTCAGGGTGTGCGGGTGTGCAGTGTGGGGGCGGGGCAGGGTAGTGGGCGGGCCCCGGTGGGGGTGAGGCCGTCGAGGACGAGGGCCAGGTAGCGGCGCCAGCCGTTCTCGTGGGGTTCCATCGTCCACAGTACGGAGACCAGCATGATGACGATGCGGTGGAGGTCGTCGGGTACGAGGTCGGCGCGGATCGCGCCTGTGTGCTGACCGCGTGCCAGGAGGGCGTCGAGGGCGGCGAAGAACT
>NZ_JBFBIR010000058.1:0-51623 GCF_040685715.1 Kitasatospora sp. NPDC088264
CGGGCCCTCCGGGCGCTTCGTTCTTTCGTGTTCCCAGCTTACCAGATGTTTTCCGCTCCGTTTCCGGCGCTTCGTTCATCCAACTCGCTGGTGTCCTCTGCGGCTTGACGCCCCGTCCGACGTTTCAAACTCTAGCCGATCTCCACTCCGAAAAGCGAATCGACCGCAATCCAATAAAACGAGCACACCGATATACACACCGGGCCTCGCTCGCACATAGCAAGCCGACCCGGCCCGAACCCGGGACGTGGTGTTTCGAAAGGATTGGCCGCCCCGGGACCGTCCGCGCCGATGCGTGTCCGGTGCTCCCTGCCGAGCGACTGGCTGACAGTACCCCTACTCAGCGCCCGAAACAAATGCCCAGCCCAAGGCGCGCCCGCCAAGGCGAGCACGGACAGACCGTGCTCGACCTCGGCGGACGCAATCCCTACGAACGCGACGCGCAGGGTCAGCCGACGGCGCCGAGGATCGGCGCCCAGGCGGCACCGGTGAGTGCGGCCACCGCCTGCTGCTCGGAGAGCGGAGGAGCGGCACGGGTCGGCTTCGGCGTCTCGGCGCCGGTGCCGCCGCCGGTGCTGTTCCACTGCACCATCTGAAGCTGCGCGCCGGTCGACTTCAGGGTCACCGTCACCGTCCAGCGGCGGGCGGTGTCGGGACGGACCGGGTGCGCGGCCGCGTTCTGCTGGAACATCACCAGGGCCCCGCCGGGAATCTCGGCGCTGCTCGGCAGCTCGCTCATCTTGCAGGTGTCACCGTCACGCTTGGGCTGCCACTCGCAGCTCAGCCCGTCGCCGTCCTTGAGCGGCAGCTGGAGCCGCACGGCCGAGACACCGACGAAGGCGGCGCCGTGCCCGTCGTCGAGGACCAGTCCGCCGTTGGCGACGCGCCCGTTGGACGGATCCGAGGGGTTGTTGCTCTGCCCGCTCTCCGCGCTGAACCGGCCGCCGGGGAACGACGCCTCCAGAGCCTGGATCATCTGGGTGTCGGTGATCGCGGAACGCGGCATCGCCATCGCCGCCACCCTGATGTCGGATCCTTCGGAGTGCATCCCGGCGAGCACGTCGGGGATCACCAGGCCGGCCGCCGCGATCACGGTGCAGGCGCCGACCCCGGCGATGACGCCGGCCGTGCGCCGACGCCGGCGGCTTCGCCCGCGCTGGACGGCTCCGCGCATGAGCGTGGTGAGGTCTGGTTCGAGGGAGTCGGTCGTGCGGTCCAGGGCGTGTGCGAGGTCTGCTTCGAACGGCATGCTGGCGTCACCTATTTCTGTCGCTGATGGGGGCTTCGTGGCGGTTTCGACCTGCGCGCACCGATGCTCAGTGCGGAACCAGGTCGGACAGGCTGTCGCCGAGCAGGGCACGCACCCTGCCGAGCGCCCGGGTGCCCTGGGAGCGGACCGCGCTGCTGCTCAGCTTGAGCATCCGGGCGGTCTCCTCGATGCTGCGGTCCTCCCAGTAGCGCAGCAGCAGCACCGCCCGGTCGCGGGGCGGAAGTTGGCCGAGCGCGTCCAACAGGGTGAGTCGCAGTGCGGTGTCGGGGCCGGCCGCCGCGCTGTCGGGCATGTTCCCGATGGGGCGCTCGCCGCTGCTCCGTCGACGCCGCAGGCTGAGGAAGGTGCGGACCAGGACCGTCTGGGCGTAGGCGGCCGGGTTGTCCGCCTTGGCCACCCGCTTCCAGTGCACGTACACCCGGCTGAGGGTCTCCTGGACCAGGTCCTCGGCAAGATGCGCGTCGCCGGCCGCGAGGACGTACGCGGAGCGGTACAGCGCCTTCGCCCTCGCCGCCACGAACGCCAGGTACTCATCCTCCTGTGCTGATTTCACTCGGTTCCCGCCTGTTCCCTTGTCCTGTGATCCCCGTGCATACCCCTCATGACTACGTAAGGCGTCAGCATGTCGCGCGGGCGGGGCACCTTCTTTTTTTTCACCGCTGCCGCGTCGGCCGCCCTCTACGGACACCTTCGTCTCCCCTTCGTCTCCCCGCGGCCGACCCCGCGAGAAGCAGCCCCGGCCAGCGGTGATGCGGTCGGTATCATGCGCCCGGGGGTTCGTTTGCAGGCAGAGGGGAACGGTCGGTGGGTGGGTTGCGGTTCACGGTGCTGGGACCGATACGGGGGTGGCGGGACGGCGGCGAACTCGCACTCGGGTCGCCGCAGCAGCGGAACCTGCTGCTCTCGCTGCTGCTGAGGGCCAACCACCCCGTGTCGACCGGTCAGCTCGTCGACGACCTGTGGGGCGAGGAGCCGCCCGCCAAGCCCGTAGCCGTGATCCGGACGTACGTCCACCGCCTGCGCCGCGTCCTCGGGCCCGCCCCGCTGACCTCGCTCAGCGGGGGCTACCTGCTCACCGTGGATCCCGGGGAGCTGGACACCCACCGCTGCGAGGAGCTCGTCGGCGCGGCGAAGGAGCTCAGCGGCGCCGGGGAGCACGCCCGCGCCGCCGCGACGCTGCGCCTGGCACTGGCCCTCTGGCAGGGCGAGCCGATGTCCGGACTCTCCGGCCCCTATGCCGAGCGGCAGCGCGGCGAGTGGACCGAACGCCGGGTGACCGTCCTGGAGTCGTGTCTGGAGGCCGAGATCGAGGCCGGACCGTCCGGCGAGGCCGTCGCCGAACTGACCGCGGTCGCGGCCGAGCACCCGCTCAGGGAACGGTTCTCCGAGCTGCTGATGCTCGCCCTCTACCGGGCCGGGCGGCAGGCCGAGGCCCTGAGCGTGTACCGCGACACGGACCGGCGGCTGCGGGCGCAGCTCGGCGTCGCCGCCGGGCCCGGTCTGCGCGAGTTGCAGCGCCGGATCCTGGTGGCCGACACCGCCCTCGTGGCGCCCGCGCCGCCCAGGCCCGACACCACCACCACGGCCCGCCCGCCGTACCACGCGCCGATCCGGCCGACCCAGGTACCGGCCGACCTCGCCGACTTCACCGGCCGCGAGGCGCAGACGGAAGCGGTGCGGGCCGTCCTGCTCGCGCCCCGCACCGTGCCCGTGGCGACGGTGTCGGGCCTGGGCGGCATGGGCAAGACGGCCCTGGCCGTCCATGTCGCGCACGGCCTGGCCGCCGACTTCCCCGACGGCCAGCTCTACGTCGACCTGCACGGGGCCGACGGCCGCCCGACCCCGCCCGAGGAGGTGCTGGGCGCCTTCCTCCGCGCCCTCGGCGTGCCGGCGGAGGCGCTGCCCGCCGGGCTCGCCGAACGCTCCGCCCAGTTCCGCTCGCTGCTCTCCGGCCGACGCGTGCTGATGGTCCTCGACAACGCCCGGGACGCCGAACAGATCAGGCCGCTGCTGCCCGGCCGGCCCGGTTGCGCCGTGCTCGTCACCAGCCGGGCCAGGCTCGGTTCACTTCCCAACGCGCACGTCGTCGAGCTGCCGGCCTTCGCCCCGGAGGAGGCCCTCGACCTGCTCGGCCAGGTGGTCGGCGGGCAGCGGTTGCGGGCCGAGGCGGACACGGCCAGGGAGCTCGTGCGGCTCTGCGGTCACCTCCCGTTGGCCGTGCGCATCCTCGCCGCCCGCCTCTCCTGCCGGCCGGGCTGGACCATGGCCCGGCTGCTCGACAAGCTGTCCGAGAATCGTCGCCGGCTGGACGTGCTGCGCACCGAGGACCTCGCCGTCGAGTCGGCGTTCCGCTTCGGCTACGACCAGCTGACGCCCGACCAGGCCCGGGCCTTCTGTCTGTTGGCGGTGCCGGACGTGCCCGACCTGTCGCCGGGCGCGGTCGCGGCGGTGCTCGACCTGCCCGAGCACGAGGCCGAGGAGCTGGCCGAGTCGCTGGTCGACTGCTCGATGCTGGAGACCGCGCCGCCGGACCGCTACCGGTACCACGACCTGCTGCGCGCCTTCGCCCAGCGGCTCGTCCCGGAGACAGCGGCCGACGTCGAGGCCGGCACGGGCTCGGCCCCGGAGGCGGACCGCCCGGCCGCCGTCCTCACCCGCCTGGTGATCCGCCAGCACGCCGAGACCGTCGCGGCCCTCGGCCCGGCCGCCACCCGCGCGGCCCTGACCGGCGCCGGTGCACCGTACGCTCCCGACTGCCGCGCGGTGGCCCGCGGTCGCGGCGAGTACCACGGCATCGGCGCTCTGGTCGGCCAGTACGCCGGGCTCCCCCGGCCACCCCGGCTCGATCTGGTGGCCGAACTGCTGCTCGGGGGCAGCCTGTTGTGCGAGACCGGCCAGGCCGCCCGGCCGCTGGGGCACGCGGCCAAGGTCCTGCTCCAGGCCGCCGTCCGGCAGGGCGACCGAACGGCCGAGGTCAGGGCCCGGCTGGTGCTCGGTCGGCTGCTGACCGAGGTCGGCTCCGAACCCGCGGCCCTCGGCGAGCTGATCAGGTCCCGCGACCTGTGCATCGCCCACGGCCTGCCGGGGCCGCTGCTCGCCCTGGCCCACGCCTCGCTGGCCGCCCTGTTCCTCCAGGTCGGTCGGCCGGGCGACGCGGTCGACGGCTTCGCGGCGGCGATCGCGGTCTGGGAACGGCTCGGCGACCGGCGCTCGGTGGCGGGCGAACTGCTCAACCTGGCCGGTGCGTTCACCGAGCTCGGCCGGCCCGAGGCGGCGGTCCGCGTCGTCGACCAGTCCCTGCTGATCTGCCACCAGCTCGCCGACCACGAGCTCCAGGCGCTCGCCCTCGACTCGTTGGGGACGATCGCCCACGATCGCGGCGAGTTCGAGCAGGCCCTGCGCCACCACCGCGGCGCCCTCGCCCTGCTGCGGCCGGACGACCGGCGCCGGACGGGCCGCACGCTCCTGCGGCTCACCGAGTCGCTGCGAGCCGTCGGCCGCGGCGACGAGGCGGTGGAGGCGGCCGACCGGGCGGTCGAGGTGCTGACGCTCGACGGCGACCGCCGCGGGCGGGGGCTGGCCCTGGCGGCGCTCGGTGACGCGCTCGCCGACCGCGGCGGCGCCGAGGACGCGGCCCGGGCGTGCCGGTCGGAGGCCTACGACATCCTGGCCTCCATCGGCTCCCCCGAAGCCGACCGGCTGCGCGCCCTGATCGGTCTCGGCGGGGCCGCCGACCGGCCCCGCCGGCAGTGGCCGTCCTGGCTGCCGGCGTGATCCTCCCCTCGCCCCGGGGGTGTTCGGCTGGCGGGCCGACGGCTCAGCGCAGCTCCCACACCTGGTTCTCCGCGTTCGAGCAGGCCGCCACCCTGACGTAGTAACCGGCTCCGTCGGACGTCAGACAGCCCTTGGTGGCGCCGTTGACGATCTGGTAGCCACCCCGAACCTGCGTGAAGGACCAGAGCTGGTTGTCGGTGAACGGCGGGCTCGTCCAGATCTGCACGCGCCCGTCGCCCGTGTCCAGGTCCAGCACCTTGGTGTAGTTGCTGGAGGCGTTGCGCAGGAAGTACTTCCCCTCGAAGACCTTCTCCAGCCGCCACACCTGGGCCGACGTGCCGTTGACGCTGAAGGTGCCGACTCGGTTGCCGTTCTGGTCCCCGGAGTAGGAGTTGTCCAGCGCGCCGCCGACGCTGGCGATCTGTGCCTGGGAGGGCAGCTGCGGCTGCGGTTTCGGCTCCGGTGTGGGCGGCGTGGGCGGCGCCGACGTCGCGGACGGTGTGGGCGTGGGCGGTTCGTGGGAAGCGGGCGGGGACGGGAGGGCGGAGGTCGGCGCGGGCGGGGCGGGGTTCTGGCCGGTGGTGGGCGCCGTGGAGGCCGGAGCCGGCACACCGGGCTGGGACGGGGAGGCGGAGGTCGGCGCGGGCGGGGCCGGGTTCTGGCCGGCGGTGGGCGCGCCGGAGGCCGGAACCGGCACACCGGGCCGGACGGGCCCGGCGGAGGTCCGCCCGGCGACCGGCTCGGGCTCGGCGCCGGGCGTGGGGCTCCCGCCCGCTTCCGGTCCGGCCGACGGCACCGGGGCCGTCGGCTCGGCGGGCTGCTGTCCGGCGGGTTGGCGGTCGGCTGCCACCGCCGCGGGAACGGCCGGGCCCGAGAGGCCGGCCACCGGGCCCGCGACCGCGGCGGCGTCCGGCGCGCCGTCCTCGTCGGACCGGATCACCGTCGCGCCGGAGGCCCCGACCACGCAGAGCAGCGACAGCGCCGTCACCCCGATCAGCCCGCGCAGGCGGAACCTGGCCCACGGTGCGCGTCCGGCGACCGGCCGGGGCCCGACCGGAGCCGGCGGCGCCGTCTCCTCGGCCGGTGCGAGGGCGTCCCGTACCGCCGCGGCCATCGCCGCCGCGTCGGGCCAGCGCTCGCCGGGATCCTTGGCCATCGCCCGCTCGACCAGCGCCCACACCGGCGCGGGCACGTCCTCCGGAAGCGGCGGCACGGGCTCCGTCAGGTGCTTGAGGATCAGTTCGAGGGCGGTCTCCCCGTCGAAGGGGAGCTTGCCGGCGAGGCATTCGTAGAGGACGACGCCGAGCGCGTAGAGGTCCGCCGAGGCGGTGACCGTCCCGGTGGAGGCCTGTTCGGGCGCCTGGTAGGCGGCGGTGCCGAGCACCATGCCCGGTACGGTCAGCCGGGCGTCGCAGCCGGGCCGGGCGATGCCGAAGTCCGCGATCACCGTCCGGTCGCCGCGGACCATCAGGTTGGCCGGTTTGATGTCCCGGTGGACCACCCCGGACTCGTGCGCGGCCTCCAACGCCTCCAGCACCTGGAGCGCCATCCGGAGGGTCTCCTCCACCGGCAGCGCGCCGTGGCGCTCCAGCACGGCGCTCAGCGGTTCCCCGTCGATCAGCTCCATGACCAGGTAGCCGACCGAGGGCCGCCCGTCCACGGCGCTGTGCCCGTAGTCGTAGACGCCGACGATGCCCGGGTGGCGCAGCTGCGCCATGACGCGGGCCTCGGCGTGGAAGCGTTCGGCGAAGCCGGATTCGTCCAGCAGGGCCGGCTTCACCACCTTGACCGCGACCCGGCGGCCCAGGACCTCGTCCTCGGCGAGCCACACGTCGCCCATCGACCCGCCGCCCAGCAGGTCCACCAGCCGGTAGCGGTCGGCGAGCACGGTGCCGCGCATGATACTCCCTGAATCAAGCCCGAGGACCGGAGCGAATCCGGAGACCGGCCCGGTTCCATGGGCGCACCTTGGTCCGGGGCGCCCTCCGAGGATCATGACACCGGCAAAACAACTACTGGCTGTCCATCATATGAATCACGATCGACTCAAGCCATTCCCGCCCCATGCCCCACCCCACGCCCCCGCGTCTCGACGGCCGCGTTGACGCAGCCGACCGGGTGGGGTGTCAGGCACACTCCCCCGGCTGCGACCGGTCACCGGTCACCGGTCCACTCGAAGGAACGCCGTCGTCGAGCCTCGCGGAAGCCGTCGGCGGGGAGGCGGCTCGTCCTCGGTCCCGGACGGCCGCGGAGCAGGCCGTCAAGGCCTCCCGAAGCGCCGGACCGACTTCTCGCGCTTCTCGCGCCAAAGGTTCGTAGCAAAATTACCTGTCACTGGAATGCAGGTCACCAGGCCTTTTCGCATCGCGCCCCCGGACCGGCCGACCTAGCGTGGTTCGCGGCGCTCCTCCCCGACATTCCTCGCCGCACGCGAGCCATGGGACTGAGCCTCAGATCCGCCCGAGCACAGCTTCGGCGGCACACGAACAGATGAATTCAGAAAGGCTCACGCATGGGCTTCAACCGTGTCGACGCGGTGATGGCCGTTCCCGACAAGCCGAACCAGCTCTGGGTGTTCTCCAACACCGACTACCGGCGCGTCGAAATCACCGTGACGAGCAGCCACCCGTACCCGGACAAGCTCATCCTCAAGGGCACCATCCGCGAGGACTGGCCCAGCCTGTCGGACTTCGCGAAGATCGACGCCGTCATGAAGGTCCCGGACGGCAGCAACGAGTACTGGGTCTTCTCCGGCGACCGGTTCGTGCGGATCAACGTCGCCAACGGGGAGCCGCACAAGGACACCAAGACCTACGGTCCGGCGCCGCTGAGCGAGTGGGAAGGCCTCACCAAGGGCTGACGGCCGCCTCGGGTGCCCGGACCGCACCGGACCCGCCGCATCCCAGCGCTGGACGCCCGGCCGGGCCGCCCCCGGCCGGGCGTCTCACGTACCCGTACGTGCCCCGAGCCGTCGGTCCCTTCGTCCACCCCACCTCCCCCGCCCACGTTCGCCCGCTCCGATCGGAGACCTGCCCATGGGTCAGTTCGTCACAGACGTCAACGTCCTGGTCGCCTACGACGACCCGGTGCGGAGTCCGTTCCACACACCCACCGGGTGGGAGTGGATCGACGTCGACCTGAACAAGGGCGCGCACGGCGCCTACCTGTACCTCGTCTTCGAACGGTCCGCCGACGACCGGCCCGTCACCGGCATCCGCGTCCTGAAGGACGACGAGAAGCCGCCCGCCGGGTACCAGAAGCTGCCGGTCGACCTCAACAGGGGGACGCCCGTACACGGCACGGCCCTGTTCCTGGCCGTCACCCGCCAGGAAGGCGCAGGCCGGCCCGTCGTCGACCTCACCGTCACGCACTGGAAGGACGGATCGCAGGAGATCCCTCCCGAGACGGGCTACACCCGCGTCGACACCGATCTCAACAAGGGCGCCAAGGGCGACCTCATCTACCTCGACTACCTCCGGGCCACCGGGAACGCACCCTCCGGTTCGCCCGCCACGCCGGACCAGGAGAACGCGTGAACACTCCCCACTCCCCGCAGAGCGCTCCGTCGCTGCCGGACTCGCTGCTGAAGGCCCTCAAGCGCAAACCCCGCCCCGGCGGTCTGAAGGCCATCCGACACGTGGTCTTCCTGATGCAGGAGAACCGTTCCTTCGACCACTACTTCGGCAGCAACTTCCGAGGAGTGCGCGGGTACGACGACCGCAACCTCGTCACGTTCCCCGGGACCGACGGCCGCACCGTCCTCGACCAGCCCGACCCGGACCACCCGTCCACGCCCCGGAGGCCCTACCAGCTCAGACCGGACCAGGGTACGGCCGAGCCGGCGGCCCACACCTGGCCCACCGGCCACCAGGCGTGGAACAACGGCCGCTACGACCAGTGGATCAAGGCCAAGGGGACCGTCACGATGGGCTACTTCGACCAGCCGGAGGTCGTCGGCACCTACCGGGCGCTGGCCGAGCGGTTCACCGTGTGCGACGCCTACCACTGCTCGGTGATGAGCGAGACCACCTCGAACCGCAACTACCTCTTCAGCGGATTCGGCGGCTGGGAGCCCGACGGGTCGCGGGTCACCGGATCGGCCGCGCACGACCGCGAGAACCCCGATGCGACCTACGCGGGGGACCGGACGCCGGGCTACAACTGGTCCAGTTACCCCGAGATCCTGGAGGGCAACAACGACCCCTTCGGCTCCGACGGGATCAGCTGGCGCGTCTACCAGGGCTGGGACAACTACTACGACAACAACCTGGACTTCCACGCCGAGTTCAAGCGGATCTTCCAGACCGTGCTGAAGACGGCCAAGCTCGACTACCTGAGCCTGTACGACTTCTACAAGGATCCGAAGCGCGTGCGCCCGGAGGACGTGGAGGCCCTCGCCAAGGCGGTCGCCGACCTGCCGCCGGCCGACCGGAGCCTCTACGACCGCGGGCTCTTCCGCTGCCCGCCCCCGCCGGACTCGAAGCAGAACCCGAAGAACTACCGCGACTTCGTCTACGCGTTCGCCCAGGACGTGGCGGCGAAGAGGGTCCCCCGGGTCTCGTACCTGGTGCCCTCGGACGCGGACTCGGAGCACCCGGGCGACGGCGGTTCGGCCCCCATGACCGGCGAGGAGGTCGTCGCCCAGGTCCTGGACGTCATCGCCTCCGACGAGGACATGTGGGACTCCACCGTGCTGTTCATCAGCTACGACGAGAACGACGGCTTCTTCGACCACGTGCCGCCGCCGGTGCCCCCGCAGGGCGTCGACGACGAGTACGTCGGCAAGGAGCCCATCGGCCTGGGCATGCGCGTGCCGATGATCGTCGTCTCCCCGTGGACCGTGGGCGGCTACGTCAACTCCCAGGTCTTCGACCACACCTCACAAATCCGGTTCCTGGAGGAGTGGTTGGGCGTACGGCAGCCCGCCATCAGCCGCTGGCGGCGCACCGTGGCCGGCAACCTCACCTCGGTCTTCGACTTCGACCGCACCGGCGACCCGCCACCGCAACCCGCCGACCCCACCCGGCGCCTGGCCCGCCCGCTGCCGTACCAGCCGGACGCCCACGGCGCCCTGGACCAGAAGCAGGGCGCGTTCGTCCTCCAGCCGACCAACACCGGCGCCGCCGCCGTCCACCTGACCCTGTACGACAACGTCGGCACGTCCGGCGCCTACGACGCCCCTCGACACTTCGACGTGCTCGGCACCACCACGCCCGCCACCAAAGTGCCGGTGCGCGGAGGAAGTTACGACTTCTACCTCACCGGCCCCAACGGATTCCGCCGCGAGTTCGCCGGGAAGGCCGCCGGGGCCGCAGCCGACACCTCCGTGGCCACCGCCATCGCCACCGCCCCGAAGCGCGTTCTCACCCTGACGATCACGTCGCCGAGCGCCACGCCGCAGACCGTCACCGTGGCGCCCCGGCACTACAGCACCGCGAAGGCGCTGACCGGGACCGTCGTCACGGGCAAACCCCTCGTCCTCGCCTGGGACACCGATGCCGCCGACGGCTGGTACGACCTGGACCTCGCGATCGCCGAGGACGCGTCCTTCCGCCGCCGCCTCATGGGCCACGTCGAGAACGGCCGGCCGAGCATCAGCGGCTGAACGGCGAAGAGGCCGGCGCCGGGGCGCGGCGCCGGCCTCTTCGGGTGTGAGGCGTCCTACCGGCGGCCGCGGGCCGGTGCGGGGTTGAGCTTGGCACTGAGCACCGACAGGAAGGTCGGGAGCCTGTCCACCGCGGTCTTGGGGACGGGGGTGACCTGGACGGTGTCCCGGACCACGTCCTGCACGACGAGCTTGTAGGTGCCGCCCTCCTCGACGAGTTCGGCGGCGTAGAGCAGTGTTTCTTCCACCAGTGATCCTCCGGTTGTCTGTCGTACGGCGGGTCAGGAGCCGTTGAGCCAGGCGCTCCACGCCTTGGTCGCCTGCTCCTCGTCCGCTCCCTCGGCGAACAGGTGGTGGCCCAGCCAGATCGGCCAGTTCCAGGTGCCGCCGTTGAAGAACCGGTACAGCGCGTCCGGGCCGCGCAGGCCGATGAAGTCGGGGCTGAGCCAGTCCACGACGACCGCCTCCGGGCCGCCGTCCGTACCGGGGACGTGGAGTTCGAGCCGGTCGCCGACGGCAGCGTCCTCGGCGAGGCCGAGGCGTCGGCGCAGGACGGCGAAGTCGGCCGGGTCGGCGGTGGGTTCGGGGCGCTGGGCCTTGACGTAGACGGCGGGGCGGCCGCCGAAGTGCCGCAGGTACTCGGCGAGGCCGTGCTGGTAGAAGTGGACGTGCTTCTCGGCCGCGTCCGCCTTGGTGTCCCAGGTCGCGTCCCAGACGCCCTCGTGCACCCAGTGGATTCCCATCCGCAGGTGGCTCGTTCCGCTGTCCACCGGCTCGATCCGGTAGCTGAGCGTGTTGGAGAACTCGTCGCCCAGGGTCGCCCGGACGGCGAAGTGGCTCGGCGGCTCCCACACCACGACGGTGCTGTCGGACCGGGTGGCCTTTCCGCCGACGCGCGGCTCGACCTCCATCGGGTACAGCCAGCCCAGGTTGCCGGCGCCGGTGGCGACCGCGGCCCAGACCTGTTCGGGTGTCGCGGGCAGGTCCTGTTCCTTGCGGACCTCGAACTCTCGGGTCATGGTCGGTTCTCCTTCGTCGTCGGTCGGGTGTCAGTAGGTGAGCGGGAGGGCGCTCAGCCGCCGTTGCAGCGGGTTGGGCCGCCATTCGAGGGCCGCCCCGCCGGCGGCTTCGTCGGCCAGCCGCAGCTGCGGGAGCCGGCGGACCAGCGTGCTGACGGCCACCTCCACCTGGAGCTTGGCCAGCGGGCCGCCGAGGCAGAAGTGCGGTCCGTGGCCGAAGCTCAGGTGCCGGTTGCCGGGGCGGGTCAGGTCGAGCCGGTCGGG
The DNA here is from genome assembly GCF_040685715.1 of Kitasatospora sp. NPDC088264. NCBI lineage: Bacteria > Bacillati > Actinomycetota > Actinomycetes > Kitasatosporales > Streptomycetaceae > Kitasatospora > Kitasatospora sp. NPDC088264. The sequence goes on from NZ_JBFBIR010000058.1 coordinate 11,933, forward strand.
GTCCTCGAAGCGCTCGGGATCGCGGTTGGTCGCACCGAGGAACAGGTACGCCAACTCGCCCTCCCGCAGGGTCCGTCCGCCGATCTCCAGGTCCTCCGCGACGACCCGGACGATCGCCTGGGTCACCGTGTCGTAACGGGCCAGCTCCTCGACGGCGCCGCGGATCAGCCCCGGGTCCTCGCGCAGCCGGGCCAGCTGGCCGGGGTGGCGCAGCAGGGCGAGCACGCCGTTGCCGACCAGGTGGGTGGTGGTCTCGTCGCCCGCGGTGATCAGGACGAAGCAGGTGGACAGCAGTTCGGAGTCGGTGAGCCGGTCGTCCTGCGCCTGCGTCGCGACCAGGGCGCTGATCAGGTCGTCGCCCGGTTCGCGCCGGCGCTGCCGGATGAGCCCGGACAGGTACTCCTCGTACTGCCCGATCGCCTCCTCGGACTTGTCGATGTCCTCGCCCAGCCGGCCGAAGCGGCGGAACCAGGTCTTGACCTGCGGGCGGTCCTCGGGCGGGATGCCGAAGAGCTCACAGACGACGGACATCGGCAGCGGGGAGGCGACCGCCTCGATCAGGTCCATGGCCGGGCCCGCCGCGAGCGCCTCGTCGATGAGCCGGTCGACGATCCGCTGGATGCCGTCGCGCAGGGCTTCGACCCGCCGGGCGGTGAACGCGCGGTTGGCGAGCTTGCGCAGCCGGGCATGGTCCGGCGGGTCGGTGTTGGTCATCACCCGGCCGAGCCGGTCGGTGAGCCGGCTGAAGGCCTTCAGGTCGCCGCCGAGCGCGCCGTAGGCGCGGGTCATCCGGTCCCGGTCGTTGGACAGCCGCAGGTCTCCCAGGGCCGCCTCGACGTCGGCGTACCGGGTGAGGTGCCAGATGCCCTCGGCGCTGCGGTGGACCGGGCTCTCGCGCCGCATGCGGGCGTAGAACGGGTACGGGTCCCGCCGGGCCTCGGGGGTGAGCAGGTCCGCGGCGAAGTCGTGGGGCGGGGCGAGGCCCGCCGCGGGGCGGGCCTCGTCCGTGGTGTCGGTCGCATTCACAACGGGCCGCGTTACCGCTGGGCGTCCATGGCGTCGGCGAGGCTCCTGGGCCGCATGTCGGTCCAGGACTTCTCGACGTACTCCAGGCAGGCGGCGTTGGTGTCGGGGCCGTGGGCGACGGTCCAGCCGTCGGGGACGTCCGCGAACTGGGGCCAGAGCGAGTGCTGGTTCTCGTCGTTGACGAGCACGAGGAAGGTGCCGTCCTGGTCGTCGAAGGGGTTGGTCATGGGTCAGTCCTCCTGGTGGGAAAGGGTGGTGGTGCCGTCGGTGTCGCCGGTCGTCTCGGTGATCCTGGCGGCCAGGATCGGCCCGATCTGGGCGAGCGAGCCGGCTTGGGTCATCCGGTCGTGCCGGGTGGTGATCTCGTGGGATTCGATCCGGCCGGCGACGTACGGGCGCCAGATTGCGGGCCCCGCGTTGTCCTCGGCCCGGTCGATCGTGGAGTTGAACAGCAGCAGGTCTCCGCCGAACCTGCCGGGGACGAAGTCGACCGCCAGCTTGGCGTTGTTGATCATGATCTCGACGATCACCTCGATCTGTCGCTCGTTCAGGCCGGCCAGCGCGCTGCCCCGCCGGTTCAGGACCTCGGCAACCTCGGCGTAGGTGATCTCCTGGTCGCCCAGCTCGTCCGGGTCGACGTCGAGCACCCCGACGAGCACGTCGCGCACGGTGGGCACCGGCACCTCCGCGAACTGCACGTCCTTCACCGGGTAGGCGTCGAGGATCGCCAGCAGTGCGGTCCGTTCGCCGCGCGACTGCAGCTCGCAGGCGAGCGCGTGGGCGATCAGCCCGCCGGCGGACCAACCGAGGAGCAGGTACGGGCCCTCCGGCTGGATCTTCTGGATCTGGTCGGCGTAGTCGGCCGCCATCTCCTCGTAGGACGTCGGCAGGGGTTCGGGCCGGCCGAGGCCGCGTGCCTGGATGGCGTAGACCGGGTGCTGCGGGCCGAGGTGGTTCAGCAGTCCGCTGTACGACCAGCTGATGCCGCCGCCGGGGTGGACGCAGAACAGCGGTGTGCCGGTCCCGGTCGAACGCAGCGGCAGCACCACGTCCAACGCGTCGTCGGGATTGTCCATGACCAGGCGCTCGGTGAGACCGGCCACGGTCGGCGCCTCGAACAGCATGCGCAGGCCCAACTCCAGGCCGAGCGTCTCGCGGACGCGGGAGGCCAGGCGGGCGGCCAGCAGCGAGTGCCCGCCCAGGTCGAAGAAGTTGTCGTCGATGCTCACCTGCTCCCGGCCGAGGACCTCGGCGACGAGACCGCACAGCAACTGCTCCTGCGGCGTCCGGGGTCCGCGTCCGGCATCCGAGGCCCCGTACTCGGGGGCGGGCAGGGCGGCCCGGTCGAGCTTGCCGTTGGCGGTCAGCGGCAGCGCGTCCAGGGTGACGAACGCGGCCGGCACCATGTAGTCGGGCAGGTCGCGGCGCAGCCGGCCGGACAGCTCGGCCGCCTCGGGCGCGCCCTCGGGGGCGGGCACCAGGTAGGCGACCAGGCGCTTGTCGCCCGGCCGGTCCTCGCGGGCGACCACGGCCGCCTGGACGACGCCCGGGCAGCCCGCCAGGACGGCCTCGATCTCGCCGGGCTCGATCCGCAGGCCGCGCAGCTTGACCTGGTGGTCGGCGCGTCCGGCGAAGTCCAGCGCGCCGTCGGTCCGCCACGACGCGAGGTCGCCGGTGCGGTACATCCGGCTGCCGGACGGCCCGTACGGGTCGGCGGTGAAGCGCTCCGCCGTCAGGCCGGCCCGCCCGAGGTAGCCGCGGGCCACGCCCGTCCCCGCGAGGTACAGCTCGCCGACCATGCCGGTCGGCATCGGGCGCAGCCGGTCGTCGAGCACGTAGGCGCGCGTGTTCGCCATCGGCCGGCCGATCGGCACGGTCGCGGCGTGTTCGGGGAGGTCGCCCACCGGGTGCCAGGTGGCCAGGGTGGTGGCCTCGGTGGGCCCGTAGCCGTTGACCACCGCGATGCCGGGGCAGGCCGCCAGCACCCGGGCGACGGCGGCCGGGGAGACCACGTCGCCGCCGGTCCACACCTCGCGCACCCCGGCGAGCAGGCCCGGGCGCTCCTCGGCGACCAGGCGGAACAGTCCGGCCGTGAGCCACAGTCCGGTCACCCCGTTCGAGGTGATCGTGTGCTGGAGCAGGTCGAGGTCGAGCTGCTCCGGCGGCGCCACCACGACCCGGCCGCCGTTGAGCAGCGGGACCCACAGCTCGTAGGTGGAGAGGTCGAAGGCCGTCGGGGAGTGCATCAGCACCCGCTCGTGTCCACCGCCCCGCCATTCGGGGGTGAGCGCGAGGCCCGCCACGTCACGGTGGGTGACGGCCACGCCCTTCGGTCGGCCGGTCGAGCCGGAGGTGTACATGATGTACGCCAACTGCCCGGGTTCACAGGGGACTTCGACGTCGGACGGATCGGCGGCCTCGGACTGCACCAGTGCGGTGAGCACCTCCCGGGTGAGCACCAGGGCGGCCCCGCTCTCCCGCAGGATCAGGTCGATCCGGGAGGAGGGGAAGCGCGAGTCCAGCGGCACGTAGGCGCCGCCGGCCTTGATGATCGCCAGGATCGCCACGACCAGCTCCGCCGAGCGGTCCAGCATGACCGCGACCGGCGTCTCCGGCCGTACGCCCTGGCGGATCAGCGCCCGCGCCAGGCGGCCGGCCCGCTGGTCGAGCTCCGCGTAGGTCAGCTCGGTGCCGCCGGCCACGACCGCGACCGCCTCCGGGGTGGCCCGCACCTGGCGGGCGAACAGCTCCGGCACCGCGGCCCGGGGCAGCTCGGCCGCGGCGCCGTTGGAGCCGGCGAGCAGTCGGCGGCGTTCCTCGACGGGCATGATGTCGATCCGGCTGATCGGCCGGTCGGGGTCGGCGACGGCCGCGCGCAGCAGACGGGCCAGGCGCTCGAACAGCAGCTCCACGGTGGGCGCGTCGAACAGGTCGGTGGCGTACTCCACGGCACCGACCAGGCCGTCGGGGGCCCCGTCCGGGCGGAACTGCTCGGCCAGGCTGAAGGTCAGGTCGACCCGCGCGGTCCCGGTCGGCGCCTCCAGGTGGCCGGTCTCCAGCCCCGGCAGCGCGAACTCGCCGAGCGGCGCGTTCTGCAGGGCCAGCATGATCTGGAACAGCGGGTGGTGGGCCAGCGACCGCGCGGGGTTGACCACCTCGACCAGGTACTCGAACGGCACGTCCTGGTGGTCGTACGCGCTGAGCGCCTTCTGCCGGACCCGGCCGAGCAGTTCGGCGAAGCCGGGGTCCCCGCCGGTGTCGGTGCGCAGCACCAGGGTGTTGACGAAGAAGCCGACGAGCTCGTCCAGCGCCTCGTCGGTACGGCCGGCGATCGGACTGCCGACCGGGATGTCCGTGCCGGCGCCGAGCCGGGTGAGCAGGGCCGCGAGTCCGGCCTGGAGCACCATGAACATGCTGGCGCCGCGCGCGGCGGCCAGGTCCCGCAGGGCCTGGTGCAGGTCGGCGTCCAGCCGGACCGCGACCCGGTCGCCCCGCTGGGAGGCCACCGGCGGACGCGGCCGGTCGGCGGGCAGCTGCAGCTGTTGCGGGACGCCGGCCAGCTCGTCCTTCCAGTAGGCCAGTTGCCGGGCGAACAGGCTGTCCGGGTCGGCGGTGTCCCCGAGCAGGTCGCGCTGCCAGGCGCTGTAGTCGGCGTACTGCACCGGCAGCGGGGACCACTGCGGGGCCTCGCCCCGGCAGCGGGCCGCGTAGGCCGCGGCGAGGTCACCGGAGAGCGGGCCCATCGACCAGCCGTCGGCGGCGATGTGGTGCACCACGACCAGCAGCGCGTGCCGGTCGGGGGCGAGCGCGTACAGCTCCGCCCGGACGGGCGGCTCCGTGGCCAGGTCGAAGCCGCGCCGGGCCGTCTCCGCCAGCCGTTCGGCCAGTGCGCTCTCGTCGATCTCCATCACCGGCAGCGCGGGGCGCGCCTGAGCGGCGCTCAGCACGACCTGGTACGGCACGCCGTCGATCTCGCGGAAGACCGTCCGCAGGCTCTCGTGCCGGGCGACCACGTCCGCGAGCGCGGCGTGCAGGGCCGGGCGGTCCAGTTCGCCGGTCAGGCTGAGCGCGAGCGGCATGTTGTAGGTGGCGCTCGGCCCGTCCATCCGGTGCAGGAACCACAGGCGGCGCTGGGCGAAGGAGAGCGGCACCCGGTCGGGGCGGGCCTGGGCGGTCAGTGCGGGCCGCGCAGCTCCGGAGCCCTCCAGGCTGGCGGCCAGCCCGGCCACGGTCGGGGTCTCGAACAGCGTCCGGACCTCCAGCTCCGCGCCGAGGACCGCCCGGACCCGGGAGGCCAGGCGGGTCGCCAGCAGCGAGTGCCCGCCCAGGTCGAAGAAGCTGTCGTCGACGCCGACCTGGGCCAGGCCGAGCACCTCGGCGAACAGCTCGGCGAGGAGCTGCTCCTGCGGGGTGCGCGGCGCCCGTCCGGCCGCGACCGGGCCGAGGTCCGGTGCGGGCAGCGCACGGCGGTCGAGCTTGCCATTGGCCGTCAGCGGCAGCGCCTCCAGCGCCACGAACGCCGAGGGGACCAGGTAGTCGGGCAGCCGGTCCCGCAGCCAGTCGCGGAGTTCGCCCAGGAGGGCGCCGGCGCCCCGGTTGCCGGTCGGGCGGTTGGTCAGCGAGGACAGCGACGATCCCGTGGCCCGGGCCGGCCGGTACGCCTCGACCGGGGAGCCGTGGAGCGCCCGGGGGTCGGTGAGGACGACGTCCACGGCGTCCGCCGCGGTGGCCGACCAGGTGATGGCCGTCGAGCGGCCGAACTCCGACCCGAGGGCGTGGAAGTCCTCCGGATCGGGGAGGCCGCCGTCCTCCGGGGCGTGCATCCGTTCCAGCAGCTCGGCGAGCGAGCCGTCCCCGTTCTGCACGGCCCGGGCCAGAGCGGCTTCCCGCGCCACCCGGCGGTTCGGCACCCCCGTGATCCGCAGCACTCCGCCGGACGGCCGGACGAGCAGCTCGCGCAGTTCGGCCGGCCCGGCGACCTGCCGCCCCCACGCCAGCTCGACGGACCGCTCCGGAGCCGTCGGGGTGACCGGTGGCTTGTGCAGCGTCACGTCGTAGCGGTAGCGGCTCAGTTCGTTGTGGTGTCGGCCGCGCTTGACCTCCACGGCCACCGCACCGATGTCCGCGCCGTGCTCCCGCAGGACGGCGAAGAAGTCCGGGTCGACCAGGAGCTCCTTCTCCACCCGCAGGGCCTGCTCCACCGTGCGGCGCACCGCCGTGAGGTCCGCACCTTCGCCGACCCGGTGGAGCTGGACGGCGGTGGCCAGCGGACGCAGCAGCCGCAGGTTGCGGACGTCGCCGACGAAGAGCGCGCCGCCGGGGGCCAGCAGCCCCATCAGCTTCCCGATCACGTCGGCGAGGTACTCGGCGGACGGGAAGTACTGCACCACCGAGTTGATCACGATGGTGTCGAACTCCCCGGCCGGGAGCCCGTCGGTGTCGTGCGCCGGGCGGGTCTGCAGCACCACGCGCCCGGCCAGGTCCTCCTGCCCGGCCACCTGGGCGGTGAGCGCCTCGATCGCGGTGGCGGAGAAGTCGGTCGCCCAGTACGTCTCGCAGTGCGGTGCGATCTGCGAGAGCAGCAGACCGGTGCCGACGCCGACCTCCAGCACCCGGCGGGGGCGCAGGGCCAGGATGCGGGCGACGGTCGCGTCCCGCCACTCCCGCATCTGCTCGACGGGGATCGGGCTCGCGTCGTAACTGCTGTTCCAGCCCACGAAGTTCTGGCCGAAGCCGGCGTCCTCGGGAGCGATGGGCAGGGCGTCGTAGATGTCCTGCCACTCGCCCACGTGGTCCGCTTCCAGGGCGCTGTCGCGGGCCTCCTCCTGGCGGGGGACGACGTAGCCGATGAGCCGGTCGTCCTGGGCGAGGACCGCGGCCCGGGCGACGGCCGGGTGCTCGGCCAGGGCCGTCTCGACCTCGCCGGGCTCGACCCGGAAGCCGCGCACCTTCACCTGGTCGTCCGCGCGGCCGACGTACTCCAGCTGCCCGTCGCCGAGCCAGCGGACCAGGTCGCCGGTGCGGTACATCTGAGCACCGGCTGGGCCGAACGGGCAGGCGACGAACCGTCCGGCCGTCAGGCGCGGCCGGTTCAGGTAACCGCGGGCCAGACCCGCGCCCGCGACGTAGAGCTCGCCGGGAACGCCGGGCGGCACCGGCCGCAGCCGGTCGTCCAGCACGTACACCCGGGCGTTGGCGATCGGCCGACCGATCGGCGGTACGCCCGCCCCCGGGGACAGCGGGTCGCTCATGGTCGCGCACACCGTCGTCTCGGTCGGACCGTACGCGTTGACCATCCGCCGGCCCGGCGCCCACCGGGCCACCAGCTCCGGCGGGCAGGCCTCCCCTGCCACGACCAGTGTCGACACCGCCACCGAGCGTTCCGGCACGGCGGCCAGGACGGACGGCGGCACGGTCGCGTGGGTGGCCGCCAGGCCCGGGTCGGTCAGCGCGGCCACCGGGTCCGCCGCCGGGGGCAGTACCAGGGCCGCACCGCGCAGCAGCGCGGTGTAGATCTCCGACACCGAGGCGTCGAAGCTGGGCGAGGCGAACTGGAGCACCCTGCTGCCGGGTTCGATCGCGAACCGCTCGATCTGGGCGGCGACCAGGCTCGCGACACCGCCGTGGGGGACCACGACACCCTTGGGGCGGCCGGTCGAGCCCGAGGTGTAGATCACGTAGGCCGGGTGCCGGACGTCGAGTGCGACGTCCGGGTCGGTGTCCGGCCAGTCGCCCTCGGCCACCATGGCGGCGTCGTCGACCATCAGCGCCGGGCGGGCGTCCGCCAGCATGAAGTCGATCCGCGCCTGCGGGTACACCGGATCCACCGGCAGGTACGCCGCCCCGGCCTTCAGGACGCCCAGGACCGCGACCACCGCCTCCACCGAGCGCGGCAGGGCCACCGCCACCAGCTGCTCCGGGCCCACCCCCCGGGCGATCAGCGCGTGAGCGAACCGGTTCGCCCGCGCGTTCAACTCCCGGTACGTCAACTCGACGTCGCCGCGGACGAGGGCGACCGCGTTCGGCGTCGCCGCCACCTGCGCCGCGAAGGCCTGCGGCACCGGGACGGCGCCCACCTCGCGGGCGGTCGCGTTGCCCCGTTCCAGCAGCCGGTGCCGCTCGTCGGAGTCGAGGAGGTCGATCCCCCCGATCGACCGGTCCGGGTCGGCGGTGACCACCTCCAGCAGGAGCGTCCAGCGCCGCACGAGGGCTTCGACCGTCGAGCGGTCGAACAGGTCGGTGGCGTACTCCGCCGCGCCGACGATCCCGTCCGGGCTGCCGTCGGGGCCGAACCGCTCGACGAGGCTCACCCCGAGGTCGAACTTGGCGGTTCCGGTGGCCACCGCGTAGGTGGCCACCTCCAGGCCCGGCAGCGAGAACCGGCCCATCGGGGCGTTCTGCACGGCCAGGATGGTCTGGAACAGGGGGTGGTGGGACAGCGAGCGGGACGGGTTCAGCGCCTCCACCAGGTGCTCGAAGGGCACGTCCTGGTGGGCGTACGCCGACAGCGCCGTCTCCCGCACCCGCCCGAGCAGTTCGGCGAAGCTCGGATCACCGCTGGTGTCGGTGCGCAGCACCAGCGTGTTCACGAAGAACCCGACCAGGTCGTCCAACCCCTCGTCGGTACGGCCCGCGATCGGGCTCCCGATCGGGATGTCCGTCCCCGCACCCAGCCGCGTGTACAGCGCCGCCAGCGCCGCCTGCAGCACCATGAACAGACTGGTGCCGGTGTTCCGCGCCAGCTCGGTCAGAGCGGCGTGCAGTTCGGGGCTCAGCTCCAGGCCGACGTGGTCCCCGTGCCAGCCCGCGACGGCCGGCCGCGGCCGGTCGGCGGGCAGCCGGAGCAGCTCCGGCAGGTCGGACAGCTGGCGCTTCCAGTAGCCGAGCTGCTCGGCGAACCGGCTCTGCGGGTCGGCTGCGTCGCCGAGCAGGTCGCGCTGCCAGAGCGTGTAGTCGGCGTACTGCACCGGCAGGTTCGACCGACTCGGCGCACGGCCCTCGCTCCGGGCGGCGTACGCCTCGGCCAGGTCGCGGGCCAGCGGGCCGGTCGACCAGCCGTCACCGGCGATGTGGTGCATCACCAGCAGCAGCACGTGCTCGTCCGGCGCCACCGCGAACAGCTCCGCCCGCAGCGGCGGCTCCGCCGCCAGGTCGAAGGGCCGCCGGGCGAACTCGGCGAGCCGTTGGTGCAGCTCGGCCTGCGAGACCTCGGTCAACCCGGCCCGGGGCCGGGCCTCGGCCGGGTCCAGGACCCGCTGGCACGGGACGCCGCCCACCTCCGGGAACACCGTCCGCAGGCTCTCGTGCCGGGCCACCACGTCGGCCAGCGCCTCGTCCAGCGCCGCCCGGTCGAGCGTCCCGGTCAGCTGGAGCGCCAGCGGGATGTGGTAGGTCGCGGTGCTGCCGTCCATGCGGTGCAGGAACCAGAGCCGGCGCTGGGCGAAGGACAGCGGTACGGCCTCCGGCCGCTCCCGCGCGGTCAGCGCCGGGCGGGCGTTGCCGGCCTCCATCAACGACCCGGCCAGACCCGCCACCGTGGGCTCCTGGAACAGCGCGCGCAGCCCCAGCTCCACGCCGAGCACCGAGCGCACCCTGGCGGCCAGCCGGGTGGCAAGCAGCGAGTGCCCGCCGAGGTCGAAGAAGTCGTCGTCGATCCCGACCTGCGGGCGACCCAGCACCTCGGCGAACAGCTCGCACAGGACCTGCTCCTGCGGGGTGCGCGGTGCCCGTCCCACAGCCGTGGTCGCGTCCTCGGGCGCGGGCAGCGCGGCCCGGTCCAACTTCCCGTTCGGCGTCAGCGGCAGCGCCTCCAGCAGCACGAACGCCGACGGCACCAGGTAGTCCGGCAGGCGCTCACGCAGGTACGCCGCCAACTCCGCCGGACGGACGGTCGTGCCCGGACGAGCCGTGACGTAGCCGACGAGCCGGTCGTCCTGGGCCAGGACCGCGGACTGCGCGACGGCGGAGTGCCCCGCCAGGGCCGCCTCGATCTCGCCGAGTTCGACCCGGAAGCCACGGACCTTCACCTGGTCGTCGGCGCGGCCGACGTACTCCAGCTCCCCGTCGGCCCGGCGGCGCACCACGTCCCCGGTGCGGTACATCCGCTCGCCGACCGCCCCGAACGGGCAGGCGACGAACCGCCCCGCCGTCAGGCCCGGCCGGTCCAGATAGCCGCGCGCCAGCCCCGGCCCCGCGACGTACAGCTCCCCCGCCACGCCCGGCGGCACCAGGCAGAGCCGCTCGTCCAGCACGTACACCCGGAAGCCCGCGACCGGCCGGCCGATCGGCGGCACGCCCGAGCCCGCCGCCAGCGGGGCGCTCATCGTCGCGCACACCGTCGTCTCCGTCGGACCGTACGCGTTGACCATCCGCCGGCCGGGCGCCCAGCGTGCCACCAGCTCCGGCGGGCAGGCCTCACCCGCCACCACCAGGGTGGTGGCCGTGAGCTCGGCGCCGTCCAGCGCGGCCAGGGCCGAGGGCGGCAGCGTCACATGGGTGACGCCGAGCCGGTGGTCCGTCAGCGCCTCCAGCGGGGCGTCCGCCGGGGCCAGGACGAGGGCGGCACCGCTGAGCAGGGCGCTGCACAGGTCCCAGAACGACGCGTCGAAGCTGGGCGAGGCGAACTGGAGCACCCGGCTGCCGGGCACCACGCCGAGCCGCTCGACCTGCGCCGCCACCAGGCCCGACACGCCGCTGTGGCTCACCACCACGCCCTTGGGGCGGCCGGTCGAGCCCGAGGTGTAGATCACGTACGCCGGGTGCCGGACGTCGGGCACGACCACCGGATCGGTGTCCGGCCAGTCGCCCTCGGCCACCAGGGCCGGATCGTCGACCACCAGCGCCGGACGGGCGTCCTCCAGCATGAACGCGATCCGCGCCTTCGGGTACGTCGGATCCACCGGCAGGTACGCCGCCCCGGCCTTCAGCACGCCCAGGACGGCCACCACCGACTCCACCGACCGCGGCAGCGCCACCGCCACCAGCTGCTCCGCACCCACACCCCGGGCGATCAGGGCATGCGCGAACCGGTTCGCCCGGGAGTCCAACTGACGATACGTCAGCTCGACACCGCCGGAGACCAGCGCGACCGCATCCGGCGCCGCCGCCACCCGCGCCGCGAACAGCGCCGGCAGGCTCGCCGCGGCCTCCCCTTCCTCCACGGCGGGGAGCAGCTCACCGCTCTCCTCGGCGGACAGCAGGTCGATCCCGCCGATCCGCCGGTCCGGAGCCGCGGCGACCGCGGCCAGCAACCTGGTCCAGCGGGCGACCAACGTCTCGACCGTCGCGCGGTCGAACAGGTCGGTGCTGTACTCGACCGCGCCGCCGAGCCCGGCCGGCGCACCGCCGGGCCCGTACTCCTCCGCGAGGCCGAAGGTCAGGTCGAGCCGCGAAGTCCCGGTGGGCACCGCCACTCCGGAGACCCGGAGGCCGGGGAGTTCGAAGTCGCCGCCCGGCGCGTTCTGCACGACCAGCCCGGTCTGGAACAGCGGGTGGTACGACAGCGACCGGGACGGGTTCAGTGCCTCCACCAGGTGCTCGAACGGCACGTCCTGGTGCCCGAACGCCTCCAGCGCCGCCTCCCGCACCCGCCCCACCAGCTCGGCGAACGACGGATCACCGCCGGTGTCCGTGCGCAGCACCAGCGTGTTGACGAAGAACCCGACGAGGTCGTCCAGCGCCTCGTCCGTACGCCCCGCGATCGGGCTCCCGATCGCGATGTCCGTCCCCGCGCCCAACCGCGTGTACAGCGCGGCGAGCGCCGCCTGCAGCACCATGAACAGCGTCGCACCCGATCGCCGCGCCAACTCCACCAGGGCGGCGTGCAGTTCGGCGTCGATCCGGATGTCCAGCAGGTCGCCGCCGTACGACATGGCGGCCGGGCGCGGCCGGTCGGCGGGCAGTTGCAGCTGGTCGGGCAGCCCGGCCAGCGCCTCGGTCCAGTAGCCGATCTGGCGGGCGAACACGCTGCCCGCGTCGTGCTCGTCGCCGAGGATCTCGCGCTGCCACAGGGTGTAGTCGCCGTAGGTCACCGGCAGCGGCGGCCACGCGGGTGTCCCGCCGCCCTGCCGGGTGGCGTAGGCGGTGGCGAGGTCGTGGGCCAGCGGGTCCATCGACCAGCCGTCGCCGGCGATGTGGTGCATCACCAGCAGCAGCACGTGCTCGTCCGGCGCCACCGCGAACAGCTCGGCCCGCAGCGGCACGTCCGAGGTCAGGTCGAAGCCGCGCACCGCCGCCTCGCGCAGCAGGGCCGGCAGCTCCGCCTCGCCGGCCGCGCGCGCCGTCAGCGGGACGACGGCCTCGGCGGCCTCCAGCACCCGCTGGTGCGGGACTCCGCCGGTGTGCGGGAAGACCGTGCGCAGGGTCTCGTGCCGGGCCACCACGTCCACCAGCGCGGCGCTCAGGGCGGCCCGGTCGAGGCGGCCGGACAGCCGCAGGGCCAGCGGCAGGTGGTAGGTGGCACTCGGTGCGCCGAACTGCTGGAGGAACCAGAGCCTGCGCTGGGCGAACGACAGCGGCATCGGCTCACGGCGCGGCCGGGGCACCAGGGCCTGCCGCGCGGTGCCCGCGCCGTTCAGCCCGGCCGCGAGCCCGGCGGGCGTCGGCGTCCGGAACAGGCTGCGCAGCTCCAGCTCGACGCCGAGGGTCGCCCGGACCCGCGACATCAGGCGGGTGGCGAGCAGGGAGTGCCCGCCCAGGTCGAAGAAGTCGTCGTCGACCCCGACCCGCGGCACGCCCAGGACCTCGGCGAACAGCTCGCACAGGATCTGCTCCTGCGGGGTGCGCGGCGCGCGCCCGGCTCCGGCCGGGCCGAGGTCGGGGGCGGGCAGCGCCGCGCGGTCCAGCTTCCCGTTCGGCGTCAGCGGCAGTGCGTCCAGGAGCACGAAGGCCGACGGCACCAGGTGGTCCGGCAGCCGCTCGCGCAGGTACGCCGCCAGTGCCGCCGCAGTGGCCGGGTCCTGCGTCGAGGCCACCGCGTACGCGACGATCCGGGTCTCGCCCGGCCGGTCCTCGCGGGCGAGCACCGCGACCTGGGCCACGCCCGGGTGCGCGGCCAGCTCCGCCTCGATCTCGCCGGGCTCGACCCGGAAGCCGCGCACCTTCACCTGGTGGTCCACCCGGCCCGCGAACTCCAGCTCGCCGTCGGCCGACCACCTGACCAGGTCACCGGTGCGGTACATCAGCGCGCCCGCCGGGCCGTACGGGTTCGCGACGAACCGCGTGGCGGTGAGCCCGGGCCGGTTCAGGTAGCCGCGGGCCAGCCCCGCCCCGGCCAGGTACAGCTCACCCGTCACGCCGGGGGCGACCGGCCGCAGGGCCGGATCCAGCACGTACGCCCGGCAGTTGTCGATCGGACGGCCGATCGGCACCGGAAGCGGGCAGTCGGCGGGGTCGGCCGGCAGCGGGAAAGCGGTGATCACGTGGGTCTCGGCAGGCCCGTAGTGGTTGTGCAGCGTCCGGCCCGGGCGACGGGCCTGGAAGCGGCGCACCGCGCCGCCGAGCCGCATCGCCTCGCCGGCCTGCGCGACCAGCCGCAGACTCGGCAGCTCCAGCCCGGCCTCCTCGGCGGCCTCGGCCAGCGCCTCGACCACCAGGTTGGGTGCGAACAGCTCGGCGACCCGGTGCCGGTCGAGCCAGTGCGCGAACAGTTCGGCGCTGCGGCGCTGCTCCTCGGTCGGCACGACCAGGGTCTTGCCGTACAGCAGCGCGGAGAGCACCTCCTGCACCGAGACGTCGAAGCTGATCGCGGTGAACTGCGCGGTGCGGGTGCCGGGTTCGCCGCCGACGGCCTCGTGGTGCCACGCCAGCAGGTTCAGCAGCCCTGCGGCGGGCATCACCACGGCCTTGGGCCGGCCGGTGGAGCCGGAGGTGTAGATGACGTAGGCCGGGTGCCGCGCGTCCACGGCGACGGCCGGGTCGTGCTCCGGCCGCTCCTCTGCCGGGGTGACGGCCGCGAGGTCGTCCAGGACGACGGCCGGCCGGGCGTCCTCCAGCATGTACGCGATGCGGGCGGCCGGGTAGTCCGGGTCGATCGGCAGGTACGCCGCGCCCGTCTTGAGCACGGCGAGGACGGCGACCACCAGCTCGGCGGAGCGCGGCAGCCGCAGGGCGACGACCTGCTCCGGCCCCACCCCGCGCGCGATCAGCGCGTGCGCCAGGCGGTTGGCCCGGCGGTTCAGCTCGCGGTACGTCAGCACGGTGTCCTCGAACACCACCGCCGGGGCCTGCGGGGTCGCCCGGACCTGCGCCTCGAAGAGGGCCGGCAGGCCGTCTGCGGGAACCGGTCGGGCGGTGTCGTTGCGCGCCACCAGCAGCTCGTGCCGCTCCTCGGCGGTGAGGACGTCGATCCGGCTCAGCGGCCGGTCCGGCTCGGCGACCACCGCCGCCAGCAGGCGCAGCCACCGGGCGACCAGCGCCTCCACCGTGGTGTGCTCGAACAGGTCGGTGCTGTACTCGACCCGCCCGACGATGCCCTCGGCCAGCCCGCCGGTGCCGCCGCGCTCCAGCAGGTGGAAGCCGAGGTCGAACATCGCCGTGGGCGTGCGGACCAGGAGGATCTCGGCGCCCAGACCGCTCAGCTCGAACTCCGTGCGGGGCACGTTCTGCAGCGCGAGCAGCACCTGGAACAGCGGCTGACGGGCGAGCGACCGGGACGGGTTGAGGGCCTCGACGACGTGCTCGAACGGCAGGTCCTGGTGGGCGTACGCGCCGAGCGCGTCCTCCCGGACCCGGCCCAGCAGCTCGGCGAACGACGGGTCGCCCGAGGTGTCGGTCCGCAGCACCAGGGTGTTGACGAAGAAGCCGACGAGGTCGTCCAGCGCCTGGTCCGTCCGGCCGGCGATCAGGCTGCCGACCGGGATGTCGTCGCCCGCGCCGAGCTTGTCCAGCACCGCCGCCAGCGCGGCCTGCAGCACCATGTAGACGCTGGCCCCGTGCTCCCGGCCCAGGCGCACCAGTGCGCCGTGCAGTTCCGCGTCCAGGTCGATCGCGAGGTGGCCGCCGGCATATGAGGGTGCGGAGGGGCGGTGGCGGTCGACGGGAAGCCGGATCTGCTCGGGCAGGTCCGCCAGCGTCCGTGTCCAGTAGGCCGTCTGGCGGGCGAACAGGCTGTCCTGGTCGGCCGCGTCGCCAAGCAGCTGGTGGTGCCACAGGGTGTAGTCGGCGTACTGGACGGGCAGCGGCGCCCACTGCGGTTCCTCGCCCCGGCAGCGCGCCGCGTACGCGGTGGCCAGGTCGGCCGACAACGGGCCCAGCGACCAGCCGTCACCGGCGATGTGGTGGACCACCACCAGCAGCACGTGCTCGTCCGGTGCCGTCTCGAACAGCTCGGCACGCAGGGGTGGTTCGATGGCGAGGTCGAATCCGCGCGCCGCGGCCGCCACCAGCAGCTCCGGCAGGTCCGTCCCGCCGGCCCTGGTGACCGACAGCCGCGGCCGGACCGTCCGCGCGTCCAGCACGTCCTGGTACGGCACCCCGTCGACCTGCGGGTAGACCGTGCGCAGGCTCTCGTGCCGGTTGACGACGTCAGCCAGCGCCTCCTCCAGAGCCGCCCGGTCCAGTGGGCCGGAGAGCCGCCACGCCAGCGGCATGTTGTAGACCGAACCGGCGCCCTCCAACTGGTCCAGGAACCACAGCCGGCGCTGCGCGAAGGACAGCGGGACCCGGTCGGGCCGGTCAGCGTGGCGCAGCGCGACCCGCGCCTGGCCGGCTCGGCCGAGTCCGGCGGCCAGCCCGGCCACCGTCGGCGTCTCGAACAGGCTGCGCAGTTCCAGTTCCACGCCCAGGGTGGCACGCGCCCGGGCCACCAGCCGAGTCGCCAGCAGCGAGTGTCCGCCGAGCTCGAAGAAGTCGTCGTCGACCCCGACCTCGGCCACGCCCAGCACCTCGGCGAACACCTCTGCGACGACCTGCTCCTGCGGGGTGCGCGGGGCCCTGCCGGTCCTCGGCGCGGTGTGGACGGGTGCGGGCAGCGCGCGCCGGTCCAGCTTGCCGGTGGCGGTCAGCGGCAGGCTCCCCAGGGGCACGAAGGCAGCCGGGACCATGTAGTCCGGCAGTCGCTCGCGCAGGTGGGCCCGCAGCTCGTCCGGCCGGAGTTCCGCCCCGGCGACGGCCACCGGGTAGGCGACCAGCCGCACGTCCCCTGCGCGGTCCTCCCGGACGGTCACCGCGACCTGGGCGACCTGCGGATGTTCCGCCAATGCCGCCTCGATCTCGCCGAGTTCGATCCGGAAGCCGCGCACCTTGACCTGGTCGTCGGTCCGGCCGAGGAACTCCAGGTTCCGGTCGGCGCCCCAGCGCACCAGGTCGCCGGTGCGGTACATCTGCGTACCGCGCGGACCGAACGGGTCCGCCACGAACCGTGCCGCGGTGAGCGCCGGCCGGTTCAGGTAGCCGCGGGCCAGGCCCGCGCCGGCGAGGTACAGCTCACCCGCCACGCCCGCGGGCACGGGCTGCAGCGTGCTGTCGAGGACGTACAGCCGGATACCCCCGAGCGGCCGGCCGATCACCGGGCGCGGACTCGATTCCAGCGGTGCGACGACGGCGTCCACCGTGCATTCGGACGGCCCGTAGTAGTTCAGGCAGGACACGCGGTCGACGGCCCGCAGCCGCTCCCACAGCTGGTCCGGAACGGCCTCCCCGCCCATCGAGACCACCGCGGGACGGCGCCCCGGGTCGTCCAGGAGCCCCCGTCCGACGAGCACTTGCAGATAGGACGGGGTGGCGTTGACGTAGTCCAGGCCGGCGCGCTTGACGTAGTCGACGAAGGCGTCCGGGTCGGACCAGGTCGCCTCGTCCAGGACGTGCAGCTCGTGGCCCGCGTACAGGCCGGACAGCTGGTCGCAGGAGGCGTCGAAGGACACCGAGGTGGTCAGCCCGATCCGCAGCCGCTCCTTCGTCCCCCGGGGGAACAGCAGCGGACGCTGGCTGACGAACAGGTTGAGCAGGCCGCCGTGGGTCGACACCACGCCCTTGGGCCGGCCGGTGGAGCCGGAGGTGTAGATCACGTAGGCCGGGTGCCTCGGTTCGACGGCCACCAGGGGGTCCGTCGCGGGGCAGTCGGCCACCAGCGCGGCTGTCGCCGGGTCGTCGAGCACCAGCCACCCGGCCGGGCGGGCCTCCGGCAGCCGGTCCCGGGTCCGGGCATCGGTCACCACCAGGACCGGGCCGGCGTCGTCCATCATGTGCCCGATCCGCGTGGCCGGGTACTCGGGATCGACCGGGACGTAGGCCGCCCCGGTCTTGAGCACCGCGAGGATCGCCACCACCAGCTCGGCCGACCTCGGCAGGGCCACCGCCACCAGCCTCTCCGGCCCCGCGCCCCGCACGATCAGGGCGTGCGCCAACCGGTTCGCCCGCTCGTCCAACTGCTCGTACGTCAGCGAGACGTCACCGCACACCAAGGCCACCAGGTCCGGCGTCGCCCGCACCTGTGCCCGGAACAGCTCCGGCGCGCTCGCGGCCGGAAGCTCCACCTCCGGTCCGGTGCCCAGTGCCGTCAGCTCATCGCGCTCCTCCGCGGAGAGAAGGCCGTACCGGCTCAGCCGCCGCTGCGGGTCGGCGACCGCGGCGCGGAGAAGTCGCTCCAGGCGCCCGAACATCGTCTCGACGGTGGCCGGGTCGTAGAGGTCGTCGGCGTACTCGACGATCCCGTCGATTCCCTCCGGGGAACCGTCCCGCGCCTGCCGCTCGGACATGGTGAAGATCAGGTCGAGTTTGGCGGTGGTCGTCGCCAGGGGCATGTCGTCGACGTGCAGCCCGGGCGGGGCGAAGTCGGCCCGGGGCGCGTTCTGCAGCGCCAGCATCACCTGGAACAGCGGGTGGTGCGCCAGCGACCGCGCCGGGTTGAGGGCTTCGACCAGGTGCTCGAACGGCAGGTCCTGGTGGGCGTACCCGGCCAGCGAGGTGTCCCGGACCCGCGCCAGCAGCTCGGCGAAGGTCGGATCGCCCGAGGTGTCGGTGCGGAAGACCAGGGTGTTGACGAAGTAGCCGACCAGCTCGTCCAGTGCCTGGTCGGTCCGGCCGGCGACCGGGCTGCCGACCGGGATGTCGTCGCCCGCGCCGAGCTTGCTCAGCAGTGCCGCCAGTCCGGCCTGGAGGACCATGAACAGACTGGTGCCGTGTTCCCGGGCGAGCTCGCGCAGACCGCGGTGCAGCTCCGCGTCCAGTCCGACGTGCACGAAGCCGCCCCGGTGCGAGGCGACCGCCGGGCGGGACCGGTCGGCGGGCAGCTGGATCCGCTCCGGGAGATCGGCCAACTGCCGTGTCCAGTAGGCCGCCTGGCGGGCGAGCAGGCTGTCCGGCTCGGCGGATCCACCGAGCAGCTCGTGCTGCCAGAGGGTGTAGTCGGCGTACTGGACCGGCAGTTCCTCCCACTGCGGTTCCTCGCCGCGGCAGCGCGCCGCACAGGCGGCGGTCAGGTCCTGCGCGAGCGGACCCAGCGACCAGCCGTCACCCGCGATGTGGTGGAGCACCACCTGGAGCACGTGCTCGTCCGGCGCCAGCTCGAACAGGTCGACCCGCAGCGGCGCATCGCCCGCCAGGTCGAACGGCCGGTCCTTCGCCGCCGCCATCAGGGCGGGCAGCTCGGCCTCGGTGGTCCGGCTCACGAGCAGCCGCGGGCGGCCCGCCACGACGTCCAGCACCTGCTGGTACGGGACGCCGTCGACGGCAGGGAAGACGGTGCGCAGGCTCTCGTGCCGCCCGACCACGTCCGCCAGGGCGGCCTCCAGGGCCCGCCGGTCCAGGGCCCCGGACAGCCGCCAGGCCAGGGAGATGTGGTAGTTGGCGCCGGCGCCCTCCAGCTGGTGCAGGAACCACAGCCGCCGCTGCGCGAACGACAGCGGGATCAGCTCGGGGCGCTCGCGCCGTACCAGGGCGGCCTGAGCCGGTCCGGCCGCCGCCAGGGCGGCGGCCAGGCCGGCCGGGGTCGGCGACTCGAACAGGGTCCGCAGCGGCATCTCCACGCCGAGCGTCGCGCGGATCCGGGCGGCCAGCCGGGTGGCCAGCAGCGAGTGCCCGCCCAGGTCGAAGAAGCCGTCCTCGACGCCGACCGAGGTCGCGCCGAGGACCTCGGCGAACAGCTCGCACAGGACCTGCTCCTGCGGGGTGCGCGGCGCGCGGCCGGTGCCCGCGGGGGCGAGGTCGGGAGCGGGCAGGGCCCGGCGGTCCAGCTTGCCGTTGGCGGTCAGCGGCAGCGCGTCCAGCACCACGAAGGCCGACGGCAGCATGTGCTCGGGCAGCCGCCCCGCCAGGTGCGCGCGCAGGTCGGCCGCGCGCGGTGCGGTGCCGGTGGCGGGCACCAGGTAGGCGACCAGCCGGGTGTCGTCGGCCCGGTCCTGCCGGGCCAGCACGGCGACCTGGGCGACGCCGGGGTGCGCGGCGAGGGCCGCCTCGATCTCGCCGAGCTCGATCCGGAAGCCGCGCACCTTCACCTGCTGGTCGGCCCGGCCGACGTAGCGCAGGCTGCCGTCCGCCGCCCGGCGCACCACGTCGCCGCTGCGGTACATCCGGGAGCCGGCCGGCCCGAACGGGTCGGCCACGAACCGCCCGGACGTCAGACCCGGCCGGTTCAGGTAGCCGCGCGCCAGGCCCGCGCCCGCGACGTACAGCTCGCCCGCGACGCCCGGGGCGACCGGGCACAGACCACCGTCGAGCACGTACGCCCGCAGGTCCGGGATCGCCGTGCCGATCTGGCCGGCCGGGGTACCGGACCGGTCGAGTGCCGCGTGGGTGACGTGCACCGTGGTCTCGGTGATGCCGTACATGTTGACCAGCCGCGGCGCGTCGTCCGGGTGCCGCTCGTACCAGCTCGCGAGGCGGGCGGGCTCCAGCGCCTCGCCGCCGAACACCACCGTGCGCAGGGCGAGTTCACGGCCGGTCCCGGGCGCCTCGGCGTCCGCCTGGATCAGCTGGTGGAAGGCGGACGGCGTCTGGTTGAGCACGGTCACCCGCTCGCGGGCGAGCAGTTCCAGGAAGCGGCCGGGCGAGCGGCTGGTCTCGTGGTCCACGACCACCAGCCGGCCGCCGTGCAGCAGCGCGCCCCACAGCTCCCACACCGAGAAGTCGAAG
Source organism: Kitasatospora sp. NPDC088264 (assembly GCF_040685715.1). Classification (NCBI taxonomy): domain Bacteria; kingdom Bacillati; phylum Actinomycetota; class Actinomycetes; order Kitasatosporales; family Streptomycetaceae; genus Kitasatospora; species Kitasatospora sp. NPDC088264. The sequence goes on from NZ_JBFBIR010000058.1 coordinate 32,027, forward strand.
GCGTAGGAGTGGAAGAGCGTCCAGACGTCCTCGGCGGAGAAGCCGAACAGTTCCCGGGTGGTGTCGAACAGCCGCACCACGTTCCGGTGCGGGACCACGACGCCCTTGGGGTCGCCGGTGGAGCCGGAGGTGTGGATGACGTAGGCGGGGTGGGCGGGGTCGACCGCGACCTCCGGGTCGGTGTCCGGCTGTCCGTCCAGGTCGGCGGTGTCCAGCAGCAGCCGGTCCACGCCGTCCGCTCCGGGCAGGTCGCCGGTCCGGCCGGTCGTCACGAGCAGCGCGGGCCGGGCGTCCTGGAGCAGGTAGGAGATCCGGGCCGCGGGGTACTCCGGGTCCACCGGCACGTACGCGGCGCCGGCCTTGAGCACCGCGAGGATCGCGACCACCAGCTCGGCCGAGCGCGGCAGCGCCACCGCCACCAGCCGCTCCGGCCCCACGCCCCGGCCGATCAGGGCGTGCGCGAGCCGGTTGGCCCGGGCGTTCAACTCGCCGTACGCCAGGCTGGTTTCGCCGTCCGTGAGCGCGACCGCGGCCGGGTTCGCCCGGACCTGCCGCTCGAACAGCGCGGTGATGCTGCTCTCCGGCGCCTGCGCGCCGAGGCCTCCGCCGTCCGGGAGCAGCGCGCTCAGCTCGTCGGCGGACAGCACGTCCACCCGGCCGATCCGCCGGCCGGGGTCGGCGGCCACGGCCCGCAGCAGTCGCAGCCACCGCTCGACGATCCCGGCGGCGGTGGCCTCGTCGAACAGGTCGGTGCTGTACTCCAGGACGCCCGAGAGGCCGTCGGGCTGTTCGGCCAGGACGAAGGTCAGGTCGCACTTGGCCGTCCCGGTCTGGACCAGATCGGTCGCCACCCGCAGCCCCGGCAGCTCGAACGCGCCGAGCGGAGCGTTCTGCAGGGCGAGCATGGTCTGGAACAGCGGGTGGTGCGCCAGCGTCCGGGACGGGTTCAGTGCCTCCACCAACTGCTCGAACGGCACGTCCTGGTGCGCGTACGCGGCGAGCGCGTCGGCGCGCACCCGGCCGAGCAGTTCGGTGAAGGACGGGTCGCCCGACAGGTCGGTGCGCAGCACCAGGGTGTTGACGAAGAAGCCGACCAGGTCGTCCAGCGCCTCGTCGGTGCGTCCGGCGATCGGCGTTCCGATCGGGACATCGGTACCGGCGCCGAGCTTGCCCAGCAGCGCGGCCAGCCCGGCCTGGAGCACCATGAACAGGCTGGCCCCGCCGTCCCGGGCGAGCGCGCGCAGGCCCTGGTGCAGCTCGGCGTCGATCCGCACCGGCAGCTGGGCGCCCCGGTAGGACATCGCCGTCGGCCGGGGCCGGTCGAACGGCAGCTCCACCTGCTCGGGCAGGTCCGCCAGCTGCGCGCGCCAGTAGGCGAGTTGGCCGTTCAGCAGGCTGTCCGGGTCCGAGCCGTCGCCGAGCAGGTCCCGCTGCCACAGGGCGTAGTCGGCGTACTGGACGGGCAGCGGCGCCCAGTCCGGTTTCGCGCCCTCGGCGCGGGCCGCGTAGGCGGTCGTCAGGTCCTGCGAGAGCGGCCCCGTCGACCAGCCGTCACCGGCGATGTGGTGCACCACCAGGAGGAGCACGTGCTCCTCCCGTCCCAGCCGGAACAGTTCGGCGTGCAGCGGCGGCTCCGCGGCGAGGTCGAATGCGCGCCGGGCCGCCTCGGCCAGCCGGTCCGGCAGGTCACGCTCGCCGACCTCGGTCATCCGCAGCCGCGGCCGGGCCGCGTCGGGGTCCAGCACCCGCTGGTACGGCACGCCGTCGACCGCCGGAAACACCGTGCGCAGGCTCTCGTGCCGCTCGACCAGGTCCGCGAGGGCGTCCGCCAGGGCCCGCTGGTCCAGCTCTCCGGACAGCCGCAGCGTCAGCGGGATGTTGTACGTGGCGCTCGGGCCCTCCATGCGGTGCAGGAACCAGAGCCGGCGCTGCGCGAAGGACAGCGGGACCGTCCCCGGCCGCTCCCGCCGTCCCAGGGCCGGCCGTGCCCGGCCGGCGGCGTCCACCGCCGCCGCCAGCTCCGCCACCGTCGGCGCGTCGAACAGGTCGCCCAGCCGCAGTTCCACGCCGAGGGTCGTCCGCGCCCGGGCGACCAGCCGGGTGGCCAGCAGCGAGTGCCCGCCGAGGTCGAAGAAGCTGTCGTCCAAGCCGGGCTCGGACACCCCGAGGACCTCGGCGAACAGCCCGACGAGCAGGTGCTCGGTCGCGGTGCGCGGGGCGCGGCCCGGCGTGGCGGGCTGTGACTCGGGCGCGGGGAGGGCCCGGCGGTCCAGCTTGCCGTTCGGCGTCAGCGGCAGTACGTCCAGGACCACGAACGCCGACGGCACCATGTACTCCGGCAGCCGCTCGCGCAGCCGGGCCCGCAGGTCGTCCGGCTGGACGACCTGCCCCGCCGCGGGAACGGCGTAGGCGACCAGCCGGGGTTCCTCCTCGTTGCGCACCGTCACGGCGGCCCGGGCGACCTGGGGGTGTTCGGCGAGCACGGCCTCGATCTCGCCGAGCTCGACCCGGAAGCCGCGAACCTTGACCTGGTCGTCGGTGCGGCCGAGGAACTCCAGGTTCCCGTCCGGGTTCCAGCACACCAGGTCCCCGGTGCGGTACATCCGCGATCCGGACGGCCCGAACGGGTTCGCCACGAAGCGCCCGGCGGTCAAGCCCGGCCGGTTGAGGTAGCCGCGGGCCAGTCCCGCGCCCGCGATGTACAACTCACCCGGCACGCCGGTCGGCAGCGGCCGCAGGGCGCCGTCGAGCACGTGCAGCCGGGCGTTGGTGACGGGTCGGCCGATGACCGGGCGCGGGCTCGAACCCACCGGCGCGACCACCGAGTTGACCGTGCACTCGGACGGCCCGTAGAGGTTGAGTCCGCGAACCCCTCCGGCCTCCCGCAGGTCCGCCCAGAGCTGCTCGGGGACGGCCTCGCCGCCCGCCGCGACCAGCGTCGGCCGCCACTGCGGATCGCTCAACAGCCCGTGCGCGACCAGGACCCGGAGGTAGGACGGGGTGGCCTCGATGTAGTCGAGCCCGCAGCGCGCGGCGTAGCCGACGAAGGCGTCCGGGTCGGTCCAGGTCGCGTGGTCCAGGACGTGCAGCTCGTGGCCCCCGAACAGGGCGAGCAGCTGGTTCAGGGAGGCGTCGAAGGACACCGACGTGGTCAGCGCGACCCGCAGCCGCTGCCGTCCGTCGAGCACCGGCCGGAACATGGCCTGCCGGTGGTCGGTGAGCAGGTTCAGCAGGCCGCCGTACGTCGGCAGCACGCCCTTGGGCCGCCCGGTGGAGCCGGAGGTGTAGATGACGTACGCCGGGTGTGCCGGATCGACGGCCACCCTCGGGTCCGTATCCGGCAGCGCGTCCAGGTCGGCGGTGTCAAGCACCAGCCGGTCGACGGAGCCCGCCTCGGGCAGCCGCTCGCCGCTGCGGGCGTCGGTCACCAGCAGCGTCGGCCGCGCGTCGTCGAGCAGGTACCCGATCCGGGCGGCCGGGTACTCCGGGTCGACCGGGACGTACGCCGCGCCGGTCTTCAGCACCGCGAGGATGGCCACCACCAGCTCGGCCGAGCGCGGCAGCGCCACCGCCACCAGCCGCTCCGGTCCGGCGCCGCGGGCGATCAGGGCGTGCGCCAGCCGGTTCGCGCGCGCGTCCAGCTCCGCGTACGTCAGCGAGACGTCCCCGCAGACCAGCGCGACGACGTCCGGGGTCGCCCGCACGTGCTCCCGGAACAGCTCCGGCAGGCTCGCGGCCGGGACCGCCGCCGCCGGCCCGCTGCCGACGGCCGCCAGCTCGCCGTGTTCCTCGGCCGTGAGCAGCTCGATCCGGCCCACCAGGTCGTCCGGGTCGCAGTCCGCGAGGGTGTCGAGCAGCAGGAGCAGCCGCTGCTGGTGCGCGGCGAGGTCGTCGTCGCCGTACGCCTGCGGTGCTCCGTGGAGCCTGAGGAGCGGGGGGTTGCCGTCCCGGTAGTCGAACACCCAGACCGCCAGGTCGGTGGTCGAGCCCGACACGAAGTGGTGCACGGAGGCGGGGTGCCCGGCGAAGCTCGGCCTGGAGTTGAAGGCCATGATATTGACGATCAGCGGGAACGCCGTCCCGATGCCGCCGGGCGCGCCGAGGTCGCGCAGCAGGTCCTCACTGCGGTAGCGCTCGTGCGCGACGGCCGCCTCGACCTCCCGTGCCGTCTGGGCGACGAACTCGCGCCACGACATGTCCGGCCGCACCGTCATCCGCAGCGGCACCACGTTGGACATCGTGCCGGGCACGGCCATCAGGTCGCGGTCGGCGCCCCGGCGGGCGGTGACGGGCAGGGCGAGCACCACGTCCTGGGCGCCGGTCAGCCGGTGAGCGTAGAGCGCCGTCGCCGCGATCAGCAGCCGGGACCACCGGACGCCGACCCGGCCGGCCGCCGCCCGCAGGGCGTCCGGGCGCCGCAGTTCCCGTTCCTCGGCCAGCCGGAGGGCGAGGTTGGGGTCGGTCGGGGAGGCGCCGGTGAGCCGGGTGGGAGCGGGCCGGTCCGCGAACCGCTCCGTCCAGTAGGCGCGGTCGGCGGCGAAGTCCGCGGACGAGCGGTAGGCGGCGTCGCTGTCGACCAGGTCCCGCAGGGAACCGAACGGGCACGGCGGCTCGGCGCCGCCCCCGGCCAGCGCCGAGTACACCTCGCCGACCCGCTGCCGGACCAGCGAGCTGCTCAGCGCGTCCAGCACCACGTGGTGGTAGTTCAGGTACCAGAGGTACTCGGTCGGTGACAGCCGGATCAGCGCGTGCCCGAACAGCGGGTCGCGGGAGAGGTCCAGCGGGCGCAGCAGGTCACGTTCCATCCACTCCCGGGCCGCCGCACGGGGGTCGGGCTCCCCGCTGAGGTCGAGGTGCGCCGGCGCCCAGTCCCAACTCTCCCGGAGGACCTGGCGCGGGCCCTCGCCGTCGTCGAGGAAGCTCACGTGCAGGGCGTCGACCTCGTCGACCACCCGGCGCACCGCGGTCTCGAACAGCTCCCGGTCCACCGGCCCGTGGATCTCCAGGCACTCACCGACGCGGTAGCCCGGGATCGGGTTCCGGGACCGCTGTTCGGCGAGCCAGATCTCGCGCTGGGCCGCTGTCAGGGGAAGGGTGTCGCCATCGCGACGGGACATGGGGGTACCTCCGAAAGTGTGGGCAGGCGTGGTCGCAGGGCGCGCCGGAGCACACCGATCGCGGTGACGTCACGCGGTGGGTGCTCGGGTGGCGCGGCTGCTGCGGTCAGGCGGCGAGTTCGCCGGCCTGGAGCTGCCAGAAGGATGCGTAGAGTCCGTGCTGGGCGAGGAGTTCGTCGTGGGTGCCCTGTTCGGCCACGACGCCGCCCTTGTCCATGACGTAGATCCGGTCGGCGTGGCGGACGGTGGAGAGCCGGTGGGCGATCACGACCATGGTCCGCTCGGCGGCGAACCTCCGGAGCGTGCGCTGGATGGCGGCCTCGGTCTCGTTGTCCACGGCGGAGGTGGCCTCGTCGAGGATCACGACCGGCGCGTCCTTGAGGATCGCCCGCGCCAGGGCGATCCGCTGCCGCTGGCCGCCCGAGAGCGCGGCGCCGCGTTCGCCGATCAGGGTGTCGTAGCCGTCCGGCAGCGTCGCGACGAAGGCGTGCGCCTCGGCCATCATGGCCGCCTTGACCACGGCCTCGTCCGAGGCGCCGAAGCTGCCGTAGCGGATGTTGTCGGCGATGCTGCCGTCGAAGAGGAACGGGTCCTGGGCGACGAACCCGACCGCGTCCCGCAGGTCCCGGCGCGGCAGGTCGCGCACGTCGCGCCCGTCGAGCAGCACGGCACCGGACTCCGCGTCCTGGAAGCGCATCAGCAGCTTGGCGACGGTCGTCTTGCCGGAGCCGGTGGCGCCGACGAGGGCGGTGACCTGGCCTGCGGGAATGGTCAGCGAGAGGTCCTCCAGCACCGGCGGGCGGCCGGGGTAGGCGAAGGTCACTCCGTCGAGGACGATCTCGCCCCGCACCTTCCCGGTGTCGAGCGGTCCGCCGATGCCCTCTGCCTCGACGGGCAGGGCCCGCAGGTGGTGGACCCGGTCGTAGGCGGCGAGCGTGCGCTGGTACTGGTCGACGATGCCGCCGAGTCGGTTCATCCGCAGCAGCACCATCTGGGGCAGCCCGATCAGCGGGCTGAACACCTCGAACGGCAGGCTGCCGTTGAGTACCGACCGGCCGCCGATCAGCAGGGTGCCGGCCATCGAGCTGGTCGTGCAGACCCGGACGGTCTCGGCGTGGCGGATCGTGCTCCGGTCGGTCCGCTCGTTGCTCTCCTGGGCCACCGCGCTCAGCCGGTCGATGCGCTCGGCCTCGTAGTCCTCGGTGCAGAAGCTCTTGACGGTGGCGCCGGCCTCCAGGCTGTTGACCAGCTGGCTGTGCAGCCTGGCCCGGTTCTCACCGGAGACGGCGTAGTCGGCCGTGACCTTCTCCTGGTAACGGAGCGACAGCCAGGCGATGACCGGGATGGGCAGGAACGCGATCCAGGCGATCTGCGGTGCCAGCAGCAGGAACACCGGCACCAGGATGGCCAGGCTGGTGCCCAGCTGGAGCACGTCGTTGGCCGAGGTGGTGAAGAAGGCGCCCAGCTGGCGGACGTCGTCGGTGAGCACGCCGGCGATCCGGGTGGTCCGTTCGCCTTCCAGGTGCCGCAGTTCGAGGTGCTGGACGTGATCGTACGTGCGGCTCCGCCAGTCGTGCTCGATGTCCTGGCCGAGTCGGCGCCACTGGAGGTTCGAGGAGTAGGAGAGGCCCGCGACGGCGGCACAAGCGACGGCCACCAGCCCTGCCAGGCCCCAGAGTTGGGCGGACGCGGTGGTCAGACCGATGCGGACCAACGGCGCGGCCTCGCCCTTGATGAGGACCAGAGCCGTCCAGCCGAGGAAGGTGGCGAGCGCCATCTCCGCGACCTGGCAGGCGACCGAGAGCGCGGAGGCGCGGAAGAGCCGGCGCCGGTGCGGTCCGACGACCTCCAGCAGGGGGTGGCGTTCGGTTCCGGTCCCGGCCGGCTCGCCGGCCGTGTCGGCCGTTCCGCGCCAGGCCTTCCGAAGGACGGCCACGGTCGCGGTCGCGACCCCGCCGAGTGCCACCAGTTGCCTGCTCAGCGCCGACCCCCGGATCAGCGCGACGCCGGCAGCCACCCCGCCGCCGACGGCGAGGACCGGTCGCACGACGAGGCCGCGGTCCGGGCGCGGGGCCGGTGCGGCGGGCCGCGCCGACGCCGGACTCACCGTCCCGGTCGGCCCCTGCACGACCAGGGCGACGGCCCTGCGGACGATCCGGCCGACGTCCACGGCGCGCACCCGCGCGTCGTGCCGGACGAGGACTCCACCGGTGACCGGACTCGCCTGCGCCTCGGTGATCCCGGGGACGCGCCGCAGGGCGGCGGCGAGGATCTCGGCCGTCCGGGGCCGTCCGAGGACCGGCTTGACGTCCCAGCGCTGGCGCCCCGGGATGACCGAGCGCGGGCGCACGTCCGAATCCACGGGAAGGTTCCCGGCTGCTGCGGCCAGCAGAGATGGCATGTGTACGATCACCTGTTTGCGGAGGTCGCGGATGGACCGTCATTGGGCATGACGGAGCACCGCGGCAAATGGAAAGTCTGAAGGGGAAAGCGATACGGCCGACGGGGCGGCGGTAGCTGCTCGGGCACATCTTCCGAGACCGTTCGAAACATGCGCCCGAGCGACTGATCGGTCCGCGGGGCGGAGCGTCAGGGAGTCTTGCCGGCGCCGACGGTCGCGGTCGCGCGGATCTTCGGGGCCCTCGACTCGTGCTCGACCCGGTGGACGGGCTCGGTCTTGTCCTTGTGCGGGACGGGGCCCTCGGCGGCCCGGTGGTGCTCGTCGGAGGTGATCTGCGCGGCCACCATGTCGGCGGCCACCTCGGCCGCGAGGTCGTGGATTCCCTCTCCGGCCTCATGGGCCGCCTTCTTCACCTCCATGGCGATGCCGACGGACGTCTTGACGACGCCACGGACCAGCGGCTTGAGGAGCCGCTTGGCCAGCGGCGCGACGATGAGGCCGATCAGGAAGGGCGGTACTACGGGCGGCATGATGCTCCAACCTCTCTACGCAGACGGATGACAGGGGACCCCGGGGGCACTGCGAACTCCGGAGCACACACAACAGGGCGGACGGAAGCACCCATGTCCGAAATTCTTCGTTCCCGTGCCGGATTCCCTGCTGGGCCGAAAATTCCTCTGGGGTCCACCGCCCGCTCTCTGGCCACCGTAGTCGAGCCAGGTCCACCGAGAGCAAACGTCCTTGGCGGAATTCACCCGTGCGAGTGCTTTAAATCCAATCCGCCTCCACGGGCTGGAATATGCATACTCACCAAATAAGCCAATTATCCTATTTAACTATCAGGTCCCGTCCTGGGCCCCTCGTTCCACCCGTCGGCGCAACACGGGGAACGGCAGCCCGCCACCACCCAGCACGGCCTCGTGGAAGGTCCGCACCTCGAAACCGGCCCCCTTCTCGGCCTCCGCCCGGGCCCGCAACCGAACGAACTCCAGGTAGCCCGCACGGTAGGACAGCGCCTGCCCGGGCAGGTCCGTCGAGTACCGCAGCAGGTCCGAGGCGATCTGGCCGTCCGCCTCGGTGGAGTTGGCGCGCATGAAGTCCCGGGCCTGCTCCAGGCTCATCGTCCCGAGGTTGAGCCCGGTGTCCACGACGAGGCGCTGCGCGGTGAATCGCTCCTGCGCAAGGCGCCCGTAGGCGTCCCAGGGGTCGTCGTAGAGGCCCATCTCCCAGCCGAGGCCCGCCGCGTACTCGGCCCAGCCCTCGTTGAAGGCGCCGAACTCGGCCACCTCACGACGCAGTTGCGGCAGCACGCGGTTCTCGGCCTGCCGGGCGAGGTGGAAGTGGTGCCCGGGGGCCAGCTCGTGGTGGATCAGGGAGGCCGCGCCGATCAGCGAGCGCCCTTCCAGACCGGAACCGTTGTAGCGGTAGCGCCCGATCGGGGCGGCCGGAGTGGGCAGCTCGTAGTACCCGAAGGTCATCCCCGCCTCCAGCGCCGGATCCAGCCGCGCCAGTCCGTACGGCGCGGCCGGCAGCACCGCGAACCAGCGCGGCAGCAGCGGGGCGAGCCGGTCGAGGTAGCCGCGATAGCGGGCCTCGACCTCCTCGGGAGTCCGCGCGTAGAGCCGGGGCTCGGTGCGCAGCCGCTCGTGGAACTCCCCCTCCGGGCCGTGGAATCCGAGGGCGGCTCGGGCCTCCCGCATCCGCTCGGCGAGCTCCCGGCACTGCTCCCGGCCGAGCTCGTGGAGCCGCTCGGGCGGCGTGTCGCCCCCGCTGTGGATCCGGACGAACTCCCGGTACGCCTCCTCACCGCCTTCATACCGGGCCCAGCCGACGGCCTGCGGCGCCTCGCGCTGGTAGTCCGGGTCGTCGAGGACGGCGCGCAGGCCGTCGAAGGCCGGCAGCAACTCGGCTTCCACCAGCCGCCGCACGCCGCTCCGGACCCGTCCGCGCTCGGCCGGCCCCAACTCACCGAGCCGGGCCTCGTCCACCTCCACGCGCTCCGCCACCGACGCCCGCAGGCCCGCGAGGGTGGCGCGCACCCCGGGCAGGGCCGGAGCGGGCACCCGGAAGCCGCGCGCGGCCTGCCCCGCCGTCTTGTCACCGATCGAGCCGACCACCCGGGCCAGCTCGCGCACCAGCACCAAGTACCGTTCGGTGTCCGCTGGTTCGCCGAACCGGTGGCTCCGCAGGACCGCGTCGACGTACTGCGACAGCGGGAACAGCCGGTACGGCGTGGCCGCGGGCGTCAGCCAGTAGCAGCGGTGGGCGCGCACCTCCTGCTCGGCCAACCCCGCGAGGAATCCGACGGTGTCGGCATCGGTACCGGACAGCTCCGCGCCGTCGAGCGTCCGCGCCCGGGCCAGCACCTCCTCGGCGAACCGCGCCCGCTCCTCGGCCTCGGCGGGCGACGCTCCGGGGAGCGTCTCGACCGGGAGCCCCTGGCGGACTCTCAGCAGTGGATCGCGCTCCAGCAGGAACTCCCAGTAGCGGTCCGCCAGATGGCTCGTCGCCCGGCCCGGCTCGTTCGTCCTCGCGCTCATGCGGCCAGTGTGGCGGTGCCGGGCCTGCCGCCCTGCCCGGTCGCCCGAAACAGCGGCCTCGGTATCCCCCGAACGGATGAGGCGGCGGGTTTCGCCCCCGACCCGTACGGAAGGCGACCGCATCAACCGGAGCGCCGGGATGTCACCGTGCGCACGGACGTTCTGATGAGCTTACTTGTCCCCGGTCGGCGCGCCGGGAGGGTCGGCTGTGCGTGCGCCGGATCCGGTTCCCGGGATCGCGGCGCCCTCATCACCCGGACCGCCCGACGTAGCGTGCTCGGCGACCCCTGCGCCTCCGGCCGCCGCCACACCGCCCCGGAGGTCCTGATCGCGCCCGAGCGGAGCACCGTCGCATGACCGTCACCCAGGACAAGCCCCTGCACCACCACACCGGCGCGGGGTTACCCGCCCCGTTCGCCGTCGCGGGGACCGGGGTGCACCTGCCCCCGACCGTCGTCACCAACGAGCAACTGACCCGCTCCCTCGACACCAGCGACGCATGGATCACCAGCCGCACCGGCATCCGTGAACGCCGCCGCCTGGCCCCGGACCTGGCCACCTCCGACATGTGCGTCGACGCCGCGCACCAGGCCCTGGACGCGGCGGGCACCGCCCCCGCCCAGTTGGACGCGGTGATCGTCGCCACCTACACCTGGGACCAGCCCCTGCCCTCCACCGCGCTGATCGTCAAGGACGCCCTGGGCGCCCACCGAGCCCTGTCCCTGGACGTCACCCAGGCTGCCTGCGCATCCGGCGTCCAGGCCGTACTGATCGCCGCCCACCTCCTCCAGAACCCTTCCATCACCACCATCCTGGTCCTCGCCGCCGACTGCGCCTCCAGGATCACCGACCCCACGGACCGCACCACCGGCGTCTTCTTCGGCGACGCCGCGGCCGCCGTCGTGCTCACCCGCTCCGAGACCGCGGGCGCGGGCCTGCTCTCCTACGACCTGGGCTCCCAGCTCTCCTACGACGTCCAGGTCCCGGCCGGCGGCTCCCGGCTGCCCACCAGCGCATCCACCCTGGCCGCCGGCGCCCACTACCTGCGCATGGACGGCCGCTCCGTCTGGAACACCGCCACCACCCGCCTGCCCGAGAGCATCACCAGCGCCGCCCGGCAGGCCGGCGTGCCGCTCGACGAGATCCGGCACTTCTTCCTGCACCAGGCCAACCTGAACCTCCTCACCGAAACCGTGAAGGCCATGGGCGTCCCTCAGGACCGCGTCCCCGTCACCGTCGACCGGCTCGGCAACACCGGATCGGCCGGCCTGTTCACCGCGCTCCACTCCACCGTCGCCGCGGGCGGCCTGCGACCGGGCGACACCTACGTCCTGTCCGGGATCGGCGCGGGCTTCCAGTGGGGCACCCTCTGCCTCCGGCACGCCTGACCCCGACCACCGTGCCACATTCGAACACTCTTACCGGGCAAGCGAGTTGACTCGCCAGTGGCAGAACTCGGTGGCACCATGACGGCCATGCCCCGTCGTACCCCGCCGCCCGTCCGGACGGCCGCCGCCACCGTCCTGGCCGCCGCACTGACCGTCACGGTGGCCGGCTGCGGGGGCGCGGCCCGTCCCTCGACGAGCACCCCGCTCGTCGAACACGGGACCGTCCGGATCGCCGCGTCCAGCGAGACGCCGAGCTTCGACCCGTACACGGCCTTCGGCGCGGCCCAGGCCCGCTACGCCTACGACTCGCTGGTCAACGTCTCCGCCGACGCCACCCTGGTCTCCGGCCTGGCCTCCTCCTGGGAGGCCACCACCACCACGGCCGTCTTCACCCTCCGCCCGGGGATCACCTGCTCCGACGGCACCCCCCTCACCGCCACGGCGGTCGCCCGCGCGCTGACCTACGCCGGAGACCCGGCCAACCAGCTCGCCGGCGCCCAGACCGTCCTGCCCAGCGTCCCGTACACCGCGAGCGCCGACGACGCGACCGGCACCGTGACGGCGACCACCACCACCCCCTTCCCGTTCCTCACCCGCACCATCGGCCTGCTGCCGATCGTCTGCCCCGCCGGCCTCGAGCGGCCCCGGACGCTGGACCGCTCCACCCGGGGCACCGGACCGTACGTGCTGACCCACTACACCCCGGGCGGGCCGTACGAGTTCACCGTCCGCGAGGGCTACACCTGGGGCCCGGCCGGCGCGACCACCGCGGAGCCCGGCCTGCCGGCCCGCCTCGTCATCTCGGTGGTGCCCCAGGCCTCCACCACCGCGAACCTGCTGCTCACCGGGGGCGTCGACATCGCGGACGTGAACGGGCCGGACCGCACCCGGCTCACCGGCCACGGCCTGTCCACCACCGACGTGGCGACCGTCGTCGGGATGACCTTCTTCAACCAGCGCCCCGGCCGGCCGCTGGCCGAACCGGCCCTGCGCCGGGCCCTGGTGTCCGCGCTCGACCGCCAGGGCCTCGCCAACGTCGCCGTCGGCGGCACCGGCACGCCCGCCACCGACTTCGGCGCCGAGGGCGCCGTCTGCCACGCCGACCTCGCGGCCGCGAACCTGCCCGCGCAGGACGCCACCGAGGCACTGCGCGCCGCCGGCTGGACCCGTGGCCCGGACGGCCGGCTGACCAAGGACGGCAAGCCGCTCCGGCTGCGCCTGATCACCAGCCCCGACCTCGGCCCCACGCTGTCACCCGTCGCCGAGCTGATGGCCCGGACCTGGACGGTGCTGGGCGCGGACGTCAAGCTGGTCACCGAGAGCCTGCCCGCGCTCGTCAACGCCATGTACCAGACCGGCGACTTCGACGTCGTGGTCGGCACCTCCCCCGGCTTCGCCCTGCCCGTCGGCTTCATCCCCTTCTTCTCCGGCCCGCCCCCCGCCCAGGGCCTCAACTTCGCGGGCGTGGCCAACCCCGAATACGACGCCCTGGTCGCCCAGGCCCTCCGGGAACCGGACACCGAAGGCTGCGCCACCTGGAACCGGGCCGCCGCCGCCCTCTTCCGATCGGCCGACGCCCTGCCGATCGCCGACGGCCGGAGCAGCGTGTACGGGCGCAGCACCACCTTCGCCACCACCTTCGGCGGCCAGCTCGTCCCCACCAGCATCCGCCTGCACCGATGACCGGGGGAACCCGCGTGACCGTACCCCGCCGTTCGCCGCCTCTGCCGCATCTGCCGCGTCTGCCGCGGCACCTCATGCCCCGCCTCCTGCGGCACCCGTGGACGGCGTTCCTCGGCCGGCGCACCGCCCGGCTGCTCCTCTCGCTCGGGGTCGTGCTCACCGCATCGTTCGCGATGATCCGCCTGGTGCCCGGAGACCCGGTCCGCGCGGCGCTCGGCGTCGACGCCTCCCCCGCCCTGGTGGCCGCACGCCGGCACCAACTCGGGCTCGACGAACCCTTCCTGGCCCAGTACCGGCACTATGTCGACGGCCTCGTGCACGGCGACCTCGGCACCTCGCTGGTCACCTCGACACCGGTCGCGGAGCTCGTCCGCACCCGGCTGCCGGCCACCCTGGAGATCGCCGGCCTGGCCTTCCTCGTCACCCTCGCCGTCGCCCTGCCCGGCGGCCTGCTCGCCGCCGTCCGCACCCGGGACGGCCGGCATCCGCGCAGCGAACTGGCGTTCACCACGCTCACCGCCGGCCTGGCCGGGATCCCCGACTTCGTCCTGGCCGCCGGGCTCACCGCGCTGCTGGCCGTCGGCCTCCAACTGCTGCCGGTGGCCGGCACGGCGGGCGCCGGGTCCTTCGTCCTGCCGGTCCTCGCGCTCTCCGTGGCGCCCACCGCCGTCCTGGTGCGCATCGTCCGGGTGGAGGCGCTGAAGGTGCTGTCCGAGGACTACCTGCGCACCGCCCGCGGAAAGCGGCTGTCACCGCTACGCCGTTACCTACGGCACGCGGCGCCGAACATGGCCACCGCCGCGCTCACCGTCGCCGGAGGCCTGCTGCCCGCCCTGATCGCCGGCACCGTGCTGGTGGAGAAGGTCTTCGCCTGGCCCGGCATCGGTTCGGCCCTGGCGCAGTCCGTGAGCTCGCAGGACTACCCGGTGATCCAGGCGATGGTCCTGATCCTGGGCACGACCGTCCTGCTCGCCGCGCTCCTGGTCGACGTGCTGCTGGCGCTGCTCGACCCGCGCTCGACGATCCGGGAGAGCTGAGGTGCCGATGCCCCTTCCCACCAGGTACCTCCGCTCGCCCATGGCCTGGGCCGCCACCGCCATGCTGGCCTCTCTGATCGTGCTCGCGCTGGCGGGCCCGCTCGTCTGGGGCGCGGCGGCCGACCTGCCCGACCCCTCGGCGGTGCTCCAAGGCCCCTCCACTGCCCACCCCTTCGGCACCGACAACCTTGGACGGGACCTGCTCGCCCGGGTCCTGACCGCCACCCGGCCCTCCCTGCTGCTCGCGCTGGCCGCGACCGCGATCGGCGCGAGCACGGGCATCCTCCTCGGCGCGTCCACCGCCGTCGTCGGCCCCCGCGCCCGCCGCCTGCTCGCGGCACTGATCAACCTCCTGCTCGCCTTCCCCGCGCTCCTGGTCGCGCTCTTCCTCGCGGTCGTGTTCGGCGCGGGCGCGGCCGGGGCGATGCTCGCCCTCGCCGTCGCCGGTGTACCCGGCTTCGCCCGGCTCGCCCAGACCCTCGCCGCCGCCGTCGCGGGCACCGACCACCTGGCCTCCGCCCGGGTCCTCGGCCTACGCCGGCACCGGCTGCTGTGGCGGCACGTCCTGCCCAACATCGCCGAACCGCTGCTGCTGAGCGCGACCACGGCGGCGGGCACCTCCCTGGTCGCGCTCTCCGGGCTGAGCTTCCTCGGCCTGGGCGTCCAACCGCCCGGCTACGACTGGGGGCAACTGCTCAACCAGGGGCTCGACCGGATCTACGCACAGCCGCTGCCCGCCCTCGCCCCCGGCCTGGCCATCCTCTACGCGGCGGTGACGTTCCAACTGCTCGGCGAGGTCCTGGCCGGAGGCGCCGCCCGGCGCAACCCGGCGGACCGTGCGGACCGTACGCCCCGGCGACGGATCGCGCCGGGTGGGCCGAGTGCGCCGAGCGGGCCGGGTGGGCCGAGCGGGCCCGCCGAGGACGGCCTCGTCCTCCAGGTCGAGGAGCTGAGCGTCGAACTCCCCACCCCGGACGGTGTGATCCGGCCGGTCCGCGGGGTGAGCCTCTCCCTGCGGCCGGGCGAGATCGTCGGACTCGTCGGCGAGTCCGGCTCCGGCAAGTCGCTCACCGCGCTCGCGATCGCCGCCCTGCTCCCCGAACGTGCCCGGGTCTCCCACCGCACCCTCCGGCTGCTCGGCGCCGACCTGGACGCCATGACGCCGAAGCAGCGCGACCAGCACCTCGCGACCGGCCTGGCGATGGTCTTCCAGAACCCGGCCACGGCACTCAACCCGTCACTCCGGATCGCCACCCAGCTCACCGAGGCACCCCGCACCCATCTCGGCACGAGCCGCACCCAGGCCCTGCGCGATGCCGCGGACGCCCTGCAACGGGTGGCCCTGCCCCCCGCCCTGCTACGGTCACGCCCCCACCAGCTCTCCGGCGGCCAGCGCCAGCGCGTGATGATCGCCGCCGGCCTGATGATGCGGCCCGGCCTGATCATCGCCGACGAACCGACGACCGCCCTCGACACCACCGTGCAGCGGCAGATCACCGAACTGCTCTCCGACCTGCGGCGGGACACCTCCGCCGCCGTCCTGTTCATCAGCCACGACATCGCGCTCGTGAGCGGATTCTGCGAACGCGTCCTGGTGATGTACGCGGGCTCCGTCGTCGAAACCCTCCCCGCCGACCGGCTCGCCACCGCCGCCCGGCACCCCTACACCCGGGCCCTGGTCGCCTCGGTACCGGACCTCACCGCGGACCGCGACCGGCCGCTGCCCACCGTGGCGGGCGCGCCGCCCGACCCGATCGCACCCGCCCCGGGCTGCCCGTTCGAGCCCCGCTGCCCGTACCGGCAGGACCGCTGCGCCCGGGAGGCTCCGCAGCTGGACGACGTCGACGCGCTCCAGCGGGTCGCCTGCTGGTACCCCCCGCCGGCGCCGGCAGAGACGGACCGGGCGACGGAACATACGGAACATCAGGTGGAGGCGGACCCGTCATGACCAGCCTGCGGCTCTGCGACCTCACCGTCCGCCACCACGGCCCGCGCGGCCCCGTCACCGCCGTGGACCGCGTCTCACTGGAGGTCCCGGCCGGCACCACGCTCGGGCTCGTCGGCGAGTCCGGCTCGGGGAAGTCGACCCTGGCCCGCGCGATCGTCGGGCTCGCCCCCGTGCACGGGGGCCGGGTCCTCGTCGACGACCAGGACGTCCGGGTCCGTACCGTCCGTGCCCGGCGCCGGCTCGGCCGCCTGGTCCAGATCGTCCTCCAGGACCCGGACACCGCGCTCGACCCCCGGATGACCGTCCGCCAGACCCTCGTCGAGGCCGCCACCGTCTTCCAGTGGCTCGACCGGCACGCCCGTACCGAGCGCGTCGCCGCGCTGCTCGACCTCGTCGGACTGGACCCCCGGCTCGCCGGCCGCCTGCCCCGGCAGCTGTCCGGCGGCCAGCGCCAACGGGTCGCCGTCGCCCGCGCCCTGGCCGTCGGACCCGGACTCCTGATCGCCGACGAGATCACCTCGGCACTCGACGTCTCGGTACAGGCGTCCGTCCTCAACACGATCCGCGAACTCCGGCAACGGCTCGGCCTGTCCATGCTGTTCATCGGCCACAACCTGCCCGCGGTCTGCTACGTCTCCGATACGGTGGCGGTGATGCAGCGCGGCCGGATCGTCGAAACGGGCCCCACCGACGCCCTCCTGCGCGACCCGCAGCACCCCTACACGCGCGAGCTCCTCGCCGCCGTCCCCCGCCTGTCCGGCCCACCGCCCTCCCGGAGGTCCCGATGACCGTCGACCGACCCGACGCGGTGGTGGTCGGGGCCGGGGTGATCGGCACCGCCGTCGCCCTCGAACTCGCCCGCACCGGACGGCAGGTGGTCGTGGTGGACAAGGCCGGCGCGGCCGGCCACGGATCGACCGGCGCGTCCAGCGCGATCGTCCGGTTCAACTACTCCACCTTCGACGGCGTCGCCACGGCCTGGGAGTCCCTCCACCTGTGGGCGTCCTGGCCCGAGCACCTCGGGCTCACCACCGACCGCCGCCCGCTCGCGGCCTTCCGCCGCACCGGCGCCGTGCTGCTCGACGCGCCCTTCCCCGAACCCGCCGACACCGCGGCCCTGTTCGACCTGGCCGGCGTCCCGTACGAACGGTGGGACACCGCGACCCTGCGCGGGCGCCTGCCCGGGATCGACGCCGGGCGGTACTGGCCGCCGAAGCCCGTGGACGACGACGCCTTCTTCGACGGCCCGGCCGGTGAGCTCGGTGCCCTGTTCACCCCGGACGCCGGGTTCGTCGACGACCCGCAGCTCGCGGCCCAGAACCTCGCCGACGCGGCGGGCGAGCTGGGTGCGCGTTTCCTGTTCCACCGCACCGTGGTGGCCGTCGACCGGCACGCGGACCGCGTGGCAGGCCTCCATCTGGCCGACGGGGCCCGGATCGCCGCGCCGGTCGTGGTCAACGCCGCCGGCCCGTGGTCGGGAGGCCTCAACCGGCTGGCGGGTGTCGGCAGCGACTTCACCATCGGTGTACGCCCCCTGCGCGAGGAGGTCCACCAGATCGCCGCGCCCGACAGCTCCACCACCCGCCTCACCAGCGGCCCCACCGCCCGCCCCGGGCCGGTTCCGGTCGTCGCCGACCTCGACCTCGGCACCTACCTGCGCCCGGTTGCCGGGGGCCGCCTGCTCATCGGCGGCACCCAGCCGGCCTGCGACCCACCGGAGTGGATCGACGACCCGGACGAAGCCGACCCGCGCCCCACCGCCCACCGCTTCCGGACCCAGGTGACCCGCGCGGCCCGCCGCTTCCCCGGGATCACGGTCCCCAGCCGGCCCGTCGGCGTCGCGGGCGTGTACGACGTCGCCGACGACTGGACCCCGATCTACGACCGCACCGCCCTCGACGGCTACTACGTCGCCATGGGCACGAGCGGCAACCAGTTCAAGAACGCACCGCTGGTGGGCCGCTACCTCGCGTCCCTGATCGACCTGGTCGAGGCCGGCCACGACCATGACGGCGACCCGGTCCGCTACCGCTGCGAGCACACCGGCAACGTCGTGGACCTGGGCGCGTTCTCCCGCCGCCGCCCGGTCCGGACCGGCTCCGCCCGCACGGTCATGGGCTGAGGGTGCGCAGTTCGCTCACCAGATCCGAGACCACCCCGACCACGAACCCGGGCTCCTCGGTCGGGAAGTCATGGCCGGTTCCCGTCGGCGTGTGCACCACCCGGGACGCGGTCGACGCCGCCAGGTAGCGGGTCCGGGCCCCGAGGTAGAAGCGCGCCATCCGCTCGGCCTCGGCGGCGTCCCCGGCGGCGGCCAGCACCGTCTCCCCGCCCGTGAGGTCGCGGGGTATGACCAGCACCAGCGGCAGGTCGCCGAGGTCCCCGTCGTAGACCACGGTCTCCCAGCCCACCTCCGCCAGGCCGACGGGCGAGAGCTCCGCGAAGATCGACGCGGCGGCGCAGTACTGGCCGGTCCGACTGTCCCGGCCCCGGCCCCGGTGAACACCGAACAGGTGCCGCACCGCCGTCAGCAGGAACTCCCGGCGCATGCCCGCGACCAGCCGATTGGGCGGCGCGAAGGCGATGACCTCCAGGGGCGTCGGATCCAGCAGCACGAGTCCGGCCACCACGTCCGGCCGCCGCCTGGCGGCATTCGCGACCAGCAGCCCGCCGAAGGAATGGCCGACGAACACGTACGGGGCCCGCTCCCCCGCCGCCTCCAGCGCGGCCACCAGCTCCTCCGCCTCGGCCGCCGTCGTCCTCGGGAAGGGCCCGACGTCACTCCAGCCCGAGCCGAACCGGTCGACCAGCACCGAGCGGGTCCGGGCCGCCATCATCGCGTGCAACTGCCCGAACTCCTCGCCCGGCGCGTGCCCGCCCGGCATCCAGACCACCGTCGGCCCATCCCCGGCAACCCCCTCGGCGAGGACGTGCATCCGGCGTCCGCCCACCCCCACCAGCCGCCCCGGCGCCCCGCCCGCCCCCGCGCCCCGGCCGACCAGCAGCAGATGCCGCACCGCGCCGACCGCCAGCACCACACCCACAGTCACCACTAAGCACCCGAGCGCCACCACCCATCCCGCACCGCCCCCGACCAGCCCGACCCCCACACCCACCACCAGCACCGCGACCGGCACTCCCGCCCAGTCCCGGCTCAGCGACGCGAGCAGGGCATCCGCCACCCGTCCGTTCCGGCGCATCGGTCCTCCACGGCATCCGAGAGGCGACCTCTCCCCTTGTTCTTCCCCCAGCCGCCCACCCCGACGCGCCCCCACGAACACACCTTCGACACAGCAGGCCCTGCCCGCCCTGCGCCACACCCACCGCGCGCCCCGCCGCCGTGTCGCTGCCCATCGGAGAGGAGCCGGCCACCAGGCCACATCTCCACAAATGCAAAGAACCCCCATCCGGTTTCCCGGATGGGGGTTCTCTGTGAATGATTGTTCGGCGGCGTCCTACTCTCCCACAGGGTCCCCCCTGCAG
>NZ_JBFBIR010000059.1:0-50537 GCF_040685715.1 Kitasatospora sp. NPDC088264
GTCGAGGGCCACGACGCGGGTCTCCCCGTCCCCGTAGACCTTGTTGAGGCCGGTGGCGCGGGCGGCCGCCAGGCCGGTACGGACGGCGGTTGCGGGGGTCGTCACGGGGGTGCTCCTGAGGGCGGGAACGGACATTCGGGGTTCCGTTCCATCCTCCCAATCCGTTCGAGCGCGATGCGTATGTCCCGAGGAGGGGCGACCCCCGCCGTCTCGGCGGCTCGGCGGGGGTCTTCTCCTCCTCAGGTATGACACCGACCCCTGAGGACCATGGTCCCCGTGCTGCGGACGATGGTCCCGTGCTACTCCACCGCGACGCCGAACGCGCCCGCCAGCCCGAGCAGACCGTTCGTCACCGCGCGGCCCGACGGGCTGAACTGCCAACCGTCGCCCGCACGCTGGAACGAACCCATGAGCATCGCGCTGTCCGGCACGCCGCCGGTGCCGGCCGCCCACTCCACCGGACCGGCCGCGCCCGGGCCGTACGTCGCCGCCAGGGCGACACCGTGCACGTAGCCGAGCGGCAGGGCCCGCGGCTCCTCCTCCTCGGTGGAGACGGCGACCACCACCTCGTCCACCGTGGCCGCCAGCCGCTCCAGGTTCAGGGTCAGCCGGACCGCGCGGGCCGGCTCGCCCGGCACCGAGTGGGTGGGGTGCAGCCGCACGGCGCCGTCCGGGTCCTGCGGGTTGTTGAAGAACACGAAGTGCTCGTCGCTCAGCACCCGCCCGGCGGCGCACAGGAACGCGGTGACGTCCAGCTCCACCGCGTCGCCGCCGGCCGTCCGGCTCTGCCAGCTGACCGTCAGGCTGCTGTGACGATCCGTCGGCGCGGCCGCCGGCGCGGGCTTCTCCTGTTCCGCGGAGCCGCCGCCGAGCCGCCCCCGCAGCCCCTGCTCGGCCAGCAGCTCCACCAGTTCCGGCCCGCTGACCAGCGTCAGCGGCTTCCCCTCGATGTAGCTGTACGAGCCGCGGCCGAAGCCGGCGGTGGTCACCAGGATGCCCTTGTTCGCCCCGTGGTGCCGGACGGTCGACTCCAGGTCGCGCACGGCCGTCGGGGGCACCGTCTTGCGGTAGCGCTTGGCCTGGATCACGATCTTGCCGCCGGTCACCGGGTCCAGGTCCTCGGCGACCACGTCCACCCCGACGTCGCCGCTGCGGGCCGTGGTCATCACCCGGAAGCCGCGCAGCCGGAACAGCTCGGCGATCAGCTCCTCGAACTCGATCGGGTCCATCTCGAACAGGTCCGGGTCGCCGTCGCCGCCGTGTCCGGCCAGGCTTCCGCCGACCGTCTCCGGCAGCCGGTCCGGCCGCACCTCGTCCAGCCGCTCCGGGCGCGCCGACAGCTTGCCGCCCAGGCCCTGGAAGCAGTCCACCGGCGCCACCCGGTCCAGCGCCAGCCCGGCGAACTCGGCCCGGGAGGCGGTCAGGGTGGACAGGAAGCGCTCCGCCTCCCGGCCGGTCGCCGGGTCGATGCCCAGGACGAAGCCGTTCAGTACCACCGAGTCCAGCATCCCGTCCCGGTCCGCCCGGAACAGCTCCGCCGCCAGCCGCAGCGCCGACTGCGCCAGCACCTCCCGGTACAGCGCCTTGCGCTCCGTCGCCGGGCGGGCCACCTCCGCCTCGCGGTCGTCCGTCTTCACGTACCGCACCCGGCCGGCGGCCGGCACCACGTCCGGGCCGGGCAGCTCCCAGTTCACCACCAGCTGCCGGGTCGACGCCTCCCAGGCCGCCACCAGCCGGTGCGGGAAGCCCTCCGGCCAGGCCGCCGAGGCGTACAGACCGGCGGTGAAGTACTCCTGCACCGCCTCCGGCTCGCCCGCGCGCAGCCGCCGCAGCAACTCCTCGGTACGGGCGGCGCGGTCCTCGTCCTGGCGGCGGAACTGCGCCGCCCAGGCCAGGTACTCCTGGTGGTACACGGCCAGCCGGCGCTGCCGGTCGGCCTCCTGCGCCTGGGCGGCGTACCAGTCCTGCTCGAACCGGGCCCGGGCCTGCGCCAGGTACTGCTCGTACTGCCGCCGCACCCCCGGATTGCGCGCCTGCACCTGGTCCGGCGGCGGCACGTGGTACTTCGGGCCGCCCTGATCGGGCAGCTCCACCGGCCGGCCCAGCGGGCCCGGGTCGAACGGCGGCACCGGGCGCGGGGCCAGCAGTGCCTGCGGGCCGAACGCCGGCGCCGCCAGCCCGGCGGCCAGCAGCCCGCGCAACTCCTCGACCCGGGCGTCCAGTTCGGCCGTCAGCCGGGCCGCCTCCGCCTCCCGGGACTGCTGGTAGGCCCGCTGCGCCTCCCGCTCGTTGCGGGCGGTCGCCCGCTGCTCATCCCGCTGCTCGCGCTCCAGCCGGCGCTGCTGCGCCGCCTCGGCACGCCAGCGGGCCTCCTCCCGGCGCTGCTGCTGCCGCTGCGCCTCCGCCCAGATCGCCAGCACTCCGTCGTTCCGCCGCCCCGCCACCGTCCACCCCTTCATTGCACGCCGGACCGGTCGCGCCGCCCACCTCCCGGCCGCGCCGCCAACCGCGCCCGCAACAATAGAACGTGAACACCCCACCGGGCCAAGCCCCGGGAGCAGCGCGGCTGCACTGCACCGGTCAGTGCACCTGGGGGGCGTCCTCGGGCCGGGCGTGCCAGCGCCAGTCGGTGCGCAGCGGCCGGCCGGGCAGCGGGGTGCGGCCGGTGGCCCACAGGAGGGTCGGCCAGGGGGCGTCGGCGGAGGTGACGGGGACGTCGGGGAAGAGGCGGGCGAGGACGCGGCGGCAGAGGTCGGCCGGGGGGTCCCAGGGCAGGCCGAGGCCCTGGGCCACGTCGTGCAGGTGTACCAGCGTCTCGACCAGGCTCATCGCGACGAACCCGGCGGGGTCGGCGACACCCCACGGGTGGTAGGCGCGGACCTCGGGCGTCGCGGCGCGGGCGATCGCGACCATCAGCCCGCCGCTCGCCTCCAGCACCTCGATCAGCCCGTCGGGCCCGCTCGCGCGGTCGGCGCGGACGAAGTTGTTCGGCCCGCCGGGGAAGCGGCGCTCGGTGGCGAAGGGGACGTACCGCTCGCGCGGCGGGGCGGCCGGGCCGAGCTGGGCGGCGTAGGCGAGCAGGTCGTCGGCGAGGTGCTCGACGGTGGTCCAGCAGTCCCAGGTGACCGTTCCGGCGGGCTGGGACCAGTCGGCGTCCGCGGGTGCCGCGCGCAGGGTGGTGGCGGCGAGCCGGAGGACGAGCGCGAGGTCGTCGGCGGTGACGGGGGACTGGGCGGCGGTGTCGGCGGCGTCGGCGGGCTGGGCGGCGGTGTCGGGCGTCATGATCGCGGAGGCTAGCAGGGGGCACTGTCAGGGGGAGCACTGTCAGGGGTGGCGGGTACTCTGCACTGGTTCGAGAGGGAGGGATGCCCGTGACGATCGCACCGCAGCACCCGGACCGGCCCGCCGGCTGGGTCTCCACCGGGCTGAGCTGGCACGAGGGCCGCGCCCTGCTCGGCGCCGTGCGCGCAGGCCGGGCGCACGAGCGGGCCGTCACGCCCGGCGCGGAGGTCGGCTGGCTGCTGGGCGGGCCGCGCCGCTGCACCGGCGCCTGGCTGGCCGGGGCGGCGGAGCGCACCCCGTGCCCGCACCACGCGGTGATCGCGCCGGACGGCGCCGCGGTGCAGTGCCCGGCCTGCCAGAGCGTCGACCGCGGCCTGGCCCTCGCCCGGGACCAGATCCTCGACGACGGCCGGACGTACCTGCTCTACCTCGCCTGGTTCGGCGACGGCCTGCTGAAGGTCGGCCTGACCGCCGAGCAGCGCGGCGACAGCCGACTGCTCGAACAGGGCGCACTGGCCTACGCGTTCACCGCCCGGGGCGGGCTGCCGGCCATCCGGCGCGCCGAACTCACCGTCGCCGCCTCCGGGTTGGCGCGCGAGCGGTTCAAGGCCAGGCTGAAGACCGAGCACTGGTGGGCGCACGGCGACGAGCCGTACCGCCGGGCCGTGCTGGCCGAGGCCCGGGCGCAGGCGCACCGCCTGCTGGCCGGCCACGCGCTGGAACTGCTCGCCGAGCGCCCGGTGGTCGACCACGTGGCGCGGTTCGGGCTGTCCGACGGCGCCCCGGAGGCGTACCGGCAGGTCGGCGGCCTGGCCGACGGGGCGGTGATCGCGGGCACCCTGCGCCCGCCGGTGGGCCGCCACCTGTTCCTGGACCAGGCCGACGGCTCGGGGCCGCTGCTGCTGGACACCCGGCTGCTCACCGGCTGGACGCTCGCGCCCGTCTCCGGCCGTCCGACGTCCGGGGTGGCCCTGGAGGAGCGGGTCCGCCCGCCGGAGCCGGACACCCAGGAGGCGCTCTTCTAGAGCGGGCCAGGGACGCCGCCGGGCTGGGACGGTCCCTCGCGAGCGCGAGCGCGAGCGCGGGGGCATGGGGCTGAGGGCTCAGCCCAGCTTGCTGCGCACCCCGCCCGGGCCGGAGTGGGCCCGGCGGGACAGCGGCGGCCGGGACGGGCGGACGTCGGCGCGCGCGACGGGCTCGCCCTCGGCGGTGCGCCGGGCGAGTGCGGCCCGGGCGGCGGCCAGGGCCACGCGGGTGAGCAGCGGGTCATCCTGGACACCGGCGGACCGTTTGGCCGCCTGGCAGCGCGAGCACCAGATCGGGGAGGCGGGCCCGTCCGGGTACGCCATGCTCTCGGGCGGAAGGTAGTGTGCGCCGCACTCGACACACTCGAAGACCAGCCTCATCCGGCGATCACCGTCCCGGATCCGTGGCACCGACCGCAGGGCGACCAGAAGGTGTGGATCCTCGGCACCATGCTCCCTTCCTCGTCCCGTTCGACCGTGGCTTCGGTCTTCTGGGTCCCCCCGGACCCGCCGCAACCGGAACAGGACTGAACCTCGGGCATATGCCGTCCTTCCGTAGCGGAGCACCACGGTAGCGCGAATTCCCGGGTGCGGGCGCGGGACCTGACGATCCACCACCCCTCGGAGGAGCGTGCGAATGCCCCGTACGCCCCACTGCACGCCGTCGGCCCCGCGCCCGGGGGCACGGGGCCGGTCGGCGTGGCCCGTCAACCTCGCGCGGCCCGCAGGAATTCGCGGTTCATCGCGGCGATGCTGGGCAGCGGGATGCCCTTGGGGCAGGCGGTGGCGCACTCGCCGGTGTTGGTGCAGCCGCCGAAGCCCTCGGCGTCCATCGCCGTGACCATGTTCCGCACCCGGGAGGCGCGCTCCGGCGCGCCCTGGGGGAGCACGTTGAGGTGGACCACCTTGGCGGAGGTGAACAGCATCGCCGAGCCGTTCGGGCAGGCCGCCACGCAGGCGCCGCAGCCGATGCACTCGGCGTGTTCGAAGGCGGTGTCGGCGGCCTCCTTGGGGACGGGCGTGGCGTGCGCGTCGGGGGCGCTGCCGGTGGGGGCGGAGATGTAGCCGCCGGAGCCGATGATCCGGTCGAAGGCGGATCGGTCCACCACCAGGTCCTTGACCACCGGGAAGGCCGCCGCCCGCCACGGCTCGACGTCGATGGTGTCGCCGTCCCGGAAGTGCCGCATGTGCAGCTGGCAGGTGGTGGTCCGCTCGGGGCCGTGGGCCTGGCCGTTGATGACCATGCCGCAGGCGCCGCAGATGCCCTCGCGGCAGTCGTGGTCGAAGGCCACGGGCTGGTCCCCGCTGGTGATCAGCTCCTCGTTGAGGCTGTCGAGCATCTCCAGGAAGGACATGTCGGGGCTGATGCCGCCGACCTGGTAGGTCGTCATCGACCCGGGGGCGTCCGGGCCCGGCTGGCGCCAGATGCGCAGGGTGAGGTTCATGCGTAGCTCCGCTGGGTGGGGTGGACGTACGCGAAGTCGAGGGCCTCGCGGTGGAGGACGGGGGCGGTCCCGGTGCCGGTGAACTCCCAGGCGGCGGCGTAGCCGTACTCCTCGTCGCGCCGGGCGGCCTCGCCGTCGGGCGTCTGGCTCTCGGTGCGGAAGTGGCCGCCGCACGACTCGGCGCGGTGCAGGGCGTCCAGGCACATGAGTTCGGCGAGCTCGAAGTAGTCGACGAGCCGGTTGGCCTTCTCCAGTGACTGGTTGAGCTCCTGCCCGGTGCCGGGCACCTTGATCCGGCGCCAGAACTCCTCGCGCAGCTGCGGGATCCGCGCCAGGGCCCGACGCAGTCCGGCCTCGTCGCGGGCCATTCCGCACTCGTCCCAGAGGAGTTCGCCGAGTTCGCGGTGGAAGGAGTCAGGGGTGCGGTCGCCGTCCACCGCGAGGATGAGGTTCAGCCGGTCCTCGACCTCGGCCTCGGCCTCGGTGACCGCCGGGTGGTCGGCGGGGACGGCGGGCAGCGGGTTGCGGGCCAGGTAGTCGTTCAGGGTGGGCGGCAGGACGAAGTAGCCGTCGGCGAGGCCCTGCATGAGCGCGCTGGCGCCGAGCCGGTTGGCGCCGTGGTCGGAGAAGTTGGCCTCCCCGACGGCGAACAGGCCGGGGACGGTGGTCTGCAGGTCGTAGTCGACCCAGAGTCCGCCCATCGTGTAGTGGATCGCGGGGTAGATCCGCATCGGGACCCGGTACGGATCCTCGGCGGTGATCCGCTCGTACATGTCGAACAGGTTGCCGTACTTGGCGGCGACGGCGTCCCGGCCCAGCCGGCGGATGGCGTCGGCGAAGTCCAGGTAGACGCCCTGCCCGCCGGGGCCGACGCCGCGGCCCTCGTCGCAGACGTTCTTGGCGGCCCGGGAGGCGATGTCGCGCGGCACCAGGTTGCCGAAGGCCGGGTAGATCCGCTCCAGGTAGTAGTCCCGCTCGTCCTCGGGGATCTCGGCCGGCGGCCGGGTGTCGCCCTGGGCCCTGGGCACCCAGATCCGGCCGTCGTTGCGCAGCGACTCGCTCATCAGGGTGAGCTTGGACTGGTGGTCGCCGGAGCGCGGGATGCAGGTGGGGTGGATCTGGGTGAAGCACGGGTTGGCGAAGTGGGCGCCGCGCCGGTGGGCCCGCCAGATCGCGGTGGCGTTGGAGTTCTTGGCGTTGGTGGAGAGGTAGAAGACGTTGCCGTAGCCGCCGCTGGCGAGGACCACGGCGTCGGCGGTGTGGGTGCTGATCGCGCCGGTGACCAGGTCGCGGGCGACGACTCCGCGCGCCCGGCCGTCGACGACCAGCAGGTCGAGCATCTCGGTGCGCGGGTGGATCTCCACGTTCCCGGCGGCGATCTGCCGGGACAGCGCCTGGTAGGCGCCGAGCAGCAGTTGCTGGCCGGTCTGGCCGCGCGCGTAGAAGGTGCGGGAGACCTGCACGCCGCCGAAGGAGCGGGTGTCCAGCAGGCCGCCGTACTCGCGGGCGAACGGGACGCCCTGGGCGACGCACTGGTCGATGATCTCGACCGACACCTGGGCGAGTCGGTGCACGTTGGACTCGCGGGCGCGGAAGTCGCCGCCCTTGACGGTGTCGTAGAAGAGCCGGCGGATCGAGTCGCCGTCGTTGCGGTAGTTCTTGGCCGCGTTGATGCCGCCCTGGGCGGCGATCGAGTGAGCGCGCCTCGGGGAGTCCTGGAAGCAGAACTGGACGACGTGGTAGCCCTGTTCGGCCAGGGTGGCGCCGGCCGCGCCGCCGGCCAGGCCGGTGCCGACCACGATCACGGTGTGCTTGCGCCGGTTGGCCGGGTTGACCAGCTTGGCCTCGAACCGCCGCTGGTCCCAGCGCTGTTCGATCGGCCCGGCGGGGGCCTTGGTGTCGGCGACGGGCTCGCCGACGGTGTAGTCCAGGTAGCTCATTTGACGACTCCGAACATCACGGCCACGGGGACGGACAGGAAGCCGGCGGTCAGCACGAGCGCCAGGCCGTTGGCGGTCAGCTTGAGCGCCCGGTCCCGGCGGGCGTTGTTGGCACCGAGGGTCTGCGCGGCGCTCCAGAAGCCGTGCCGGATGTGCAGGCCGACGGCGAGCATCGCGACGATGTAGATCACGCAGCTGTACCACTGGCCGAAGGAGGCCACGATGTTCTGGTACGGGCGGCCGTGCTCGGCGGCGGGGTTCACGGTCAGCGTGGTCAGGTCGAGGATGTGCCAGACGATGAACAGCGCCAGGATCACCCCGCCCCAGCGCATGGTCCGGGTCGCGTAGCTCGCCCGGCGGCGCTTGTGGACGTACTTGCTCGGTCGGGCGGCGAGGTCGCGGCGGCTGAGCTGGTAGGCGGACACGCCGTGCAGCAGGACGGCGGCGAGCAGGCCGAAGCGGGCGATCCACAGGAACCACTCGTGGCCCAGGAACGGCTGGCCGATGGTGCGCAGCCAGGCCGCGTAGCCGTTGATGTCGTCCGGGCCGGCGAACACCTTGAGGTTGCCCAGCATGTGCGCGACCAGGTAGAGCAGCATGGCCAGTCCGGAGACGGCCATGACCGCCTTCTTGCCGACGGTCGACCGCCAGAGCGTCGCCAGGGTGGACGGATGCCGGGCCGTCCGAGTCGCGGTTGTCATGGCAGCAACGGTAGGGACGGTCGCCAGGGTGCGTCCAAGACATGCTGCGGCTCACGACGATAGTCAGGACCTATCGATGCGGCCTATCCTGGTGGGGTGCAGCTCCAGCAACTCCGCTACTTCCTGGCCGTCGCCGAGACCCGCCACTTCACCCGGGCGGCCGAGGCGGCGCACGTGGCGCAGCCGTCACTCTCGCAACAGATCCGTTCGCTGGAGCGGGAGTTGGGCGCCGAGCTGTTCCACCGCACTCGGGGCAACATCGCCCTGACCGACGCCGGGCAGGCGCTGCTGCCGCTGGCCCGGCGCATCCTCGCGGACACCGAGAGCGCCCGGCTGGCCGTCCAGGAGACGGTCCAGCTGCGCCGCGGCCGGGTCCGGCTGGGCGCGCCGCCGAGCCTGTGCACCAGCCTGGTGCCGGACGTGCTGCGGCTGTTCCGGGACCGCTACCCGGGGGTGGCGCTGGTGGTCCGCGAGGGCGGCTCGCGCGATCTGGTGCGCTGGCTGGCGGCGGGGGAGCTGGACCTCGCGCTGATCATCACCCCGCCGAGCGGCGAGGCGGCGCCGGCCCTCGCGGTCACCGAGCTGCTGCACGAGGAGCTGGTGCTGGTCTCCGCCGAGCGGCGGGCCCGGCGCAAGGTCCGGGTGGCGGAGCTCAAGGGGCGCCCGCTGGTGATGTTCCGGGAGGGCTACGACGTCCGGGAGGCGACCCTGGCAGCCTGCCGGGCGGCCGGCTTCGAGCCGGAGTTCGCGGTGGAGGGCGGCGAGATGGACGCGGTCCTCGGCTTCGTCCAGGCCGGACTCGGGCCCGCGGTCGTCCCCGGGATGGTCGCGGCCCGCTCGGGCCTCGCGGTCACCCCCTTCGCCGGGCCGGGCCTGGGCCGCACCATCGCCGTCGCGCACGGCCACGAAGTGCCGCTCACCCGCGCCGCAGGGGCCCTGCGCACGACCCTGCTGGCACATCTGCACCACGCCGCCGGATCCGGTGAACTCCCACCGGGGACCCGCCTGTTGCTGTGACGGGGAGGGCTACCACCTGCGGCCCTCCCCGTCGGC
Organism: Kitasatospora sp. NPDC088264; assembly: GCF_040685715.1. Taxonomy (NCBI): domain Bacteria; kingdom Bacillati; phylum Actinomycetota; class Actinomycetes; order Kitasatosporales; family Streptomycetaceae; genus Kitasatospora; species Kitasatospora sp. NPDC088264. The sequence continues at coordinate 9,447 of NZ_JBFBIR010000059.1, forward strand.
GAGTGGGGATCAGGCCGACCGGACGGCATATGAACGACTGCTTTTTTCGCCCTGGAGGAGTCCAGATGGACCAGAGCAGCCATGATGACGCGAGGAAACCACCTTGTCGTTTTAGGCAGTGACCACGTCACTCGGCCGCCTTACCGCCTACAAGTCAGAATGCCACCGAGGCACGTGATCTTGAATGAGCCTTCTGTCTTGATGGCGGCGGCAGCGATCTCTGCCGCCCGACTGACCGTCTCGCGGAAAGGGACGCCGCATTGGTCAGCCCACGCTTCATAGGAGGCGAGGTGGGAAACGATCGGCGCAGGATCGGTGATCTCGATGGCGCCAGGCAGTTCCCGCACTCGGATGTCCTTGAACGCTGTTCCGAGGTAGCCGGGGGCCTTTTCCAGGGAGAAGCGGGAGCTGAGGGAAACCCGCGCCGGCCCCTCGGGAATCCCGAGGGTGTCGCCTGCGGCCCGGGCCCAGAGCCGGTCCAACTCCTTTTTATCGATGGTGCTGTTGGTCGAGGCGATGAGCACACCGCCAGGCCGGAGGACGCGGGCCAGTTCCTCGATCGTGGCCTCGATATCGCTGACGTGGTACAGCATGTGCAGGGCCAACACGGCGTCGGCGCTGTCGTCGGCGAAGGGCAGGGCCTGGGCGTCGGCTACCAGGACCGGCTTCTCGACGTCGGCGAGGATGCCCGCCGAAATGTCCATCCCGACGACCTGAAGGTCCGGGCGATCCTTGTGCAGGCGGCTGACGAACTTGCCGTTGCCGCACCCGGCGTCCAGGACGATCCCGCTTGTGCCGGCCAGCTCTTCGAGGACGATCCCGGGCAGGTCGTACCGCGGCTGCTGCCACCGGTAGATGGACTGGCGGGCGGCCAGGTGGCGTCCGTCGGCGTAGGCGCTGTTCGCGAGGATCGCCTTGTCGGCGATAGCGGCGTCCTGCTGTGCGGTGTTGCTCGTCACTGGGGCAGCTCCGGAGGATTCGTGAGTGCGGGTCGAGAGCAGGCTTCTCTGACATTCTCGCGGAGACTCAGGACGATCGGGGAGCCTGCGTAGGCGGGCTCGGCGAGACGGGTGCTCAGGGCTCGAAGTCGGGCAGAGATGCTCGCTGTTCGCCGGTCCGGTGCGGCGTCCAGCACCACCGAGAGCTTCTCCTGCACGCCGTCGAGGTCGCCGTGGGCGAGGTGGGCGTTGGCGAGGTCGAGGCGGGCCGCCAACAGGTCACCGGAGGACTGTTCCTGCCGCGGTGCGGACTCGTACAGGGCAATGGCCCTGGAGGACGCCTCGATGGCACGGTTCACGTGAACCTGGCTGCCCAGGGCGAGGAGGGCGGTGCCGGCGTAGGTCCACTGCTTGGCCTCGGGAAACGTGAATACGCCGGGAAGATCCACTCCGGCTACGGCGCTCCGCGCCGCCGCGGCCGCTTCCACTGCCAGTAGCGCGCTCGCGCTGTCGCCGAGCGCGGCGGTGGCCCGTGCTTCAAGGCTGAGCAGGCGGGCTGCGATCGTCCCGCTGTCCGCATACGGCAGCCCGGCTCTGGCTAGTTTGGCGGCCTGGCGGTGGTCCTGCTGCCAGTAGGCGATCAGGGACTGGATGGATCGGATCCAGGCCCGGAGACCGTTGTGGCCGGCTGACTCCGCGCAACGCCAGGCGGTTCGCGAATGCGTAGCCGCAGCTGTGTACTGGCCGAGGTCGAGGGCGATGTGGGTGGCCAGGCCGCAGAGGCGTCCGGCCTGCAGGTAGAGATGGCCTGTCTGGTAGGGGCGTTGACGGCCTCGAAGTAAGTCGAACACTCCTCGCCGGAGGGTTCCGATGTCATGGAAGAGCTCGGACACCGGCTTGCTCACGTAGTCCCCTGCCAGCCTCGCAATGTCCGCGTCGATCTGTTCGAGCAGAGTGTCGTCCACGTTGGACGCGCTCGCGAAACGGAGGAACAGCGCGGACTCTGCCGAGTCGGCTGCCACGGCCACTACGAGATCGTTGTCGTGGTCCGTGCGCCGGGCATGCACAGGAGGCGACGCATCGCCGACGCTGCTGGACTGTGGCGCTGCTTCGACGGCTACGGGGGGTACTGCCAGCAGGGCGGTCAACTGGTCAGCCGAGAGTCCCAGGGCACGGGCGAGTTTCGGCCGCATCCAGGGCTGCGGGGTACCCCTACCGCTCTCCCACCGGCCCACAGTCGTACGGTCCACGTCGAGGGCCTCAGCCAGAGATTCCTGGGTGTGGCCGACCGCCTCCCTGCGCTGGATCAGCCGGGACCTCCTGGATGCCATCCCGCGTCCTCCAGAGGTACGTCAGTTCGTCTGTAGCCATAACAGGCCAGGTCATGCCCGGGTTTGCAGCACGGATGCCTCATTGCCGCTTCAATTCTGCTCTGGTTCACCGGCGTTGGAGGCGGTTCTGTAGATACCTGCCGGGTGAATCCCGGCGCGAATCGGCCCGCTGCCGACCTCGTCCCGGTGAAAGGTCCGCGCTCATGTCCGTCACCACCCGCCAGGCCACTGCCCCCGCCCCGTTCGGCTTTCGCGTGCTGCCCAGTGCCGAGGCCGTGCCGGACGCCCGGCGGCGGGTGATACGGGCCGTGCGCGGTTGGGGCTTGCCGCTGGCGGAGGACGCGCTCCGCGATGTCGAGTTGCTGTCCAGCGAGCTGATCACCAACGCCGTGTGCCACACGGACGCCCCGTGCGTCGTGTGCGTGTCCTGGAACGGTGAACGGCTGCGCGTCGAGGTGACGGACGTCGGCCACGAACTGCCGGTCGCTGGCGGGGTCGATCTCGACGCCACCGGCGGGCGAGGACTGTTCCTGGTGGCAGCGCTCGCGACGAACTGGGGCGCCGAGCCGGACCCCGCTGGCAAGCGGATCTGGTTCGAGGTCGGCACCACCGCCGCAGTCTCGGGCGACGAGCGACTCACCGAGCTGGTGAGGGCCCTGGCCCCGAAGGCACGGGACGTCGTCCCGACCAGTGCCTGACACGACTTCCTCCCGCCCCGACGCGGGCTTGGGGGGATGCAGGTGGCCGCGCTGGTCAACAGCCGCGCGGCACAAGCACCTGAGGTTCCTTGCCAGCGGCTTTGTCCTGGCAACGGATCCATCGCTGCACCAACGACGGGGCTGGGCAGCCGCCCGCCCCATGATCCCGAAGGAGTGCTTCATGCCCGAGAACCTGACGACCAGCACCGAGACGGAGGACGACGGCCTGCTGGTCGCCCGTGCGAAGGTCGCCGCGGCCCGCTCGCGTGGCGAGCAGCCATCGGACGGCGGCTCCACCGGTCGAACCGACACCAACGACTGACGGCTGCATCACGATGACCGCCGAGTACTTCTCGGTGGTTGAGCGTCTGGGCGGGGATGACTTCCTCGCCCAGACGCTCGGCCGCAGCTTCAAGGTCGCACGCGGTGAAGCCGCGTCACTCACCGGACTCATGAGCTGGGATGACCTCAACGCCATCCTGGCCCAGCATCGGTTCGAACCCCCTCGCTTCCGCCTCGCCGCCAACGGGGAGCAGGTGCCCGCGCACACGTACTCCCGACCGATCACCACCCGGCGGAACACCGTCTGGCACCAGCTCCAGCCCTCCGAGTTGCACAAGCGTCTCGCCGAGGGTGCCACGCTGGTCCTGGACGCCGTTGACGAGCTCCACCTCGGTATCGGTGCTTTGGCTGGCCAGCTGGAGCGCTGGCTGCGGACCGGCCTGCAGGTCAACCTGTATGCCTCCTGGACCGGCACCGAGGGCTTCGGCGTCCACTGGGATGATCACGACGTGGTCGTCGTCCAGCTCGACGGCGCGAAGCGCTGGCGCATCTACGGTCCCACCCGTACGGTGCCGATGCACCGCGACGTCGAGACGCCCGAGCAGCCGCCCGAAGAGCCCGTCGCCGATCTGGTTCTCACCGCCGGCGATGTGCTCTATCTGCCTCGGGGCTGGTGGCACGCCGTCGCCGCCTCCGAGGGCCGGCACTCGCTGCACGTCACGTGCGGGCTGCAGAGCACGACGGGTGCCGACTTGATCACCTGGCTGTCGGAGATGTTGCGTGCCCACGAGACCGTCCGGGCGGACATCCCGCGCTTCGGGGCCGCAGAGGAGCAGCGTGCCTTCCTCGACGCGATCGGCAAGCTCCTCGCGACCGAGCTGGAGAGCGACGACCTGATCGCCCGCTTCTCCTCCGCTCGCGACGCCACCGAGCGAGCCCGGCTCACGCCGTCGCTGCCCCACATCACGGCGGCCCCACCGGATGCCGACCTGCAGGTACGCCTGGTCACCACGCGGCCCGTTCTCACTGCCCTGCCCGACGGCACCGTCCGGCTGACCGCCGGCGGCGAGGAGTGGACGTTCGCCGCCAAGGCCGAGCCGATGCTCGCGCTCCTCGCCGATGGGGAACCTCACCGGCTGGCCGATCTCGCGCAGGCCGCGGGCGTCGCTCTCGGACAGGCGGCCGGTGTCGTGACGGAGCTGGTCGACGGCCAGGCCGCCGCGATCGGAGGCCTTCGATGACCGCCCGGCTGGGCCTCGGCACCTACCGTTGCCTCGATGTGGCCGAGGCGGCGTTGATGGCCGCCTCCCGAGGTGCCGACTGGGTGGACACGGCGCCCAACTACGCAGGCGGTCGGGCGGAGGCGTCGCTCGCAGTGGCTCTGGCTGCCTACCCGGATCTGTGCGTCTCCACGAAGGTGGGCTTCGTCCCGGCCGGCACCAGGCACATCGGGGTACGAGCCGGCGCCCTGTCCACGGCGGACGCCGAGCGCGGGCACTGCCTCACCCCGGACTACATCGCCTGGCAGCTCGCGCGTTCCAAGCTCATGCTCAGCCGGGTACCCGACCTGGTGTTCGTCCACAACCCCGAGCATGTCTGCCCGGACGGCGAGATCACCGGTCGGCTCTACAACGCCTTCCTGGCTCTGGAGGAGGCGTGTAGCCAACAGACCATCAGCGCCTCTGGAGTGGCGACCTGGCGCGGCTTCAGCAGTGGCCTCTTCGATGTACCCACGCTGATCGAACTCGCGACCAGGGCCGGCGGGCCTAATCATCACCTGTGGGCCGTCCAGCTCCCGGTCTCCCTCGTCCACCTCGCGCCCATCGCCCAGGCTCTCGACGGACACGGCCCGTTGGCCGATGCCCTGGATGCGGGACTGGAGGTGTTCGCCTCCGCCCCGCTCCACGGAGGTGAGGTCCCCGGCGTGGTGACCCCGGAACTGACCAAGCTGATCAATCCCGGTATGACCTCTGCCGAGACCGCCCTTGCCGTCGTGGCTTCAGCCCCAGGGGTGAGACGCGTGCTCCTGTCGACGGGGAACCCGGAACACTGGATGCAGGCCGCCGAAACCGTCGGCCGACCGCCGTTGTCTCCGGACGTACTCCGAAGGGTTGTTGATGTACTCGGAACCTGAGCCGGGCACCTCCAGGCGGATGCGTGGGATGCACGCCACGGCAGCAACCGCGCTCAAGGCCACGCCGATCGGCTCGCGCGAAGCGTGGGGCTGGCGCGGACGTACCCTGAGCCGCCCGGTCGCCACGGCGTCCGGCGAGGGCTGGCTCCGACTGGTGTCCGCCCCGTCCGACAAGGCCGGCGGAAAGCTCTGGGAGGGACCGCAGGAGGCAGAACAGCTCATGCCTCCTGCGGTACCCAGGCCGCGCCTGCGGGAGCGACGTACCTGGACCGAGGGCGAGCACGGCTATCTGGCGGAGCTGTACGAGAAGGTCATCGCCTCCACCATCACCACTCACGAGCCGATCCTCCGGAAAGCTCCTGATCTGGACGGCGCCTGGTGGGACGAACTCGGCACCGCCCTCGACGCCATCGCCGCCGTTCCCAGCGACCGGGTCGCGGTCCGGCAGGAGTACCTGGACCGCGCCATGCCCCAGTACCTGGGCATCCCGATGGACACCAGGGTGTCTGCCTGGACGACGGCCCACGGTGACCTGCACTGGGCCAACCTCACGGGCCCAACCCTGACGGTCCTCGACTGGGAAGGCTGGGGCGTCGCGCCTGCCGGGTACGACGCGGCAGTGTTGCACTCGTACAGCCTCCTCGTGCCGGACACCGCCGCCCAGGTCCGTCACCGACTCGCCCATATCCTCGGCACGCCAGCCGGGCAGTTCGCCGAGCTTGTCGTCATCACTGAACTGCTGCAGACCACTACTCGAGGCGACAACCTCGACCTGGAGGAGCCCCTGCGAAGGCGGCTCTCCGCGATCACCAGATGACTGGCCACCGACCCTCGGCCGGGGCGGCGCGTTGGGTAGCCCTTGGGATATCCAACGCGCCAATGTGATCGCCCCATGGGGCGAGGACCGGGGTAAGGATGACTTCCCCCACGACTTGCTCCGCCTGCGGCATCAGTTCGGTCACACCTGCTGTGCGCGCTCGGCTTCGACGTCCTCGGCCTGCACCGCATCTGGGCCGCCCGCTCTCCGCTCAACGAAGCATCCGCGCGAACACTTCTCCGTGCCGGGATGACCGAGGACGGGCGGATCCGTGATCACGTCTTCGTCCACGGCGCCTGGCGCGACTCGATCACCTACTCGATCCTGGAGCACGAGTGGACACCGATCGACGGCTGGGATCCGCAGCGCCGTCCAGTCTGAGGGTGGGAGCAGCGCGAGTTGGTGAGGCACGGGCGCTGGGCGGCCGAGCCTGCGAAGTGGCTGCTGCCGCACCGGCATCAGCAGCTCGGTCTTCTCCACGGTCCGCTCGACGAACCCCCAGACGAACGGACATGGGTAGTGCGCAGTTCTACTGGCTCAGTTCAGTCGAGGCCGACTCGGCAATCGAGAGGGGCTGCTCGACGGCTCGGGGGAACGACGGACCGGCCCCGGGCGGGTGCCCGGGGCCGGTCCGTCGGCGGGTGGGTGGGGGTCAGGCCGGGAGGACGGCCTCGATCGCCGCGATCAGCTCGGCCGACTCCGGCTCGACCCGCGGCCGCAGCCGGGCGGCCACGGTGCCGTCGGGGGAGATCAGGAACTTCTCGAAGTTCCAGCTGACGTCCCCGGTCTCGCCCTCGGCGTCGGCGACCTGGGTCAGCTGCCGGTACAGCGGGTGCCGGTCGTCGCCGTTGACGTCGATCTTCTCGAACAGCGGGAAGGTGACGCCGTAGGTGGTGGAGCAGAAGGTCTGGATCTCCTCGGCGCTGCCCGGCTCCTGCCCGGCGAACTGGTTGCAGGGGAAGCCCAGCACGGTGAACCCGCGTGCGGCGTACCGCTGCTGGAGGTTCTCCAGGCCGGTGTACTGCGGGGTCAGGCCGCACTTGGAGGCGACGTTGACGATCAGCAGCGCCTTGCCCTTGTACTCGGCCAGCGAGGTGGGCTCGCCGGTGAGGGTGCGGAGCGGGATGTCGTACAGGCTCACGGTGGTGGTCCTTTCGAAAGGAGTGCGGAACAGGTGGTCGCCTGGCCACCGTAGTGGCCGCGACCACCTGGACCGAGCCCGACCTACCGGTCTTGCGACAGGTCGGCCCCGAAGGATGAGAAGTCGGCGCTCGACCAGCGCTCGGGCCGCATCCGGAAGGTGATGTCGGCGGCCAACTGTTCCCGGGCGGAGGCCAGGTAGTCGCGCGCGGCCTCGGGTGACAGGTAGCGGTTCGCGAGGGCGGCCCACTCGTCGCGGTCGAGCCGGTCCTCGACCGCCACCACCGGGCCCTCGACGCTCACGTACGCGGCCGGGCCCTGCTCGCGCTGGGCGCAGAGGGTGAACCGCCCGGCGGCGCGGATCCGCCGGGCCTTGACGGAGTCGCGGCCGGTGACGACGGTGAGCAGGCCGCCGGGGACGTAGGTGTACCAGACCGGTACGGCCAGCGGGCCCCGGTCCGCTCCGGCGCCGGAGTCGACGGCCAGCACACCGACGTGCGGTGCGGCGAGGAACCGCTCGCGCTCGGCCTTGCTCATGCTGAAGGGCATGGTGTCCGCTCCAGGGGGCTCCGGGCCCGCGCACGGAGGTCGGGCGCGAGCGTCTTCCGGTTTGTACCCGGTGCGCGTCCGGGCCACTCGGGGCGGGGCGCAGTGGTGGATCCGGTCCGGATCCCGCCCCGAGCGGCCCGCGGCGGGCTCAGGGCGCCAGCGGCTTGACGGCGGTCGGCGCGTGCTCGGGGAGGGTGGCGATCTCCTCCCACTCGTTGACCTTGTCGATGTCGGCGGCGGCCATCGAGATGTTGGTGACCCGCTCCAGGATCGCCTCGACGACGACCGGGACGCGGAACTCGGCGGCCAGCTTCTTGGCCTCCTCGAAGGCTGGCAGCAGGCCCTCGGGCTCGGTGACCCGGATCGCCTTGCAGCCCAGGCCCTCGGCGACCCGGACGTGGTCCACGCCGTAGACGCCCAGCTCCGGCGCGTTGATGTTCTCGAACTCCAGCTTGACCTGGAAGTCGATGTCGAAGTTGCGCTGCGCCTGGCGGATCAGGCCCAGGTACGCGTTGTTCACCAGCACGTGGACGTACGGGATGCGGTGCTGGGCGCCGACGGCCAGCTCCTCGACCATGAACTGGAAGTCGTAGTCGCCGGAGAGCGCGACGACCTGGCCCTCGGGGTCGGCGGTGGCGACGCCGAGCGCGGCCGGGATGGTCCAGCCGAGCGGGCCGGCCTGGCCGCAGTTGATCCAGTGCCGCGGCCGGTAGACGTGCAGCAACTGCGCGCCGGCGATCTGGGAGAGGCCGATGGTGGTGACGTAGCGGGTGTCCGGGCCGAACGCCTTGTTCATCTCCTCGTAGACGCGCTGCGGCTTGATCGGCACGTCGTCGAAGTGGGTGCGGCGCTGGAGCCGGGCCTTGCGGTCCTGGGTGGCGGCGGCCCACTCGCTGCGGTCCTTGAGCCGCCCGGCGGCCTTGAGCTCCTGGGCGACCTGGAGGAAGAGCTCCAGCGCGGCCTTGGCGTCGGAGGCGATGCCGAGGTCGGGGGCGAAGATCCTGCCGATCTGGGTGGGCTCGACGTCGACGTGGACGAACGTGCGGCCCGCGGTGTAGACGTCCAGGCCGCCGGTGTGGCGGTTGGCCCAGCGGTTGCCGATGCCCAGGACGAAGTCGGAGGCGAGGAAGTTCTCGTTCCCGTAGCGGTGCGAGGTCTGGAGGCCGACCATGCCGGCGTTCAGCTCGTGGTCGTCGGGGACGATGCCCCAGCCCATCAGGGTCGGGACCACCGGGACGCCGGTCAGCTCGGCGAACTCCCGCAGCAGTTCGGCGGCGTCGGCGTTGATGACGCCGCCGCCGGCGACGATCAGCGGGCGCTCGGACGCCTGGAGCAGCGCGAGCGCCTTCTCGATCTGGATCCGGTTGGCGGCGGGCTTGTAGACGGGGAGCGGCTGGTAGGCCTCGGGGTCGAAGTCGATCTCGGTCAGCTGGACGTCGATCGGCAGGTCGATCAGGACCGGGCCCGGACGGCCGGAGCGCATCAGGTGGAAGGCCTGCTGGAACACACCGGGGACCTGTGCGGCCTCCAGCACGGTGGTGGCGGCCTTGGTGACGGGCTTGGCGATCGAGGCGATGTCGACGGCCTGGAAGTCCTCCTTGTGCAGGCGGGCGACGGGGGCCTGGCCGGTGATGCACAGGATCGGGACGGAGTCGGCGATCGCCGAGTACAGACCGGTGATCATGTCGGTGCCGGCCGGGCCCGAGGTGCCGATGCAGACGCCGATGTTGCCGGCCTTGGCGCGGGTGTAGCCCTCGGCCATGTGGGAGGCGCCCTCGACGTGCCGGGCCAGCGTGTGCCTGATCCCGCCGGAGGCCTTGAGCGCGGCGTAGAACGGGTTGATGGCCGCGCCCGGCACGCCGAACGCGACCTCAACGCCTTCGAGCTTGAGGATCTCCACGGCCGCGCGGGCGGCTGTCATACGAGGCATCGGGTATCTCCTGCGTCGGCCCGCAGTGGGTCGGAGGGCTCATCTCCAGAATTCCACCATACGGAAGAACGGTTTCTGTATGTGGAAATACGGTACGGCTGGCCTCGGCGGGGCGTCAAGGGGAGGTCCAACAGAATGTGGAAGCCGGCCCCGGGGGGTGAAACCGCAGGTCGCCGCGGGCGTCCGAGGGGCGGGGAGACGGGGCCGGGCTCGTACAGGTGGGCGCCGATCGCGCTGGTGTGCCCGGGGAGCCGGTCGTTCCGCGCCGGAAAGCGCGGCCGGTGTGCAGTGCGGGTGAAGGGACGGTGCCCGAGGTCGGCCCACCCCGCACCCCTGGGTACCGTCGGTGGCACGCCGGGCCCGTGATGTCCAACTGAGGCCGTGGCAGGGGGATTCGGGACGGTCCGGGAGTGGGGGAGCTCCGGCGGCCGGTCCCGTCCAGGACCAGCGTGCCCGGTCCGCCGCACCCGAGCGAGGGACGCACCCCCTGGCCGCACCGACCCGACACCCGCCGCCGCCGTCCGGTCCGCCCGGACCTGCGGCCGTACCGCTGTCGCCCCCTCCGCGCGGTCCACCTCCCTTCCCTCTCCTCACCCCCCTGCGACCCCCATCACCTCCCTGTGACGGCGTGCCCGCAGCGGCGGGCGCGCGAAAGGAACGCCGCCATGCGCTGTCTCCCTGCCCGCCCCCCGGTGGTGACCGGGTGAGCCGAACGCCCCGCCGCCGCAAGGCCCCGCCGGGCCACCCCGGCAAGGCCGCCCCGCTGGGCCGCCGCCGGCCCCCGCTCGCCGTGCTGCGCGCCGTCCCCTGGCGCTACGACCTGCCCGCCTCGCTGGTGGTGTTCCTGGTCGCCCTGCCGCTGTGCGTCGGGGTGGCGGTCGCCTCCGGCGTCCCCGCCGAACTGGGTCTGGTCACCGGCATCGTCGGCGGCCTGGTCGTCGGCCTCCTGCCCGGCAGCAGCCTCCAGGTCAGCGGCCCGGCCGCCGGGCTGACCGTCCTGGTCTACGACGCCGTCCAGCGCTTCGGCGTCACCGCCCTCGGCCTGCTCGTCCTCGGCACCGGGCTGCTCCAGATCGCGATGGGAGCGCTCCGGCTCGGCCGCTGGTTCCGGGCGATGTCCGCCTCGGTGGTGCACGGCATGCTGGCCGGCATCGGACTGACCCTGCTGTTCGGCCAGCTGTACGCGCTCGCCGACCGCCGCGCCCCGGCCACCGGGCCGGAGAAGATCGCCGGACTGCCCGACCTGCTGGCGGACGTGGTCACCGGCGTGGCCGACCCGAGCGCGGTCGCCCTGGGCCTGGCCACCCTGCTCGTGCTGGTCGGCTGGAAGTACCTGCCCGGGCGCGTCGCCCGCGGCGTCCCCGCGCCGTTGGCCGCGGTCGGGCTGGCCGCCGCCGTCACGGCCGCCGCCGACCTGCCGGTGGCGAGGGTCCGGGTGTCCGGCCTGCTCGACGTCGTCCACCTGCCCGACCGTGCCGCGCTCGGCGCGGTGGCGGGCACCGCCGGCCTCGGTACGGTCGTCGCCTTCACCCTGATCGCCTCCGCCGAGACGCTGTTCAGCGCCGCCGCCGTCGACCGGATGCACCACGGCCGGCGTACCGACTACGACCGCGAGCTGACCTCCCAGGGCATCGGCAACACCGTCTGCGGGCTGCTCGGCGCCCTTCCGATGACCGCGGTGATCGTCCGCAGCGCGGCCAACGTCCAGGCGGGGGCGCGGACCAAGGCCTCGCGCACCCTGCACGGGCTCTGGCTGCTGCTGTTCACCGCGCTGCTGCCCGGCGTGCTCGGGCTCGTCCCGCTCACCGCGCTGGCCGCCGTCCTGGTCCACGCCGGCGCCAAGCTCGTCCCGCTGCGGCGGATCGCCGCACTCTGCCGCGGCCACCGGGGCGAGGCGCTGGTGCTCGCGGTGACCGCGAGCGCCATCATCGCCACCGACCTGTTCGAGGGGGTGCTGATCGGCATCGGCCTGGCCGTGGCCAAGTCCGCCTGGCAGACCTCGCACCTCCAGATCGGCCTGGAGGAACTGGTCCTGCCGTCCGGCGAGGCCCTGCAGCGCGTCCGGCTCACCGGCAACGCGACCTTCCTGCGGCTGCCCCGGCTGCTGGACGCCCTGGAACGGCTGCCGGCCGACCGGCCGGTGGAACTCGACTGGTCCGGGCTGCGCCACCTGGACCACGCCTGCACGGTGGCCCTCACCGCGTGGGCCGCCCAGCACCGGGCCCGCGCCACTGCTCCGCTCGCGGTCGAACCGCCGCTGCCGACCGTGGTGTGAGCGCCGGCAAGGCTGGTTAGCCTGGTCGCGGCCCGGACCGGAACCTGGTCCCGGCCACGACCAGTGCCGCCGGTGAGTGCCGTCGGCGGAAGGAGCGCAGAGCCGTGATCGCAGCCTTTTCGGTGACCCCGCTGGGGATCGGCGAGGACGTGGGAGAGGCGGTGGCAGCAGCCGTCCGGGTGGTCCGGGCGAGCGGACTGCCCAACCGGACCGACGCGATGTTCACCAGCATCGAGGGGGAGTGGGACGAGGTGATGCCGGTGATCCGGGCGGCGATCGAGGCGGTGAAGGACTACAGCGGCCGGGTGAGCACGGTCATCAAGATCGACGACCGGGCCGGGGTCACCGACGGGCTCACCGCCAAGGTCGCCTCGGTGGAACGGCACTTGGCCGAGGACTGACCCCGCACAGTCAGTCCGTCGAGCCGCTCGTCGGGCCCTGGGCCGGGCCGGGTGCTCAGCCGGTCTGGCCCTGGTGTGCCCCGGCCGGGGCGGGCTGGGCGGCCGGCTCGGCCGTGGTGCGCCGGGCCAGCAGCCGGTCCAGGGCGTAGGGGCCGGAGCCGAGCACCGCGATGGCGAGGAAGGCCCAGCAGAACATGACGGAGGGTTCGCCACCGTTCTGCAGCGGCAGCAGGGAGTGCTCCTGGTGCACGGTGAAGTAGGCGTACGCCATCGAGCCGGAGCAGAGCAGGGCGGCGGTCCGGGTACCGACGCCGAGCAGCACCAGGGCGCCGCCGACCAGTTGGATCAGCGCGGCCCACCAGCCGGGCCACTGACCGAGCGGGACGGTGCCGCCGCCCTTGGTGCCACCGAGGACGCCGAAGAGCGAGGCGGCGCCGTGGCAGGCGAAGAGCAGCCCGACGACGACCCGGAAGGCCGTCAGGACGAGCGGGCGGGCGGCCTCGGCCGCCTGCTGGGGAGAGGTGGGAAGGTTCGCGGGCATGGGGAAACGCCTCCTGTGGGGGGAGGAGGAGGTACGGGGCGGTAAGGGTAGCCTTGGTCTAGTCCACTTGGCAATGCTCCGTCAGATCCCACGTGTGCGACCTTCGGGGAGGATCTTGACCGACCGTTCTGGAAAGGGTTAGCGTTCACCCATGGCGCGAACGAAGGAATTCGACCCGGACGCCGTGCTCCAGTCGGCCCTTGAGCTGTTCTGGCGGCGCGGTTACGAGGCCACCTCGATGGCCGACCTGGTCGAGGAGCTCGGGATCGCCCGGGCGAGCATCTACGCCACCTTCGGCAGTAAGCACGAACTGTTCCTGCGGGCGCTGGAGCGGTACGGCGAGCAGGCCGACCCGGTGCTCCTGGCCGAGCTCTCCCAGCCCGGCCCGGTGCTGCCGGCCGTCCGCGCGCTGGTCCGCCGGTTCGCGGCGGAGTCCGCCGAGGACGGGCTGAAGCGCGGGTGCTTCATCACCAACACCGCCGTCGAGCTCGCCGCGCGCGACCCCTCGGCGGCCCGCCGGGTGGAGGCCGGGCTCGGCCACCTGGAGACGGTGCTGACCGCCGCCCTGGTCCGGGCCGAGGCGCAGGGCGAACTGCCCGCCGGGCGGGACCCGAGGGCGCTGGCCCGGATGCTGCTGGTGCTGTTGCAGGGCGTGCGGGTTCTGGGCCGGACCGCCGACGGCGCGTCCCGGGTGCGGGACGCCGCCGAGCAGGCGCTGGTGCTGCTCGACTGACGAGTCGACTGACGGATCGGCTGACGGATCGTGGGGCGATGGCGGGGCGACGGTGGAGGCCGCCTCTTGCTGTCCCAATACTGGACCGAACGGTCATTATGGAGAGGGGGGTTTCCATGAGTGTCGCCACGGCCGACCGGCCCGGTTTCGCCCTGCTCGGCGGCGTGCAGGCCACGCTGATCTTCACGATCATGATCCTGTCCGTGCCACTGCCCCTGGTGGCCCGGGAGTTCGGGCTCGGCCCGCCCGGTGTGCTGCTGCTGAGCGCCGCCTACGGACTCTCCTTCAGCGCCCTGCTGCTCCTCGGCGGGCGGCTGACCGACCGCCACGGCGGCCGCCGGCTGCTGCGGGTGGGCCTGGCCCTGCTCGGCACCGCCTCGATCGCCTGCGCCCTCGCGCCCGGCTACCCCGTCCTGCTGGCGAGCCGCTTCGCCCAGGGCGTCGGCGCGGCCCTGGCAGCCCCGGCGGCGGTCGCCGTGGTCCGGGTGCTGCGGCCCGAACCCGCCGAATACCGGCGGGCGATGGCCGCCTGGGGCGGCCTCTCGGTGCTCGGCGCCACGGCGGGCAACCTGCTCTCCGGCGCCGTCGCCGCCTGGGTCTCCTGGCGCTGGCTGTTCGCGGTGCCCGTGCTGGTCGCCCTCGTCGGCCTGGTCCGCTCCGGCTCGCTGCCGCCCGCCGAACCCGCCGGCCGACCGTCGGCCGTCGGCCGGCCGGGGCTGGACCTGCCCGGCGCCGCCCTGGCCGCCGCCGGTGTCTGCGCGGCCAGTTACGGGCTGGTGGCGTCCACCGACCACGGCTGGCGAAGCCCGGGGACGCTGCTGCCGCTGGCCGCCGGGCTCGCCCTGCTGTGCGCCTTCGCCGCCGTCGAACGGCACACCGCCGACCCGCTGCTGCCGCCCGGCTTCCTCGCCGACCGCCGCCGGGCCACCGCCCTCGCCGCCGTCATGGCGACCGCCGCCGGCACCGCGCTGACCTTCCTGCTGCTCGCGCTCTACCTCCAACAGGTCCGCGGCTGGGGCGTGCTGGCCACCTCCGCCGCCTTCCTGCCGTACGCGGCGGCACTGCTGACGGCCGGTCGCCTGGCCGGGCCGCTGACGGCCCGCTACGGCGCCGTCGCGGTCACCGCCGGAGGACTCGCCCTCGCGGCGGCCGGGCTCGGCCTGCTGGCGGGCCTCGCGCCCGGCAGCGACTACGCCACCGGGCTGCTGCCCGGGCTGCTCCTGCTGCCCACCGGGGCCGCTACCGCCTTCGCCGGCGCGGCCGTGCTCGCCACCGCGGGCGTGCCGCCCGAACGGACCGGCCTCGCCGCGGGCGTGCTCAACACCGCGATGGAACTCGGCCCCACCGCCGGGGTGGCCGCCCTGATGGCGCTCGCCGCCACCCGCCCGAGCGTGGTCGGCGGCTACGCCGCGGCCTTCGCGGCGGCGGGCACCGCCCTGGCGCTCACCGCCCTCGCCGTCGCCATGCCGGCGCGGGTGACTCCCGAGACCACCACAGAGACCGACACCGCACCAGAACGCACCATCCAGATCAAGGAGCACCTCTCATGACCACGCGTTTCATCGGCAAGTCCGTCCTGGTCACCGGCGGCGGCAGCGGTATCGGACGGGCCGTGGCGCTCGCCTTCGCCCGGGAGGGCGCCCGGGTCGCGGTCGCGGGCCGCAGCGCGGGCCCGCTCGCCGAGACGGTCGAGCTGATCGAGCAGGCGGGCGGCAAGGCCGTCGCGCTGACCGGCGACGTGGCGGACGGTCAGGACGCCGCCCGGCTGGTCCGGGAGACCGTCGAACTCCTCGGCGGCCTGGACGTCGCCGTCAACAACGCCGGGGTGTTCGGCGCCGTCGGCCCGGTCGCCGACATCGACGAGGACGAGTGGCACCGGGTGTTCGCGGTCAACCTGACCGGCACCTGGCTCGCCATGAAGCACCAGATCGGCCACATGCGGGCCCACGGCGGCGGCGCGATCGTCAACATCTCCTCCAACCTCGGCGTCCACATGCGTGTGCCCGGCCTCGGCGCCTACGCCGCCAGCAAGGCCGCCGTCACCGCGCTGACCCGCAGCGCCGCCCTCGACCACATCGCGGACGGAGTCCGGATCACCATGGTGAGCCCCGGCCCGGTGGACACCAGCATGTCCACCCGGCCCGGCGAGAACGCCGACGACAAGGCCGCGCGGATGAAGGACAGCCTCCCCGTCGGCCGGGCGGGTGCGGTCGAGGAGGTCGCCGCCGCGGTGCTGTACCTGGCCTCGTCCGAGGCGGGCTTCACCGTCGGCGCCGACCTGGTCCTGGACGGCGGCGCCACCGCCTGATCCACCCGTGGCCCAACGGCCGCGCGGCGCCCCGTCGTTGGGCCAACGCCTGATCCACCCGTGGCCCAACGACCGGTCGGCGCACCGTCGTTGGGCCGTCAGGTCACTGCTCGGCCAGTGCGCCCCGGGCCTCCTCGGTCCGGGCCCGGGCCACCACGAGGTCCTCGTCGAGCTCGACGACCAGCACGTCCGGCCCGGTGAACCAGCGGCAGCCACGGCCGAGCCGGGGCAGCTCCGCCAGCCCCTCCGGCACCTCCACTCCGGACTCGGCGAACACGCTCAACTCGTCGTCCTGCAACAGCTTCTCCACCATCACCATCGCCGTCGCGGCCGTCGAGAAGCGCTCCTCCCAGGGCTCCCAGCGCTCTTCCGACTTGTCCGCGAGGTCGAGCCGGCCCACCGTCGGCGGATCGTCCTGGTCGAGGTCGGCCAGCAGGACGCCCCAGTGCGCGCAC
Source organism: Kitasatospora sp. NPDC088264 (assembly GCF_040685715.1). Classification (NCBI taxonomy): domain Bacteria; kingdom Bacillati; phylum Actinomycetota; class Actinomycetes; order Kitasatosporales; family Streptomycetaceae; genus Kitasatospora; species Kitasatospora sp. NPDC088264. Next base: position 25,979 of record NZ_JBFBIR010000059.1, read on the forward strand.
GCCTGGTTCTCCTCCTGGTACACCAAAGCGCCGTCCAGGACGAACAGTTCCTCCGGCGACAGCAGCCGGTTGTGGTTGCCGGTGAGGTCCTCCCGGCGGCCGAACAGCAGGTACGCCTCGCGCAGCGCGGCCGGCAGCCGCAGGCCCAGGCGCCCTTCGGCGGCGTCGAGTTCGGCGTCCGTGAAGCCGTCGTCGGGCCGCAGCGGCTCGCCCCAGTAGGCGGCGAAGCCCTCGACCAGCGCCCGGGCGCCCGCGCGGCCCCGCAGGGATTCGGCCATCGCGGCCCGGATGTCGAATTCGGTGTCGTCCATCCGGGAACCGTACGACGCCCCACCGACAGTCCGGGAACCGTACGACGCCCCACCGACAGTCCGGTGCCACCGGAGGGCGTACCGGAACGGGCGGGGGCGCGCCGCACATCCTGCCCGCCCACGACCGGCCGGGGACGCGCCCCAACGCCCGTCCGCCCACGACCGGCCGAATCTGACGCGAACGCGTAATCCCACCGACACCCGTTGCTCACCGTGGGGTTTCCGACCCGTCGTGTGGGCAGGACACGGTTTCGGCCGGAACCGACGCAACGAAAGGCGGGACGCGCAAACCCATGCCGACCGCACCACACACCAAGCCCCACCCGGGCCGCCGAAGCCGCTGGGGTGAGCACGGCCTCGCCTGGGCCTTCCTGCTGCCCTCCCTGGTGGTCTTCGTCCTCTTCATCGGCTACCCGCTGGGACGGACCATCTACCTGAGCGGACACGCCAACGACCTGTTCGGCGCGCCCTCGCGCTACGTCGGGCTGAAGCACTACACCGAGCTGCTGACCTCGGCGGACTTCCGGCGCACGCTCGTCACCACCGCCCTGTTCACGGTGCTCACCGTGGTGCCCGGCGTGCTGGGCGCGCTGGTGCTGGTGCTGCTCCTGGAGAACCGGATCCGGGGCGTGCGGCTGCTGCGCTCCGCGTTCGCGCTGCCCTTCGCCTTCTCGGTGGCCAGCGCGTCCGTGGTCTTCGCGGTGTTCTTCAACCCCGCCAGCGGGGTGCTCAACGGCCTGCTCTCGCACGTCGGGCTGGGCCCGATCGGCTGGCTGACCGACTCCCGGTACGCGCTGGTCTCGGTGGCCGTCACCACGGTGTGGATGAGCCTCGGCTACAACGTGCTGGTGCTGTCCGCGGGCATCGGCTCGATCCCCGGCGAGATCCTGGAGGCCGCGCGGATCGACGGCGCCTCGGGGCTGCGGCTGGCCCGTTCGATCACCGTGCCGATGCTCGGTCCGAACCTGTTCTTCCTGACCGTGGTCTCCACCGTCCACTCGCTGCAGAGTTTCGGCCAGATCCACATCCTCACCAAGGGCGGCCCCGACGGCGCCACCCGGACCCTCGTCTACTCCGTCTACGAGAAGGCCTTCGCCTACGGCTCCAGCGACTTCGGCACCGCGAGTGCCCAGGCCGTGGTGCTGCTCGTGGTCGTCCTCGCCTGCACGGCCGTCCAGTTCGGCGTCCTGGAGCGGAAGGTGCACTACGCATGACCGTGACCGCCACCGAGGCCGGGCCCGGGGTCCAGGACGGGGCCGCCGCGCCGCGCCCGCGCCCCCGCGTGCTGGCCGGTCGTTCGCCGCGCGACCTGCTCGGCCGTGCCGCCGCCTACCTGCTGCTCGCCGTCGCCGTCGTCACCGTGGCCTTCCCGGTGTACTACGCGATCGCCGGCGCCTTCATGAGCCCGTCCGAACTCTCCTCCTACCCGCCGGCGCTGGTGCCCCACTCGGTCACCGGGCGGAACTTCGCCGGCGCCGTCGACACCGTCCCGCTGGCGAGGCAGTACGCCAACTCGGCGACCGTGGCGACCGTCATCACGCTCGCCCAGCTGTTCACCTCGGTCCTCGCCGCGTACGCCTTCGTGTTCCTGCCGCTCAAGGCGCGGGCCGTGGTGTTCGGGGTGTTCCTGGCGACGCTGATGGTCCCGTGGGAGGCCATCATCATCCCCAACTACCTGACACTGTCCGGCTGGGGGCTCGGGAACACCTACTTCGGCCTGGTGCTGCCCTTCCTCGCCTCCGGCTTCGGCACCTTCATGCTGCGGCAGGCCTTCCGGCAGCTGCCCGGCGAACTGCGCGACGCCGCGCGGATCGACGGCGCGGGCCACTGGCGGTTCCTGTGGCGGATCGTCGTCCCGCTCAACAAGCCGGCCCTGGCGGCGCTGTCGATCTACGTCTTCCTGTCCGCCTGGAACCAGTACTTCTGGCCGCTCATCATCACCCGCACGGCGAACATGCAGACCCTGCAGATCGGCCTCACCTCGCTGCGCGACTCCGAGATGTCCGATCCGGGCCTGATCCTGGCCGGCGTCGTGCTCTCCCTGCTGCCCACGCTCGCCCTGGTGGTCTTCGGCCAGCGCTTCATCGTCCGCGGTCTCACCGCGGGCGCCGTCCGCTGACCCGCTCCGCCGCTTCCTCCCGCTCCTTCGAGCACGTCCCTCCCGACAGAGAGAGAACCCTCCCGTGAAGAAGAGTGCCCGCGCGCTCGCGGCCCTGCTGGTGGCCGGCCTGTCCCTGACCGCCTGTAGCTCCGGCGACTCCACCTCCGGCTCCGGCGGCTCCTCCGACGCCGTCCCCGGTGCCCAGGCGCTCGACCAGGCCTCGGGCGTCACCGGCGTCGAGTTCTGGCACTCGATGACGGGGAAGAACGCCGAGGTCCTCACCGGGCTGGTCAGCCAGTTCAACGCCGCCCACCAGGGCAAGATCGAGGTCAAGGCGCAGTTCCAGGGCAAGTACGACGACCTGGTCGCCAAGTACAAGGCCGCGGTGCAGCAGAAGGGCACCCCCGCCCTGGTGCAGGTCTACGACATCGGCACCCGGTTCATGATCGACTCCAAGCAGACCGTCCCGGCCCAGGCCTTCGCCGACAAGGACGGCTTCGCCCTCGACGACCTCGACCCGAACATCCGCAACTACTACTCCGTCGGCGGCAAGCTCGTCTCGATGCCGTTCAACTCCTCCATGCCGCTGCTCTACCTCAACGCCGACGCCTTCAAGGAGGCCGGTCTCGACCCGGCCCAGCCGCCCAAGGACCTCGCCGACCTCGGCGAGCTGGCGAAGAAGCTGACGAAGAAGGACGCCGACGGCAAGACCGTCCGCTACGGCTTCGGCGCCGCCATCTACGGCTGGTTCGTCGAGCAGCTGCTCGCCGAGTCCGGCACCATGTACTGCGACCAGGACAACGGCCGCACCAACAAGGCCGGCAAGGCCGTCTTCGACTCCGCCCAGGGCGCGCAGATCGTCCAGTGGTGGGCCGACCTCGTCAAGGGCGGCTACGCGGCCAACACCGGCCGCAACACCGACGACGCCCAGGCCGCGTTCAAGGCCGGCACCGTCGCCATGCACCTGGAGTCCACCGGCGTGCTGCGCGGCTACACCGAGGCCGCCAAGTTCGCCGTCGGCACCGCGGCCTTCCCCAAGGTCGCCGCCGCCGACCAGGGCGGCCCGGTCATCGGCGGCGCCTCGCTGTGGATCAGCGGCCCCGGCCACTCCGACGCCGAGAAGCGCGCCGCCTGGGAGTTCGAGAAGTTCGTCACCGCCCCCGAGCAGCAGGCCGCCTGGCACACCGGCACCGGCTACTTCCCGGTCAACCGCAAGTCCCTGGACGACCCCAAGGACAAGGAGTGGGTGGCCAAGTACCCGCAGTTCCAGACGGCCATCGAGCAGCTCAAGGCCACCAAGCCCTCCCCGGCCACCGCCGGCTGCCTGCTCGGCGTGATGCCGCAGGCCCGCAAGGGCGTCGAGACGGCCATCGAGCAGACCATCGCCGGCTCCAAGACCGCCCAGCAGGCCCTGGCCGACGCGGCCAAGGAGCTCCAGCCCGCCATCGACAGCTACAACAGCTCCGTGAGCTGACCACCTCCCTGCCCCACGGTCACCGGCCCGACTCACGGCCACCGGCCCGCCCCCACGACGGCCCGCCCGGCGCAGCACGCGCCCGGCGGGCCGCCGCCGTTCGGGACCATCGTCGGGGACGGCCGGTCGGGGCTCAGCCGTCGGCGTCCGCCCCGGGGATCTCCGAGAAGAGGAAGATCCCGGCCAGGATGAGCGCGGCCCCCACGTACTGCCAGACGTCGATGCGCTCGCCCAGGAGCGCCACGGCGAAGGCGAGTCCGAACACCGGGATGATGTTGAGCAGGACGCCCGCCGTGGTGACCGGGGTCCGCGTCACGGCGTAGTTGTACATCAGGAACGCGCCGGCCAGCCCGCCGCCGCAGACGCCGGCCGCGACGATCCAGTGCAGCGGGCGGGCGCCGCCGGTGACCAGGCTGCCGCTGATGACCCACTGGCCCACGAACAGCGGCAGGGAGAACAGCAGGCCGAAGCCGAACTGGTAGGCCGTGGTGACCAGCGGATCGGTCTCCCTGACGACGCGTCCGGTGATGATGGTGGCCGCCGCGGCGGCGAACGTCCCGGCCAGCACCAGGAGATCCCCCACGCCGAGCCCCAGCAGGGCGTGGCTCCCGCCCAGCGCGGCGACGCCGACCGCACCCAGCACGACGCCGCCGACACCGCGCGGCGTGGGTGCCCGGCGGCTGATCACCGCGGCCAGCGCGACGACGAAGCACGCCTCGGAGCCGCGGAGGATCGACGCCTGGGTGGCGTCGATCCGCGCCATCCCCAGTCCGATGGCCCCGTACCCCACCATCGGCTCGAACAGCCCGAGGAGGGCGAGGCGCTTCAACTGGTCGCGCGACGGGCGCCGGTGGCCGCCCCGGTACAGGAGGACGGCCCACGGCAGGGCGGCGGCGGTGAACAGGGAGGCGGCGAGCACCGTCATGACGGGAAGTCCCCGGATGGAGTACTTCTCCGCGGTGGTCCACAGGCCCCAGATCGCCGAGGCCCCGATCAGCGTCAGCGTCCCTCCCGGGTGGCGGACGGCGTTGCCGAGCACGCCGGTGCCGGAGCCCCGGGGCGGGGGCGGCAGGGTGGGGTTCGGCCGGCGCGGGGTGGGTTCGGAGACCATGGGCCGGTGGTTCCCTTCGGCGGGGGCGGTCAGTCCTCGGTGGTCTTGGGCGGGTAGGTGTGCGTGATGCCCCACGGGTCGGTCACGGTCCCGTTCCCGTTCAGGTAGGTCGGGCCGATGGGCACCTTGCCGTGGCCGCCGGGGATGTCGAGCACGTAGGTGGGCTGGCACAGGCCCGAGACGCGGCCGCGCAGGCTGCGGGCGAGCGCCTGCCCCTCCTTGATGGTGGTGCGGAAGTGGCTGGTGCCCACGGCGAGGTCGCCGTGGTGGAGGTAGTAGGGCTTGACCCGGTTGACGATCAGGGTGCGGAACAGGTCCTCCAGCGCCTCGGGGTTGTCGTTGACCCCCTTGAGCAGCACCGTCTGGCTGACCAGCGGGATCCCGGAGCCGGCCAGCAGCCGCAGCGCGCGCCGCGCGCCGTCGCCGATCTCCTGGCTGTGGTTGGTGTGCACGACGACCCAGACCGGAGTGTCCATGGTGAGGGCTTCGACCAGGTCCTCGGTCACCCGGTCCGGGTCCACCACGGGCACGCGGGTGTGGAAGCGGATCACCTTGACGTGTTCGATCCCGTCGAGCGCCCTGAGGATCGGCCGCAGGCGGTCGGGCGACATGATGAACGGGTCGCCACCGGTGAAGATCACCTCCCAGATCTCCGGGTGGGAGCGGATGTAGTCCAGCGCGGCGGCGAGTTGGGACTCCTTCAGCATCGAGTCGCCGGGGCCGACCACCTCCCGGCGGAAGCAGAACCGGCAGTACACCGGGCACACCAGGACGGGCTTGAGCAGCACGCGGTCCGGGTAGCGGTGGGTGACGCCCTTCACCGGGGTGAAGGGATCGTCGCCGATGGGGTCCTCCCGCTCCTCCGGGAGGGAGGTCAACTCGTCTTCGGTGGGCACGAACTGACGGGCCACCGGGTCGTCCAGCTCGACGATGCGGCTTCGCATCGCCGGTGTGATGCTCAATGCGTACCGTTTGGCGACATCGGTGATCGCCGCGACCTGATCCTCCTGGATCAGGTGCTGTGCGAGCAGTTCCTTGGGAGTGCGGATCGGGCGCGAACCAGCCATGGGTTCAACTCCTGGAGAGAAACCGAATGGGGATCGTTCAGCGACCGGGCACGGAGGTGCCCGGGGAGAATCCGGGAACGCACGTCGGCGGACAGTGGAATTCCGGGGGCGATAGCGCCGCGAGGCTGCGAGGGTGCGGATCCGGAGGGCGATCCGGCGGCGAAACCCAGTCGGGACAGGTCCGTTTGTCCCTCGACTGAAGGCCGACAATCAAGGACGCTACCCTCGGTGGTCTGAACGCGTCAAGGATCGTCTGTGGCGGTGTCCGGAGCCTCGGGTCATCGAATGGTGATGATCGATTCCGGCCCCGGCAAAAGGCCGTTAAGCCGGTAAGGCGTTAAAGCGGTAAGGCGTTAAAGCGGTAAGGCGTTAAAGCGTTAAGGCGTCACGCCGAGAGGGCTTCGCCGTCCTCCGGGAGCGCGCACACGGCCGCCAGCTCGTCCAGCGACAGATCCAGCGCGAACGCCAGCGCGGCGATGGTGAAGAACGACGGCGTCGGCGCCCGTCCGGTCTCGATCTTGCGCAACGTCTCCGCCGAGACGCCGGCCACCGCCGCCACCTCGACCATGCTGCGCGCGCCGCGCGCCTCGCGCAGCAGCGCCCCGAAGCGCTCCCCGCGCTCGCGCTCCCACGGGGTCAGTGGAGTCCTCACCATGCCGTCGATACTAGGCCCTCCCTCCGGGGTCGCGTCGTGCGCCCCGCTCCGGTGCTCCCGTCCTGCCGCGCGGCCGCCACGCCTTCGACCGTGATACAAATACCGGTATAAGAATTGGATTGAGGGGAGACGACCCACCATGGTCGAAATCAAGTCGGACGCCGCCCTGGACGCGATGCGCGAAGCCGGGCGGGTGGTGGCGGACGCGCTGGCCGCCGTGCAGGACGCGGCGGCCGTGGGCGTCAGCCTGCTGGAGCTGGACGAGGTGGCGCACGGCGTGCTGAGGGCGGCCGGCGCCACCTCGCCGTTCCTCGGCTACCGGCCGTCCTTCGCGCCCGTGCCGTTCCCGGCCGTCATCTGCGCCTCGGTGAACGACGCCGTCGTGCACGGCATCCCGGGCGGCTACCGGCTGCGCGACGGCGACCTGGTGAGCATCGACTGCGGCGCCCTCCTGGACGGCTGGGCCGGGGACTCCGCCGTCAGCTTCACCGTCGGCGCCGCCCGGCCCGAGGACGCGGTACTGATCGACACCACCCGGCGCGCCCTGGAGGCCGGGATCGCCGCCGCCGTGGTCGGCAACCGGATCGGCGACATCGCGCACGCCATCGGCAAGGTCGCCCGCGCCGGACGCTACGGCCTGCTCGAAGGCTTCGGCGGGCACGGCATCGGGCGGAGCATGCACGAGGACCCGCACGTACCCAACGAGGGCCGCCCGGGCCGGGGTTACCCGCTGCGCCCCGGCCTGGTGCTGGCGCTGGAGCCGATGCTGACGGCGGGCGGCCGGGGCGACTACCACACCGATCCGGACGGCTGGACGCTGCGCACCACGGACGGCAGCCGTGCCGCGCACATCGAGCACACCGTCGCCATCACCGAGGACGGCCCGCGCGTCCTGACCCTCCGGTAGCCGGAGCGCGGTGGGCTGATGGTCGACGACGACCGGACCTGTGACGGCGGGGCGGCCGCCCTCGGCTGCGCCTTCCACCCGGTGGACCATCTGCCGGTCGAGCAGCGCCCGGCCGCCCTGACGCCGCTGCTCGACCTGCCGTCCTGACCGCCGCCGGCGGCTTCGCTACCGGCCGCGTGAGCCGCCGTGTGCGCCGGCCTCCGAGCCGGATCCGCGGGGGGATTTGACGCATCGTCAAGTGCGGTCGGGCTTGCGGGGGTTTACCCCACCACCGGTCGGCCCGCTGCCCGGATGGGCCCAAGTCCCCGTGCCCGGAAGACTTCCGGGCATGCCGAACCTCAACCGCACCCTCGCCGTGGTCACCGCGGCCGCCGCGCTCTCCGTCACCGCCCTCGCCGCCCACCCCGCCGCCGCGGCCGGCTCGGACCGCCTCACCTGGACGGCCTGCCCGGGCCAGGCCGATCCCCGCCAGCAGTGCGCCACCGTCACCGTGCCGCTCGACTACGCGCACCCGGACGGCGAGCGCATCACCATCGCCGTCTCCCGGATCACGGCCGCCAAGCCCGGTCTGCGCCGTGGTGTGCTGCTGACCGTCCCGGGCGGGCCGGGCGGCTCCGGTGTGGACGTCCCGAGCGGCGCGGTGAAGCGCCTGCCGCAGTCCGTCCTCGACCGCTACGACCTGGTCGGCTTCGATCCGCGCGGCGTGGGCCGCTCCACCCCGGTCAGCTGCGGTCTGGAGCACGCCGATCTCGCGATGGTGAAGCTGCGCCCGTGGCCGGCCGCGGACGGCTCGATCGACGACAACCTGGCCACCGCCCGCCGGATCGCCGAGACCTGCGCCCGCAACGGCGGCCCGGTGCTGCGCAGCATCTCCACCCGGAACGAGGCCCGGGACATCGACCGGATCCGCGAGGCCCTCGGCGAGCGCCGGCTCTCCGCCTGGGGCACCTCGTACGGCACGTACGCGGGGGCGGTGTACGCCACCATGTTCCCCGGGCGCACCGACCGGATCGTGCTGGACAGCAACGACGACCCGGACCCGTCGCGGGTGGGGCGCGGCTGGCTCGCCGCCTTCGGCCGGGGCGCCGAGGACCGCTTCCCGGACTTCGCCGCGTGGGCTTCGGCGCCGGGCAACCCGGACCGGGTCGCGGACACCCCGGACGAGGTCCGCCCGCTGTTCCTGGACCTCGCCGCCCGCCTCGACGCCGCGCCGCTGCCCTGGCCCGGCGCCAACCCTGCGGAACTGAGCGGCAACGTGCTGCGCGAGACGATGCTGGAGAGCCTGTACGCGGACGCCAAGTTCCCCGACCTGGCCCGGCTGATGTTGGTCGGCCTCGGCCGTCGGCCGCTGCCCGCCCCGGTGCTGCCGCCGGACGAAGCGGTGCAGAACACCATCGCCGTGTCGGTCGGCACCCTCTGCAACGACGTCGGCTGGCCCGCCGATCCGGCCGGTTACGTCCGGGACGTGGCCGCCGAGCGCGCCGCCCGTCCGCTCACCGCGGGCATGCCGGTGAACGTGATGCCGTGCGCCTTCGGGCCGTTCGCGCCGGGCGAGCCGCCGGTGCGGGTGACCGGCCGGGGCCCGGCGAACATCCTGCTGGCGCAGAACCTGCGGGATCCGGCCACCCCGTACGCGGGTGCGCTCAAGCTCCGTGCGGCGCTGGGTGATCGGGCCCGGATGGTGACGGTGGACTCCGGCGGCCACGACGTCTACCGGGCCAACGGGAACGCCTGCGGCGACGCGGCGGTGACGGACTTCCTGGTCACTGGCCGTCGCCCGGCCGGGGACGTGTCCTGCCCGGCAGGCTGAGCAGGGGCGGGCCGGCCGACCGGCGGACGGCGGGATCAACAGGCCGTAGACGAACGGTCCTTGTCCGAACCCGGGCGTCCGTCCGACCGGCTGGAATGAGCCGAATCTGTGGCGGATTTGTGACAAAGCTTCGCCAACACCCTGCCCTGGCACGGTATTCGCGGCCGTAGTGTTCCAGTTATGTCACCGAAGAGCCGCATACCTGCCCCGGACGCGGGCGACACCTGGGTGCCGCGCCCGCGGCGTCGTGAGACCCCGATCGGATTCCTGGGTCACACGGTCACGTTCCTCGGCTGCTGCACTCTCGGCGGTGTCCTGCTGGCCGGCCTCATCCTTCCCGCGGCGGGCGCCGTCGGGCTCGGGGCCAAGAGCAGCGCCGAGGGCTTCGAGAGCATCCCCGACGACTTCAAGGCGCCGGCGCTGACGCAGGCCACCCAGGTCTTCGACGCCAAGGGAGGCCTGATCGCCAAGGTCTACGAGCGGGACCGCACGGTGATACCCGCCGAGCAGATGTCACCGCTGATGCGCCAGGCGCAGGTGGACATCGAGGACGCCCGCTTCTACGAGCACGGCGCCGTCGACCTCAAGGGCATCCTGCGGGCGATCACCAAGAACGCGGAGAGCGGCGCCGCCGTCCAGGGCGCGTCGACGCTGACCCAGCAGTACGTGAAGAACGTCAACGTGGAGAAGGCCGGCGACGACCCGGTGGCCGTCCTGGAGGCGCAGCGCAAGACGCTCGGCCGCAAGATCCAGGAACTCCGGTACGCCATCAAGCTGGAGGAGGATCTGACGAAGGATCAGATCCTCACCAACTACCTGAACATCACCTTCTACGGCCATCAGGCGTACGGCATACAGGCGGCCGCCCAGCGCTACTTCAGCAAGGACGCGAAGGACCTCGCCCTCCCCGAGGCGGCCATGCTCGCCGGGCTGGTGCAGAACCCGTCCCAGTACGACCCGAAGCTGCACCCGGTGGCCGCGCAGAAGCGCCGGGACACCGTCATCGACAAGATGGTCGAGAACAAGCACATCACCGCGGACCAGGCCAAGGAGGCCAAGGCCGCGCCGCTGGGCCTGAAGTACCGGGACCCGCAGAACGGCTGCATCACCGCCCAGGCCGGCATGGGCTTCTTCTGCGACTACGTGCGCCACGTGGTCAAGCAGGACCCGGTGTTCGGCAAGAGCGCCGCCGAGCGCAAGAAGCTGTGGGACACCGGCGGCCTCAACATCTACACCACGCTGGACCCGGACAAGCAGGCCGCCGCACAGAACGCCGTCTCCGAGCAGGTGTACGTCACCGACCCGGTCTCGGCGGCGATGACGATGGTCGAGCCCGGCACCGGCAAGATCCTGGCGATGGCGCAGACCCGCCCCTACGGTCTGGCGAAGGAGAAGAACCAGACCGTCGTCAACTACAACGTGGACGCGGCGATGGGCGGCGGCATCGGCTTCCAGCCCGGCTCCAACTTCAAGCCGATCGTGGCCGCCGCCGCCCTGGAGGCCGGCCTGCCGCCCACCCAGCGGTACGACTCGCCCAACCGGATGGACTGGCCGACGACGAGGACCTGCGACGGCACCTGGAAGAACCCGAACAAGGGCAAGAAGGAGGGCAGCATCCCGAACGAGAGCCCGCGCGAGGTCGGCCCGTACGAGCTCAAGGAGGCGATGGCCCTCTCGGTGAACACCTACTTCGTGCAGATGGAGCAGGAGATCGGCCTCTGCGCGGTCAAGCAGATGGCCAACAAGCTGGGCGTCACCGGCAAGGCCGACGGCAAGCCGCTGGAAGAGGTCCCCGCCCTCGGCCTCGGCACCCAGGAGGTGAGCCCGTTGACGATGGCGAACGTGTACGCGAGCTTCGCCGCCCGCGGCACCTACTGCGTGCCGCTGGCGATCAACAAGATCTCCACGGTGGACGGCAAGGACGTCCCGGTGAGCCCGGCCAAGTGCACCGAGGCGATGTCCACGGACACCGCCGACGTGATCAACAGCGTGCTGCTCGGGGTGACGGAGAAGGGCACCGCCAAGGAGCTCAGGCTGGACGACCGCCGGCAGATCGCGGCCAAGACCGGGACGACGGACGAGAAGAAGTCGGCCTGGTTCACCGGCTACACCGGCAACCTGGCCGGCTCGGTCTGGCTGGGCAGCCCGGGCACCAAGGTGCCGATGAAGAACATCCGGATCGGCGGCCACTACCAGCAGGAGGTCTTCGGCGCGACCGGCCCGGGCCCGATCTGGGAGCAGGCGATGAGCGACGCCGTCCGGAACATGCCGGAGAAGGACTTCCCGACGGTCTACATCCCGGACCCGCCCAAGCGCGACCCGAACTGCGCCACCCCCAGCGGCTCGCCGACCGGCACCTGCGGGAGCGGCTCGGGCAAGCAGCGCCCGAGCAGCCCCGGCAACCCGAGCACCCCGGGCAATCCGGGCGGCACGGGCGGTCCGCTCAACCCGAACAGTCCGGTCGGCCGCTCCGCGCCGTCCGGGCAGCCCGGGCAGCCCGGGCAGTCCACCCCGTTGGCCCCCTCCGCGCCGGCCGACCCCGGCGACAACCAGGACCAGTGAGCCGCCCGGCCCCGCCTGAGTACCCGTACTCAGGCGGGGCCGCGGACCGGCGGCGGACGATGGGTGCCATGCCGCACAGCATCCTCGGTGTCCCCGCCGTGTTCTGGCCCTCGATCGGCTACCTGGCCGGGTACCTGGTGATCGGGCTCGCCGCCGCCCGCGAACTGGGCGCGGGCACCGGCGCGGCCAACGCGGTCCGGCAGTGGACCGCCGCCGTCTGGACGTTGCCCGGCTTCCTGCCGGCGATGGTCGTCAACCCGTTCCCGGACGGCAGTGCGGCCCGCTTCCTGTCCGCCACCGCCGTGGGCGCGGCGGGCAACGCGGTGCTGCTCGCCCTGCTCGCCCACGCGGTGGGGCTGCCGTAGCGCGGACGCTACCGTGCCTCGACCGGCTCGCCGGTGTCCTGGTCCAGGTTGAAGACCCGCCGGTAGGAGTCGGTGACCACGGTGATCTGGTCCCGGCCGGTCCAACTCGCCTCCACCAGCCGGGCGTCGTCCGGTGCCCGGCCGATCTGGGCCAGCGACCAGCGCCGCCCGGACCAGCCCGCGCCGACCTCCAGCAGCACCTGCCAGTCGTCGTTGTCCTTCGGCGCGGTGGCGTACGAGCGGTGCACCACGACCAGGGCCAGCTCCGGGCGGGCCGGGGCGGTCTCCCGGCTGCGCGTCTCGGCCGCCGAGACCTTGTGCGCGGCCAGCACGCCGAGCAGGAACACCACCCCGGCCGTCACCGTGACCGCCCGGGTGGCCGTCCGTACGGCGGTGCGCCGGTCGCCCAGCCAGGCGGCGGCGATCAGCGCGGCCAGCGCCGCGCCGAGCAGCAGCTCGGGCCGGTTGAGCAGGTCGGCGACCAGCATCAGCCCGCCCGAGCGGCTCTCCCACTGCCCCTCGGTGTAGAGCAGCACGGCGGCCGCCCCGCCCGCCAGCAGCAGCCGGACCAGGACGCGCCTGGCCTTCGGCATCCGGTTCCTCATCGTCCCCCCGTCCGATGCGTCACAGCTCTGCGAGCAGCTTGCGGCCCTCCGGCCAGTCGCCCAGCCCGGAGTCCGAGTTGAGGTGTCCGTACGCGCCCGGCTCGACGTACCGGGCGCCCCACGCGCTGGCGAACAGCCGGGCCCGCTCGGGGCTGACCCACGGGTCGTCGGTGCTGGCGACGACCACGGCCGGGAACGGGAACGGCGCCAGGGCCACCGGCCGGAAGCCGGTCAGCTGCGGGACTTCGGCGGTGTCGATGTCCGCGGGGGCGACCAGCAGCGCGCCGCGCACCGCGGCGGTCCGCCCGGCGGGTGCGGCGGCCACCCAGCGGGCCACCGTGACGCAGCCGAGGCTGTGGGCGACCAGCACCACCGGCCCTTCGGCGGCGGCCTCGGCCACCGCCGCGTCCACCCGGGCGATCCAGTCGCTCTGGTCGGGGTGGTCCCAGTCCGCCTGCTGGACCCGGCGGAAGGCGTCCGGTTCGGCGGCCTCCCAGCGGGTCTGCCAGTGCTCCGGGCCCGAGTTCTGGTAGCCGGGCAGGACGAGGTGGGTGGTGCGGTCCGGCATGGGCTCCTCCGGTGTGCGGTCGTGGCGGGCAGCAGGAGTCTAGGACGCGGGCAGCCGCGGCCCGCAGCCGGGCGGTGACCCGGCGCGCACGACCCTCGGCAGGCGCGCACACCCGGTGACGCGCCGCAGTACGCCCGGTGCGCCCTGTTGCCAACGGCACGGCCGGTGCGGGAGGTTGGTCCGGGCCCGCGGCCGGTGGCCACCGGCCGGGGCCCACGCCGTGTCGGACGCTCGACCATGTGGAGGGATGTCGGCGATGACATCGAAGATCCTGCTCGTCACCGGGGACGCCGCCGAGTCGCTGGAGGTGTTCTACCCGTACCAGCGGCTGCGCGAGGAGGGCTACCAGGTCGACATCGCCGCCCCGACCAGGAAGCGACTCCAGTTCGTCGTCCACGACTTCGTCGACGGCTACGACACCTACACCGAGAAGCCCGGCTACACCTGGCCCGCCGACCTCGCCTTCGCCGACGTCGACCCGGCCGACTACGTCGCGCTGGTCATCCCCGGCGGCCGCGCCCCCGAGTACCTTCGCAACGACCCGGACGTGCAGCGGATCGTCCAGCACTTCTTCGCCGGCGACAAGCCGGTCGCACAGATCTGCCACGGCCCGCTGATCACCGCCGCCGCCGGGGTGCTGTCCGGCCGCCGCAGCGCCGCCTACCCGGCGCTGGCGCCGGACGTGAAGGCGGCGGGCGCCGAATTCGTCGACGGCGAGGCGGTGGTGGACGGCGTGGTCGTCTCGGCCCGCGCCTGGCCCGACCACCCGGCGTGGCTGCGCGCGTTCATCGAGATCCTGCGCACCAAGGCGCCGGCTTCCTGACCCGCCCGCCCAGGCCCGTCGCGCCCCCGACCCGTCTCGGGGGCGCGACTCCGGGAACCCGTCAGGGTCACGCCCCTCCCCAGGTAGCAGGCGCGCCGCCCCGGAGGCTGACGACCGCCCCGCAGTCGCCCTGCCATGGTGTCAAAGACCATGGCAGCGGCGGAGGTTGACAGCCCTGCCGGCCGGAACAGGGAGGACGTCATGACCACCGACCCAGCCGCCACCACCCGGCGCCGCCGACGCGGGCCGGCCCTGCGCGCCGCCGTCGCGGCCCTCGCGGGCGCGGGCCTGATCGCCGCGCTCGCCCCGGCCGCCGCCGCCCAGGACGCGGCCCGCCCGGCGAGTGCCACCGACCGCAGCGCCGACTGGACGGCCCTCGACACCGCCCTCGCCGACCTGACCGCGAAGAACGTCGCCACCTCCTCCCTCGCCGCCGTGCGCGAGAACGGCCGGCTCGTCCACCGCGCCGCCGGCGGCGTCGCCCGGCTCGGCGCGGACACCCCCGCCGACCCCGCGGGCCGCTTCCGGATCGGCAGCACCACCAAGACCTTCGTGGCCACTGTGCTGCTCCAACTCGTCGGCGAGGGACGACTGGGACTGGACGACCGCCTGGAGAGCCTGCTGCCCGGCGCGGTGCCGAACAGCGCGGACATCACCGTCCGCGAACTCCTCAACCACACCAGCGGCGTCGCCGACTACACCCAGGACCCGGCCTTCAACTCCTACGACCAGAACTGGCTCGACACCGGCCGCTACACGTCCTACAGCCCGCAGGACCAGGTGGACATCGCCGACAAGTACCCGCCCGCCTTCCGCCCCGGCCAGGACTGGCAGTACTCCAACACCAACTACGCCCTGGTCGCGCTGATCATCGAACGCCTCACCGGCCACGGCTGGAACGAGGAGGTGGAACGCCGGATCATCCGCCCGCTCGGCCTGACGGGCACCTCGATGCCGCTCTACTCCCCGGTCATCCCCGGCTCGCACGCCCACGCCTACCTCAAGCTCGACAGCGGCCCGGCCGACGTCACCTCGCTCAACCCCTCCATGGCCGGCCCCTCCGGCGCGGGCATCTCCACCACCGCGGACCTGACGACGTTCATCCGCGCCCTGCTCGGCGGCCGGCTGCTGCGCCCCGCCGAACTCGCCGAGATGCAGAAGACCACCGCCCACGGCGGGGGCCAGGCCTACGGGCTCGGCCTCCAGCGGGTGGACACCCCGTGCGGTGCGTTCTGGGGCCACGCCGGCGGGATCCCCGGCTACAGCACGATGATGCTCGGCTCGCTCGACGGGAAGCGCCAGTTCGCCAACAGCACGACCTTCTACGACGCGCCGGATCCGGCCGCGGCCCTCGCCGCCTGGCAGCGGGCGGTGAACGCCGGCGTCTGCGGCGGGCAGGGGTAGGACGGGTGCTGCGGATCCGCCCCCTACGCTGTCCGGCGACAGGAACGGCCGACCGTCACCAGGAGGACGAGACATGGCAGAGCCGCTGATCGCCGCAGTCGGGGGCAAGGTGCCCACCGTCGACCCGGGCGCCTTCCTCGCACCGAACGCCGTCGTGGTCGGGGACGTGACGATCGGCCCCGGCGCGGGCGTCTGGTACGGGGCGGTGCTGCGCGGCGACGCCGAGTCCATCACCGTGGGCCGGGACAGCAACATCCAGGACAACTGCACCCTGCACGCCGACCCCGGCTTCCCGCTGGTGGTCGGCGAGCGGATCTCGGTCGGGCACAACGCGGTGCTGCATGGCTGCGTGGTCGAGGACGACGCCCTGGTCGGGATGAACGCCACCGTGCTCAACGGCGCCCGGATCGGCGCCGGTTCGCTGGTCGCGGCAGGCGCGGTGGTGCCGCAGGGCATGCGGGTGCCGCCCGGCTCGCTGGTCGCCGGGGTCCCGGCCAAGGTCCGCCGCGAGCTGACCGAGGACGAGAAGGCCGGCATCAAGGCCAACGGCGAGGGCTACCTGCTGCTGGCCGCCGCCCACCGCGAGCTCGAACCCCTGGCGCAGCCCCGGGCCCAGATCCAGCCCCAGCCCTAACGCTGGACGCCGGCCGGAGCCGCCGCGGCCGGAGCCGTCGCGGCAGGCTCCGGTGCGGCGGGCACGGGCCGGCGCCGGTCGGCCGCCCAGGCGAGCACCGCGATCAGCGCGCCCGAAGCGGCCAGGCCTGCGCCCACCAGGGTCGGCGCCGTCCAGCCGAACCCGGCGTCCAGGGCCAGCCCGCCGAAGTAGGCGCCCTGCGCGTTGGCCAGGTTGAACGCGCCCTGCACCGTCGCCGAGGCCAGCGTCGGCGCGCTGCGCGCCTTCTGCAGGACCAGCGTCTGCACCGCCGGCACGATCGCGAAGCCGAACAGCCCGATCAGCACCACCGTGACGGCGGCCGACCAGCGGGCGTGCGCGGTCACCGCGAACAGCGCCAGGGTGGCGGCCAGCAGCACGAAGGCGGCGCAGACCGTCGGGCGCAGCGCCCGGTCGGCCGCGAACCCGCCGATCACGTTGCCGATCGTCATCCCCACCCCGAACAGCGCCAGCACCAGTGTCACCGAGCCGGTGGCGTACCCGGACACCTCGGTGAGCAGCGGCGCGATGTAGCTGTAGCAGGCGAAGAAGCCGCCGCAGCCGAACACCACGGTGGCCAGCGCCAGCCACAGCTGCCCGTCGCGGAAGGCCCGCAGCTCGTGCCGCAGCCCGGCCTGCCCGGGGGAGGGCAGCGACGGCACCAGCCGGGCGATGGCGAGCGTCCCGGCGGCGGCGATCAGGACGACCACCAGCATGGTCGCCCGCCAGCCCAGGTGCTGCCCCAGCAGTGTGGCGGCCGGCACGCCGACGATGTTGGCGATGGTCAGGCCGGAGAACATCACGGCCACCGCCCGGGCCCGGCGGTCCGGGGCCACCAGTTCGGCCGCGGCCACCGCGCCGGCCCCGAAGAACGCGCCGTGCGGCAGTCCGGTGATCAGCCGGGCGGCGGCCAGCGTCCAGAAGTCCGGTGCCAGCGCGCACAGCAGGTTGCCGGTGGCGAACAGCCCGGCGAGCGCCACCAGCACGGCCTTGCGCGGCCGGCCGGAGGCGAGCGCGGTGAGCAGCGGGGCGCCGATGACCACGCCCAGCGCGTACGCGGAGATCAGCCAGCCGGCCTGCGGGATGGAGACGTGCAGATCGTCGGCGACCTGGGGGAGCAGCCCCATGGCGGCGAATTCGGTGGTGCCGATGGCGAACGCGGTGACGGCCAGCGCGAGCAGCGCGAGAGGCAAGGGGGTGACTCCGGGGTGACGCCCGCGGACGGGTTGGCGCGGCGGGACGGGGGGATTCGTTCGTCCGGCATCCTAATCCGGCCGGATGACGCCGCCGTGAGGTGCGTGTGACGGGAGGGGGTCGCCAGTACGGCGTCCACGCGCGAGACTGGGTGCATGTGCCGCAACATCAAGACGTTGCGCCCGCCGGTGACGCTCGACGCCGACGAGGACGACTTCCGCGCCGCCGCGCTGCAGTACGTCCGCAAGGTGTCCGGGTTCCGCGCCCCGGCGGCGCACAACCGCGAGGCCTTCGACCGGGCCGTGGACGCGGTCGCCGAGGCCACCGCCCGGCTGCTCACCGAGCTGGAGGTCCGCGGCGCGCCCGCCCGGGCCGCCGAGGCCACCGCGTAGGCCGACCGCCGTCCGGCGGGTCCGCCGACCGCGGCCACGCATCGGGACCAGGAGATCGGGACAATCGGGACAGGAGATGGAGATGACCCCCGCGAACCGTTACGTGCTCACCTTCCCCGGCACCCCCGGCACCCAGGCCCCGCAGGACGTCGTCGTGGTCGTCCGCACCAGCGCGACGGGCCCGGGCGGACACCCGGTGTACGAGGACGCCAGCGGCATCGTCCGCGCCGAGATCAGCGACGCCGGCGAGGTCCGGATGCTCGCCAGCGGCGGCCACCAGTCCCCGCACCTGCCGGTCCACGCCGAGCCGCTGCCCTGACCGTTGCCCCGGCTGTTGCCCTGACCGTCCGGCATCCGCCGACGATTTCCGCGAACCCCCCCGGGTGCCGTCCGCCCCTGGGGCAGAATCGGCCGCATGACCACAGCGCGCTGGCAGGGCACCGTCGTCGCCGAGAGCGACGAGACCGTCGTCGTCGAGGGCAACCACTACTTTCCGGTCGAATCCGTCCGGACCGAATTCCTGCGTCCGTCCGACACCACCACCGTCTGCGGCTGGAAGGGCACCGCCGGTTACTACACGTTGGAAGTGGACGGGCGGACCAACCCCGACGCGGCCTGGTACTACGCCGACCCGAAGCCGGAGGCCGAGGAGATCCGCGGCCGGGTGGCGTTCTGGCGCGGGGTCGAGATCACCGGGTAGGGCGTACCCCGGGAGCGGAGGGGGTACCGGACATCTATGGCAGTCTTCCGTAAACCCGGACGTTCCAGGCCTGTCCCCGAGCCCGCTCCCACCCCCGCCGCCGTGCCCGACGCCGCCTTGGCCGGCGAACTCGCCGAACTGGTCGAGCAGGCCGAGCAGCCCGAGGGCGAGTGGCGGATCGCCGAGTACCGGGCCGGCCGTGGCCGCGGCCGGGCCCTGGTGGCGAACGCGGCCCACCTGCTCGGCCGGGGCGGCCGGGTCGCCGCCAAGGGTGCCGCGTTCGGCGGCCGCGCCCTCACCGAGCAACTGGTGCGGGCCGCGCCGCGGATCCCGGTGCGCGACCTCGCCACGCTGCGCGCCCAGCACCCCGGCGCGGCCGACCCGGAGGCGCTGGCCGACCTGCTGGTCACCGGCGCGGCCCGGGCCTCCGGCGCGCTCGGCGCCGGCGTGGGCGCGGCGGCGATGCTGCCGGTGCCGCCCGCGATGCCGGTGGAGATCGCGGCGGAGACGCTCGCCGTCGCGGCCTTGGAGATCAAGCTGATCGCCGAACTGCACGAGGTCTACGGCGCCCGGGCGCCGGGCGGTGTCACCCAGCGGGCCGGGGCCTACCTGGGCGCCTGGGCCAACCGCCGGGGGATCGACGCGAGGTTGCTGTCCCGGCCGGCCGGGTTCGCCGCCCTGGCGCTCGGGGCGGAGGTGCGCCAGCAGGTCAGCCGCCGGCTCACCCGCAGCTCGCTGCGCCGCCTGCCGTCGCTCACCCCGCTGCTGGTCGGCGCCGGCATCGGCGCCACCGTCAACCGGCGCGACACCCGCCGGCTGGCCGTCGAGGTCCGCGCGGACCTGCGTGCGCGTCCCCCGGTCGACCGCGCCTACTGGGCCGCCGCGGCGCCGGCGGTGCGGGGCGAGGTCGTCCCGGGGGACTGAACAGCTAGGGCCTGTCCGGCGGGGCCGGGGCGGCCGCGCCCCGGCCGGCCTTGACGCCGTTCACCATCGCCTGGTGTATCGCCCGCGCGGTGGTCTCGTCCGCCGCCGGGACGGGGCTGCCGGTCACCGTGTACCAGTCCAATGCGCCGGTGTACTGGACGGTGAGCCGGGCCTCGCCGTCCACCCAGGTGGTGTGCACGGTGAGGTCGCCGGAGATGGGGCCGATCTCGGTGGTGGTGACCCCGCCGGGTCCGCTGATGATCGACTGCGTGGTCCAGGTCGCCCACGACGTGCGCGGGTCGACGGGCGGTCGGGCCTGCCTGCCGTTTTGATCGTGTTCGGTCATGCGCTTATCCTCCCCCGCCGGTGAGTCGCTGCCCGGGCAGCGACACCTGCGGTCGCGAAGACCGCCCGGTCCCACCGGGCGGTCGGGTGCTCACAGCTGTTCAGCGGTCCGGACCGGACTCCTCCAGGGTGGGCTCGCCCTCCGCCTGGGAGGTGTCCTGCGCGTGCAGGTTCTGCATCGAGGTGATGCCCTCTTCGGGATCCGCGGCGCGGACGTCCTCGTCACGGTCCGTGCTCATCTCGGCCCGTTCGCTCATGTCGGTCATGGCGGGCTCCGTCTCCTCGGCCGGTCCGGGCGCGCTCCGAGCCGGGGTGCGGCAGGGCCGGGTCTGTCTCTCACCCCCCAGCCTGCCCCCGCCCCGGCCCCGGGGCCAGCCGAACGGGCTAGGGCGGGTCTGACAATTCCCGCCGCGTGCTGATCCGACGCGAATTGTCGGACACGCCCTAGTCGCCGGCCGGCCCCGCCCTCCGTCCGACGGCCGTCACCAGGTGACGGGCAGCGACCGCATTCCGTAGATGAACGCCTCCGAGCGGAACTTCCGCCCCTCCCCGGTGGCCGCCGGCCGCAGGCCGGGCAGCCGCCGGAACAGGGTGGCCAGGGCGATCTGGAGCTCGGCGCGGGCGAGCGGCTGCCCGAGGCACTGGTGCACGCCGAAGCCGAAGGCCATGTGCCGCCGGGCGTCCCGGTCGAGGTCGAGCTGGTCGGCCGGTCGCAGGTCGGCGCCGCCGAACATCTCCTCGTCCTGGTTGGCGGTGGAGATCAGCGCGATCACGCCCTCGCCGGCCCTGATCACGGTGCCGCCCAGCTCGACGTCCTCCAGCGCGACCCGGGGCAGGCCGTGGTCCACGATGGTCAGGTGGCGCAGCAGTTCCTCGACGGCGCCGGGCAGCGCGGCCGGGTCGGCCAGCCTGGCGATCTGCTCGGGCTGGTCGAGGAGCAGGGCGGTGGAGAGCGAGATCATGTTCGCGGTCGTCTCGTGCCCGGCTATCAGCAGCAGGATGCCGGTCGTGGCGACCTCGCCCGGCGTGAGGTCGTCCCGGACGGCGAGCCGGCTGAGGATGTCGTCGCCCGGCTCCTCCCGCTTGCGGGCGGCCAGGCCGCCGAGGTACTCGCGCAGTTCGTCCGAGGCGGCCTGGACCTCCTCGGCCGAGCTGTGCTTGTTGAGCAGGGTCCGGCTGAGGCCCTGGAAGCGGTCCCGGTCCTCGTACGGGACGCCGAGCAGCAGGCAGATCACCAGCGAGGGGACGGGCAGCGCGAAGTCGGCGACCAGGTCGGCCTCGGTCCGGCCGTCGGTCATCCGGTCGAGCGCCTCGTCGACGATCTGCTGGATGCCGGGGCGCATCGCCTCGACCCGCTTGACCAGGAAGTCGCCGGTGACCATCCGGCGCTGCCGGGCGTGCTCGGGGTCGTCGAGCCGCAGGAAGCTCGGGTTGGCGAGGAGGGCTTCCCGGCGGCCGGGAACCAGCAGCGGGAACCCCTGGTGGCGGGCGTCCGCGCTGAACCGGCGGTCGGACAGGATGGTGCGGACCTCGGCGTAGCCGGTGGCCAGCCAGCAGGACTCGCCGTCGGGCAGGGCGGCGCGGGTGATGGGTGCCGTCGCGGCGGCCTCGGTGTAGGCGGGCGGCGGGCTGAACGGACAGCCGGCGTCGCGCGGGGCGGGCATCGGGAAGGTCCGGGCGGTGGGTGTGCTCGTCAAGGTGGGGTCTCCTTGCGTCGCAATGTCCTCGGGTGGGTGGGGTGGCGCCGGGGCCGACGGTTCGCGCGACGACGGCCGGGAACGGCGGTCGTCACGGTGGCCGGGGTCGGCGCGGGCGGGGGACCGTCGGGAGCCGGCGGGGGCGTCAGCCGGCGTCCTCGGCGGAGTCCTCCTCGGTGACGGTGATCGCGCCGCCCGGGCAGAGCTCGGCGGCGAGCCTCAGCACGGCGAACTGCGGGGGCTTGAACTCGGTCTGACGGAGGACCACCAGACTGTCCTGCTCGTCCTGGTCGAAGATCTCCGGAGCGTTCAGGACGCACATCCCGGAGCTGCAGCAGCGGTCCCGGTCGACGCTCACCTTCATGGTCGAGCACCTCTCGCCAGTGCGGCGCCGGGCGTCCGGCGGCCGCCTCTCGTTGTCATTGCCAACCTAACCGTCACCCTTGCGTCCACGGAGGGGCGATGCGGGGATCGTCCAGAATGGCCGATTCGGGTCGGAGCCGGTCCAGCGTCGCCGCAAAGGGGGTTTGAAATTGACGTTACTCCGCCAAAGGACGGCTCACAGCCCCTCGGCGGCGGCAATCTCCCGGACGGTGGCGACGGTGTCGGCCTCGGCGGCGCTCTTGTCCGGCCGGTAGCGCACCACCCGGGCGAACCGCAGGGCCAGCCCCGCCGGGTAGCGGGGGCTGCGCTGGAGACCGTCGAAGGCGATCTCGACGACCAGTTCCGGCCGGACCCGCACCGTCCAGTCGTCCCGCCCGCTCTCGCGGGCGAGGAGTTCGGCGGTCTGCCAGGCGAGCGTCTCGTCGGTGAGGCCCTTGAAGGTCTTGCCGAGCATCACCCACGGGCCCAGCCCGGGCTCGCCCGCCGCCCGGGCGCCCAGGTGCAGATTGCTGAGGAGGCCGCGCCGCCGGCCGCTGCCCCACTCGGCGGCCAGCACCACCAGGTCCAGGGTGTGCCGGGGCTTCACCTTGATCCAGCCGGCGCCGCGCCGCCCGGCCGCGTACCCGGCCGCCGGGTCCTTGACCAGGACGCCCTCGTGTCCGCGGGCCAGGGCCTCGCGGAAGAACGCCAGTGCCCGCTCACCGTCCCCGGTCTCGGTGCGGGGCACCCGCAGGCCCTCCGGCACCGCCTCGTCCAGCGCCGCCCACCGCTCCCGGCCGGGGCGGTCCACCAGGTCCTCGCCGTCCCGGTGCAGCAGGTCGAAGAAGAAGGCGCTGAGCGGGACTTCGGCGCGCAGCCGCTCCGGATCCCGCCGGGAGGCGGTGCGCGCGGCGGTCTCCTGGAACGGGCGCGGTCGCCCGTCGGGCCCGAGCGCGATCGCCTCGCCGTCCAGCACCGCCGAGCGCAGCGGCAGCGCGAGCGCCGCCTCGGCCACCTCGGGGACGCGCGCGGTGATGTCGTCCAGGCCGCGGGTGAACACCGCGACCTCCGCGCCGTCCCGGTGCACCTGCACCCGGACGCCGTCCAGCTTCCACTCCAGGGCGGCCGGGCCGGTGCGCTCCAGCGCCGACGCCACGTCGGGCGCGGAGGCGGCCAGCATCGGCCGCACCGCCCGGCCCACCTCCAGCCGGAACGCGGCCAGCGCGGGCGCCCCGCCGGTCAGCGCCGCCTCCGCGACCGCCCGGGCGGAGCCGCGGAACATCAGCGCCCGGCGCACCGCCGCCGCGGGCACCCCGGCCGCCTGGGCGACGGCGTCGCCGACCAGCGCGTCCAGCGCGCCCTGGCGCAGCTCGCCGACCAGCACCGCCCGCAGGAACGCCTGCTCGACCTCGGTCGCCCGGGCGAACAGCCCGGCCAGCAGCCGCCGCCGCTCGGCCTGCGCGCCGGGCCCGTGCACCCCGGCGATCCGCTCCAGCTCCCGTTCGGTCTCCCGGACGCCGAGCGAGGCCTCGGCGGCGGGCGGCGGCAGGTCGCGCAGGCCCGCCGGGCCGACGCCGGTGCGCAGCCGCTGCGACTCGCCCGACAGCAGGCCCACGGCCGCCGGGGCCTCGGCCGGGCCCAGTGCGCGCAGGCAGTCCGCGAGCAGCGCCGTCTTGGCCCGCCGTCCGGGCTCGGCGGCGACGGCGCGGGACGTCTGGGCCAGGTGCCGCAGCCGCATGGCGCTCCTCGGGTGGTGCGTGGCCGGGCGTCCAGGATCGGCCACCCGACCGGCCACCGCACGGCGGGCGGTGCGCCCGTACCGCGCCGGAGTGGAGTGCGCGGGCGGCCGGTCTTGGCCGTGGTGGAGCTCGGCGCGGAGCCGACGGCCCGTCATGCTGGCGCCACACCGCGGCCCGGCGACCCCGGGGCCCGCCCGCCCGATCGAGGGAGACCGAGTTGACCACCACGACCCGCTGGAGCGTCGGCGCGCCGGAGCGCGCCGACTACCCCGTCTGGCGCGAACTCTTCCGCGGCTACTGCGCGTTCTACCGGCTGCCGATGCCGGAGGAGAAGGCCGAACTGGTCTGGTCCTGGCTCCACGACCCGGACCACGAACTGGAGGGCCTGCTGGTCCGCGACGGCGACGGCACGCCGGTCGGACTCGCCCACTACCGCCCGTTCGCCCGCCCCCTGCACGGCGCGGTCGGAGGCTTCCTCGACGACCTGTTCGTCGCGTCCGAGGTGCGTGGCGGCGGCGCGGTGGACCAGCTGCTGGCCCGGCTGCGGGCGATCGCCGCCGAGCGCGGCTGGAACACCGTCCGCTGGATCACCGCCGACGACAACCACCGCGCCCGCAGCAAGTACGACCAGGTCGCCACCCGGACCATGTTCGTCACCTACGACATGGCCCCGGACGCCCCGTGACCCGCGTCCGGGCGGCCTGAGGGCGTGCCTCGGGAGCGGGCCCCGGGTCCGGCCGCGGCCGGACCCGCGCCCCGGCCCCCGGACCTTCGTTCGGACGTTCTGTTA
>NZ_JBFBIR010000060.1:0-49922 GCF_040685715.1 Kitasatospora sp. NPDC088264
AGCGTGAGGGAAACGCCCGGTTACATTCCGAACCCGGAAGCTAAGCCTTACAGCGCCGATGGTACTGCAGGGGGGACCCTGTGGGAGAGTAGGACGCCGCCGAACAATCATTCACAGAGAACCCCCATCCGGGAAACCGGATGGGGGTTCTTTGCGTTTCCGGCCCACAGGAGCACCTCACCAGGGTCCCTCACGAAAGTTCAAAAAAGTTCGGCCGGCCATGTCGAGAACCCGTGGCTGGCTCCGTCCCCGGGGTGAACGCGGCCACAATGGGTCGCACCAGCACCGAGGAGAACATCATGGCCAAGTACCTGCTGCTCAAGCACTACCGAGGCGCCCCGGCTCCGGTCAACAACGTGCCCATGGACCGATGGACGCCCGAGGAGATCTCGGCGCACGTGCGGTACATGCAGGACTTCGCGGACCGGCTGGAGAAGACCGGCGAGTTCGTCGACGGCCAGGCGCTCGCTCCCGAGGGGACCTTCGTCCGGTACGACGGCGAGGGGCGCCCGCCGGTGACCGACGGCCCGTTCGCCGAGACCAAGGACCTGATCGCCGGCTGGATGGTGATCGACGTCGACAGCTACGAGCGCGCCGTCGAGCTGGCCGGGGAGCTGTCGGCCGCTCCCGGGGCGGGCGGGCGGCCGATCCACGAGTGGCTGGAGCTGCGTCCGTTCCTGGCCGCGCCGCCCACCGTCACCGAGTGACCTCGCCGGTGGACGGAGTCCTGCTCCGGAGCCTCGCGCCGAGCGTGCTCGGTATCCTCGTCCGCCGCGGAGCCGACTTCGCGGCGGCCGAGGATGCCGTGCAGGACGCGCTGGTCGAGGCGGTCCGCGTCTGGTCGGCAGGTCCGCCGCGGGACCCCAAGGGGTGGCTGGTCACCGTGGCCTGGCGCCGGTTCCTCGACGCGGCCCGGGCGGACGCGGCCCGCCGCCGGCGCGAGGACCGGGTCGACGGGGAACCGGAGCCGGGGCCCGCGTCCGCGGTGGACGACACGCTCCAGCTCTACTTCCTGTGCGCGCACCCGTCGTTGACGCCGTCGTCGGCGGTCGCGCTCACGTTGCGCGCCGTGGGCGGGCTGACCACCCGCCAGATCGCCCAGGCCTACCTGGTGCCCGAGGCGACCATGGCGCAGCGCATCAGCCGGGCCAAGCGGACCGTCTCGGGGGTGCGATTCGACCGGCCCGGCGATGTCGCCACCGTGCTGCGCGTCCTCTACCTGGTCTTCAACGAGGGCTACTCCGGGGACGTCGACCTCGCCGCCGAGGCCATCCGGCTGACCCGGCAGCTCGCGGAGGTGATCGACCACCCCGAGGTGGCGGGGCTGCTCGCCCTGATGCTGCTCCACCATGCCCGGCGCGGGACCCGGACCGCGTCCGACGGGAGCCTGGTGCCGCTCGCCGAGCAGGACCGCGGCCGGTGGGACACCGGGTTGATCGCCGAGGGCGTCGGGATCCTGCAAGCGGCCCTCGGCCGCGACCGGCTGGGCGAGTTCCAGGCCCAGGCCGCCATCGCGGCACTCCACGCCGACGCGCCCACCGCCGGGGAGACCGACTGGGTGCAGATCGTCGAGTGGTACGACGAGCTCGCCCGCCTGACCGAGAGCCCGGTCGTCCGGCTCAACCGCGCGGTGGCCGTCGGTGAGGCCGACGGGCCGCGCGCCGGGCTGGCGGCGCTCGGGGAGCTGGACGGTTCGCTGCCCCGCCACACGGCAGTGGCGGCGTACCTCCACGAGCGCGACGGTGACTTGGAGACGGCGGCCCGGCTGTATGTCGAGGCGGCCCACCAGGCCCCCAACCTCGCCGAGCGCGACCACCTCATGCGCCAGGCCGCCCGGCTGAACGCCCGTCGGCCTCGCTGACGGACCAGGCAGGAGGCGCGGCGTCACCACGGACTGCCCGTTGAAGGGACGAGACCGTACGACGTGACCAAGGAACGGGACCAAGGAACGGGACCAAGAGGCGGGACCGCCCGTACGGGCGAGGCTCAGAGGCGGCCGGCGGCCTTGAGCGCGAGGTAGGTGTCGGCGAGGGCGGGGGCGAGCTGGGCGGGGGAGGCGTCGAGGACGGTGACGCCGTGGCGGGTGAGGAGGTCGGCGGTGGCGCGGCGGTCGGCGCGGGTCTGTTCGGCGGCGGCGGCGCCGTAGACGGCTTCCAGGGTGCCGCGGCCGGCGGCGAGGGCGTCCAGGTGGGGGTCGGCGACGCAGGCCAGGACCACCTCGTGGCGCTTGGTGAGCAGCGGCAGCAGCGGGCGCAGGCCGTCTTCGACCGGGGCCGTGTCGAGGCCGGTGAGCAGGACGATCAGCGAGCGGTGCGGTGCCATCTTGAGGGCGGTGGAGACCAGTGAGCGCATGTCGGTCTCGTGCAGGGCCGGTTGGAGGGAGGCCATCGCGTTGGTGAAGGCCGGCAGGATCTCGCTGGGCGAGCTGCCGGCGACCGCGGCGCGCTTGCGGGCGTCGTGGGCGAGCAGGTCGACCCGGTCGCCGGCGCGGGTGGCGAGGGCGGTGAGCAGCAGGGCGGCGTCGAGGGCGGCGTCGAGGCGGGGCGCGTCGCCGACCCGGCCGGCGGAGGTGCGGCCGGTGTCGAGGACGACGAGGATGTGCCGGTCGCGTTCGGGGCGCCAGGTGCGGACGGCGACGGTGTTGCGGCGGGCGCTGGCCCGCCAGTCGATGGAGCGGACGTCGTCGCCGGGCAGGTACTCGCGCAGGGAGTCGAACTCGGTGCCCTGGCCGCGGGTCAGGACCGAGGTGCGGCCGTCGAGTTCGCGCAGCCGCGCGAGCCGGGAGGGCAGGTGCTTGCGGCTGTTGAACGGGGGCAGGGCTCGGACTGTCCAGGGCAGGTGGTGCGAGCCCTGGCGGCCGGCCAGGCCGAGCGGCCCGAGCGAACGGACCGTCACCCGTCGGGCGTGGTGGTCGCCGCGGCGGGTCGGGGTGAGCACGGTGACGGCCCGGCGCCGCTCGCCGGCGGGGACGTGCAGGGTGTGTCGGGAGGCGGCCTCGGCGGTGCCCGGCCGCCAGGCGGACGGGGCCCAGGCGTCGCGGATCCGGGCCCGGAGGGGCCGCCCGGAGGGGTTGGTGACGGTCAGTTCGACGGAGGCGGGTTCGCCGAGCCGGACGGTGGTGTCGCCGCCCCGGCCGAGTTCCAGACCGCGGACGGGGGCGGCGAGCACCAGGTCGATCGCGGCGGCGAGCAGCACGGCGCCGGTGACGAGGCCGATCCCGGCCCAGGACGGCAGCAACAGGCCCACGACGAGCGTGCCGAGCGCGGCGAGCAGGGCGGTTCGCCCGGTGAGGGCCATGCGGTGCGCTCCTTCGGGAACGGGCGGTTCAGCGGGGGGCGGGCGTCTGGGCGAGGACGGCCTGGATGACGGAGTCGGCGGTGACGCCCTCCATCTCGGCCTCGGCGCGCAGCGCGACGCGGTGCCGCAGGGTGGGCAGGGCCAGGGCCTTGACGTCGTCGGGGGTGACGTAGTCGCGGCCGGCGAGCCAGGCCCAGGCGCGGGAGGCGGCCAGCAGGGCGGTGGCACCGCGCGGCGAGACGCCGATGGACAGCGACGGGGACTGCCGGGTGGCCCGGCAGAGGTCGACGATGTACGCGAGGATCTCGGGGGAGACGGTCAGCTTGGCGATCTGCTCGCGGGCGGCGGCGAGGTGCGCGGGCCCGGCGACCGGGCGGACGCCGGCGGCGGCGAGGTCGCGGGGGTCGAAGCCGGCGGCGTGCCGGGACAGGACCTGGAACTCCTGGTCCCGGTCGGGCAGCGGCAGGACCAGCTTGAGCAGGAAGCGGTCCAGCTGGGCCTCGGGCAGCGGGTAGGTGCCCTCGTACTCGACCGGGTTCTGGGTCGCGGCGACCAGGAACGGGACGGGCAGCGCGCGCGGCACGCCGTCGACGGTGACCTGGTGCTCCTCCATGGCCTCCAGCAGGGCGGCCTGGGTCTTCGGCGGGGTGCGGTTGATCTCGTCGGCGAGCAGCAGGTTGGTGAAGACCGGGCCGGGCTGGAAGGAGAACTCGGCGGTCCGGGCGTCGTAGACGAGGGAGCCGGTGACGTCGCCGGGCATCAGGTCGGGGGTGAACTGGATGCGCTTGGTGTCCAGGTTGAGCGCGGTGGACAGGGTGCGGACCAGCAGGGTCTTGGCGACGCCGGGGACGCCCTCCAGCAGGACGTGGCCGCCGCAGAGCAGGGCGACGACGAGGCCGGTGACGGCGGCGTCCTGGCCGACCACGGCCTTGCCGATCTCGGCGCGCAGGGCGGTGAGTGCGGCGCGCGGGTCGGCGGCGGTGTCGGGGGTGCCCGGGGTGGCAGCCGCCGCGCCGGGGGTGCTGGACGGGGTGGCGGTGGCCTGTTCGGTCACGGGTTCCGTACCTGCCTTTCGAGGGCGTCGAGGTCGTCGGCGAGCCGCAGCAGTGCGGTGTCGTCGGTCGGGGGCGGGCCGAAGAGGAGGGCCCGGACGTCGCCGGCGGGCTGCTCGGGGAGGCGGTCGGCCACGGCCGCGCAGAGGGTGTCGGGGTCGGGCGCGCCGGCGTGGAGCGGGACGCCCAGGGCCGGGGCGAGGCGGTGCGCGGCGGCCCGGCGCAGGGCCTCGGCGGCGCGGCCGCGGGCCTTGGCGCGGCGGTAGAGCCGGGCGCGGCCCTCGGTGGTCTCGGCGGCGCGGACCACCACGGGCAGGTTCTCGCTGATCACGGGGCCGAGTCGGCGGCCGCGCCAGAGGGCGGTCAGGACGGCGGCGACGGCGAGCTGGTAGCCGGCCCAGCGCCAGCCGTCCGGGATGTAGTCGCCGAAGGTCTTGTCCCGGGTGCCCTGGGCGAGCGGGGCGCTGTAGTCGGGCAGGTGCCAGGTGAGGCGGGGCTGGGAGCCGAGCAGGCCGAGGGCGAGGGCGGCGTTGCCGTCCTTGGCGAGCTGCTCGTTGTGGAGGAAGGCGCCGGTGCCGAGCACGATGACGTCGCCGCCGGCGGTCGGGGCGCTGACCAGCGGGTAGCCGTGGCCGCGCGGGTAGCAGCCGGCGCCGCGGCTGCCGCTGGTGTAGAGCATTCCGCCGATCTCGGCGCTGCCGGCCCGCACGGCCTCGGTGAGCGGGCACTGTGCGGTGGTGCTGCGGACGGAGGCGTAGGAGGGCCCGCCGTCCTCGTCGGAGGGGCGGATGCCGGGGGCCAGGGCGCTGAGCGCGGCCGGACCGGGGGCGACGAGGACGAGCCGGCTGTGCCGGGCTGCGGCGACGGCGCGCAGTTCGGCGGGGCCGAGCAGGTCTGGCTCGGGCAGGACGAGAGTGTCGGCGCCGCCCGGGTGGCCGGTGAGGTCGGTGGTGAGGTCGGTCTTGAGGCCCTGGTGTTCGAGCAGCGCGAGGACGGCGTGGCTGCCGTCCTGGTCGTAGGAGCGCGGGTCGAGCGGCGGGTAGCGGCGGTCCTGGCCGAGGGCGGCCACGGCGGTGGCGCCGATCAGCAGGACGGCGAGGACGAGCAGGTACCAGCGGGCCCGGCGCCAGAGGCCGCGGCCGGTGGGGGCGAGGCTGGTCGTGGCCGGCCCGCCGGGGGCAGGGGTGGCGGGCGGCTGCGGCGCGGGCGGCGCGGGGGCGGTGCTGGTCATGCCGCTCCTCCCAGGGCCGGGCGGGCGCGTTCCAGGGTCCGGTCGAGCTCGCGCAGCAGCTGGTACGCGGCCTGGTCGGCGGTGCGCTCGCCGTAGGCGATGTCGTCGAAGGTGAGGGCGGCGGCGGCCAGGGCGGCGGCGTGGTCGGGCAGGGCCCGGCCGGCCTCGGTGGCGGCCTCGTCGGCGGTGCGGCCGGGGCGGACGTCGAGCAGGGTGCGTTCCTCCAGGGCCCGGACCAGGGCTCGCATCTGTGCGCGGACGGCCTCGTTCCAGTGCCCGGCGGCGGCGTGCCGTTCGGCGTCGGCCCGGTACTGGCCGGCGCCGCGCGGTCCTTCGACGCCGTAGACGTCGAGGACGGTGCGGGCCGCGCGCCGTGGCGCGCCGAGGCGCCACCAGAGGGCGGCACCGATCAGCAGGGCGACGATCAGGAAGAGCACCAGGCCGGTGGTGCCGCTGGTGCCGTTGCCGGAGATGCTGTCGAGCGCGTCGGTGATGTGGTCGTTGAGCCAGGTCATGACCCGTTCCAGGACGCTCGGGTCGTGCTTGTGGTACTCGGCGTTGAGCAGCTCGTCGCGGGCGGCGTCGCGGGCCGGGTCACGCGGGACGGTGACCGGGGCGCCGCCCGCGACGAGGAGCCTGTCCCCCCAGGTAGGCATCCGGGTCAGCGCCTCGCGGGGGGTCGGCCGGCCTGGTCGCCCCAGCCGGTGGCGCCGGACTCGGCGAGGCCGGCGGCGCGGGCGAGTTCGATGTCCAGGGCCTCGCGGCGGATCCGCTGGTCGACGTAGATGAGGACGCCGAGGGCGGCCCGGAAGGGGATGGTGAGGGTGGCGGCGATGATGCCGGCGATCGCGGTGGTGATCAGCATCGCGGTGGGCTCGTGGGCCGAGCTGAGGTCGACCTGGCGGTCGAGGTCGCTGAAGCCGAGGACGAGTCCGGCGAAGCGGAACGGGATCGCGATGACCATGGCGACGATGAAGGTCAGCACCTCGCCGAGCAGCGAGATGCCGAAGATGCGCCACCAGGAGCCGAGGGTCAGCCGCCGGGAGCGGGACAGCGCGGTCCGCACACCCTGCTTCTCCAGCATCAGGGCGGGGGCGGCCAGGCTGAACCGGATCCACAGCCAGAACCCGACCGGGATGGTCAGGATGCCGACGAGGAACAGCAGGGCCTCCGTCTCGGGGGCGCCCGCCGAGCCGGAGGCGTAGAAGTACCAGGGGCTGAAGCCGAGCAGGACCACACCGCCGGACATCAGGCCGGTGAGCAGGGTCAGCCCGAGCAACTGCGGCAGCCGGCGGCGGGCGTCGCGCCAGGCGTCCCCGGCGTTCGCGGACTGCCCGAGGACGGCGCGGCTGACGACCATGGTGAGCAGCGCGGTGGCGACCACGCCGAGCAGCACCGTCAGCGGCATCGAGGCCAGCATGGTCGTCACCTGGGTGGCGGGGCCGGTCTTGCCCTTGACCAGCAGCTGGGCGGCGACGTTGCCGGCCTGCTCGACGACGGCGATGCCGAGGGAGAGGGCGAGGGTCGTCCGCCAGTGCTTGCGGATGGTGGCGACGGAGCCGTCGAGGAGTTCGCCGAGTCCGAGCGGGCGCAGCGGGATGACGCCGGGCTTGGGGCTCTGCGGAGCGCCCCAGCCGTAGGGGTGGTGGCCGCCCGGTGCGGGCCGGCTCCAGTCGGGCCGGGCCTGCTGACCGCTCCAGCCAGGGGCCGGGGCGGGGGCGCCCTGCGGTGGTGCCGACGGCCCGGGCACGGCGGCGGGCGCGTCGGCCGGGGGCCGGGCGTCGTCGCGGGGCGGCTCGGGCGAGCCGGGCGAGGCCCAGCCCGGAGTGTCGGTCATCACTGCTCCTCGGAGGGGCGTCACGGGCGCGGTTCCGGGCGGATCTTTCGCCCGCGCGCAGCGCCCATCGTGCCATGGGGTCTGGGAAGGCCCCATGGGTATCCGGCCGCTGATCGGAAACGGGGGCCTTCCGGTGGTCGGGCGGTGGGCCGCGGGCCGTTCGAAGACGTTCCAGCCGGGCACATTCGCCCGGTATGGCCGGAATTAACCGGTGGGGGGAGTTGGCCGTTGTGGAGCATTGGCACTGCTGTGCGGCAGGTCACAATCCGGTAATGAGAGGATGGACGCATGAAGGGACGCGTCCTCGTCGTTGATGACGACTCCGCACTGGCCGAGATGCTCGGTATCGTGCTGCGTGGTGAGGGTTTTGAGCCGTTTTTCGTCGCGGATGGGGACAGGGCGCTAGCTGCGTTCCGGGAGACCAAGCCCGACCTGGTCCTGCTCGACCTGATGCTGCCCGGTCGGGACGGTATCGACGTCTGCCGGCAGATCCGGGCGGAGTCCGGTATTCCGATCGTCATGCTGACCGCGAAGACCGACACGGTCGACGTCGTGGTGGGCCTGGAGTCGGGTGCCGACGACTACGTCACCAAGCCGTTCAAGCCCAAGGAGCTGGTGGCCCGGGTGCGTGCCCGGCTGCGCCGTGCCGAGGAGCCGACGCCCGAGCAGCTGACCATCGGCGACCTGGTGATCGACGTGGCCGGCCACTCGGTGAAGCGGGACGGCCGGGGCATCCCGCTGACCCCGCTGGAGTTCGACCTGCTGGTCGCGCTGGCCCGCAAGCCCTGGCAGGTGTTCACCCGTGAGGTGCTGCTGGAGCAGGTCTGGGGTTACCGGCACGCGGCGGACACCCGCCTGGTCAACGTCCACGTGCAGCGCCTGCGGTCCAAGATCGAGAAGGACCCGGAGCGCCCCGAGATCGTGGTGACCGTCCGTGGCGTCGGCTACAAGGCCGGACCCAGCTGACGTGACGCACCTGGCTGACGAAGCCCCGTCGGGTTCCGCGACCGACGGGGCCGACGCGGTTCGCGGGTCCGTGCTGAGTTCGACCACCCGCCGTCGGCGCCGGGCGGCCGCGTTCGCGCTGCTGACCCGTCAGCTGCGTCGGCCCGCGCGCCGGGTGACGGCGCTGTACCGCCGGTCGATCCAGCTGCGCGTGGTGGCGGTCTCGCTGCTCGCGTCCATCGCGGTCGTCCTGGTGCTCGGCGTGGTCGTGATGGCGCAGGTGCGCACCGGCCTGCTCGGCACCAAGATGGCGGCCGCCCGCGAGCAGGCCAGGATCGGGTTCCAGGCGGAACTGAAGAAGATCGACGAGGCGAAGGACCAGCGGCTGCGGGTCGGCGCCACGCCCGACCCCACCATCGAGGAGACCGGCACCTGGCTGCTGCGGCAGGTCAACGACCTGGCCGCGAGCGGGCAGACCGTCTACTCGGTGATCGCGATGGCCGCCGGCACCGACGCCATCGTCCCGGAGAACGGCTTCGCGCCGCGCTTCTCGGGCGACATCCTGCCCAGCAGCGTCCCCGACACCCTGCGGGACAGGGTCCACTCCGAGCCCGGCCAGATGTTCGACCAGCCGGCCCGGATCCACCGGGCCGACGAGCGGACCGAGCCCGGGCTGGCCCTCGGCATGCAGTTCACCGGCCCGGCCGGCAACAGCTACCAGATGTTCTACGTGTTCTCCTTCGGCCAGGAGACCGACACCCTCGACCTGATCACCGGCACCCTGGCGACCGCCGGCGTGTTCGTGGTGATCCTGATGGGCGGCATCGCCTGGGTCGTGGTGCGCCAGGTGGTCACCCCGGTCCGGATGGCCGCCGGCATCTCCGAGCGGCTCGCCGACGGGCACCTGGAAGAGCGGATGAAGGTCACCGGCACGGATGACATCGCCCGCCTCGGCGAGTCGTTCAACCGGATGGCCAATGCCCTCCAGGCCCAGATCCGCCAGTTGGAGGAGCTGTCCCGGGTGCAGCGGCGCTTCGTCTCGGACGTCTCGCACGAGCTGCGCACCCCGCTGACCACGGTCCGGATGGCCGCGGACCTCATCTACGACAGCCGCGAGGACCTGGACCCGATGGCGGCCCGCTCGGCGGAGCTGTTGCAGGGCCAGCTGGACCGCTTCGAGTCGCTGCTCGCCGACCTGCTGGAGATCAGCCGCTTCGACGCCGGCGCCGCGATCCTGGACGGCGAGCCGGTCGACCTGCGCGACATCGTCGCCCGGGTGGTGGAGGCCGCCGACCCGCTGGCCCAGGCCAAGGGCAGTGCGGTGGTGATCCGCGGCGACGGCGAGCCGGTCGTCGCCGAGGTGGACTCCCGCCGGATCGAGCGCATCCTGCGCAACCTGGTGGTCAACGCCCTGGAACACGGCGAGGGACGCGACGTGGTGGTGCGGCTGGGCTCGGCCGACGGCGCGGTCGCGGTCGGCGTGCGCGACTACGGCATCGGCCTCAAGCCGGGCGAGGCGTCCCGGGTGTTCCACCGCTTCTGGCGGGCCGACCCGTCCCGGGTGCGGACCACCGGCGGCACCGGCCTCGGCCTGTCCATCGCGGTCGAGGACGCGCACCTGCACGGCGGCTGGCTGCAGGCCTGGGGCGAGCCCGGCGGCGGCTCGCACTTCCGGCTCACCCTGCCGCGCACCCGGGGCGGCGAGATCAGCCGGGCGCCGTTCCGGCTGGAGCCGGAGGACTCCCGCAACAACCGGGGCCTGGGCACCTACGGCGTGCCGTACCGGCGGGCGATCAGCCCGCCCGGCGCGACCGCGATGACCGCGGCCGAGGAGCAGGCGGAGACGCCGGAGGGGCCCGTCAACGGCTTCGGCAGCGGGCTCGGCGGGGTGCTGAACATCGGCCCCGACCTGGGCAAGCGCCGGCTGCCCGAAGGGCCGCGCGCGGACCCCTCGGACGTCCGGACGGCGGGGAGCGGGTACGGTGCCACCGGCGCCCAGGTGATGGTGGACCCGACGCCCGGACGGCCGTCGGTGGCACAGCGGACGGCGGAGCCGGACGTGACGGATGGGACGGGCGGGACGGACCTGGAGGGGTCGCAGCGTGCGAAGGACGAGCAGCAGGACTGAGCCGCGGTTCACGGCGGTGGCCGGCGTGGTGCTCGGCGCCCTGGTGGCGAGCGGCTGCGCGGCCATGCCGGACTCCGGCGGCATCTCCCGGGTGGAGCTGTCGCAGGGGGCGGCCGACAAGAACCTGCAGGCCAAGGTCTACCCGGTGGCGCCGGCCAAGGGCGCCAAGCCGCGCGCCCTGCTGACCGGGTTCCTGGACGCGGTGACCGCAGACGAGGGGTACGAGACCGCGCGCCAGTACCTCACCGAGAACGCCTCCGCGCACTGGAACCCGGACGCCGGCATCCAGGTGCTCTCCGCCGCCACCCCGAACCTCCCGGCCGGCCAGGAGATCGCCGACACCGACACCAGCGTCTCCGCGACGGTGACCGGGTCGCTGATCGCCAGGATCGACGAGAAGCACTCGTACCTGGCCGAGGGGCAGCGGGACGTCTCGGCCGACTTCACCCTCGTCCGGGAGAAGGACGGCGAGTGGCGGATCGACAAGCTGCCGACCGGCGTGATCATGAACGAGACCAACTTCAACAACAGCTACCGCCAGGTCGACCGGTACTTCTACACCACGCCGGACCCGTCCTCGACCGTCACCGGGAGCGCCGGCCAGCAGGTCCTGATCCCCGACCCGATCTACCTGCGGCGCCGGACAGACCCGCTGACCGCCGCTGCCAAGGCCCTGGTCGCCGGGCCCTCGACCTGGCTCGCGCCGGTCGCCCGGACGTCCTTCCCGAGCGGCGTCAGCGTCGACCGGGTGAGCGTCGACGACGGCCGGATCGCCCACGTGCAGCTCGGCGGGGCGGACGTCAGCGAACCGGTGTCCTGCCGGCGGATGGCGACCCAGCTCTTCTACACCCTCGCCGACCAGGGCAAGGGACAGGTCGAACGGCTTGAACTCAAGGGCCAGCGGGGCAACTGCTTCGCCAGCCGCAACGACCTGCCGGCCACCGGCCCCGGCGCCCTGGCCGGGCCGCTGCCCGCGCAGCAGTACTACCAGCGCGCCGACAACGGCCTCCTGATGGTCACCGACGAGCAGCGCAACGGCGAGCCGGTGCGCGGCGTCCTCGGCAAGCCGCAGCCGGCCGGCAAGGCGCCGCTCGGCACCATGGCCGTCAACCGGGACGGCTCCCGGGCCGCCGCGATCAGCGGGGACGGCCACCAGCTCTACTCGGTGCCGCTGGCGGACAGCGCGGTGGCGCTGCCCGACCCGGTGCTCACCTCGCCGGTGAAGACCGCCGACAAGGAGGACGGCCTCGCCTCGCCCAGCTGGGACGGCCGAGGCGACCTCTGGGTGGTGGACCGCAACCCGCAGGGCCCGCGGGTGGTGATGGTCCGCGGCAACCGGACGTACCCCGTCGCGGTCGAGGGGCTGGACGGGCAGACCGTGCAGGCCCTGAAGATCTCCTCGGACGGCGCCCGGGCCGCCCTGGTGGTCAAGACCGCGGGCGTGCCCAGCCGCTCGCTGTACTTCGGCCTGGTGGTGCACGGCGGTACCCCGGAGGCGCCGACCGCGCGGATCACCGGCCTGCGCCGGGCGGCCCCCTCGCTCACCGACGTCGCCTCGGTCTCCTGGGCGGAGGCCGACCAGCTGCTGGTGCTCGGCAAGGAGGCCGACCGGATCAAGCAGCTGTACTACATCGGCACCGACGGCACGCAGAGCGCCGACACCACGCTGCAGGCCGAGAACATGCTCACCGTCTCGGCCTCCGAGTCCCGGGGCAACGTCCTGGCCCAGGCGCCGTCGGTGCTCGCGGCGGCCGGAGGCGCGATCTACCGGCTGATCGGCAGTCAGTGGCGCGAGGTCCAGTTGGCCGACAAGGCCGGGTCCTTCTTCTACGCGGGCTAGGAACCCGCCGATCACGCTCTGACGTTCCGATCCCTGACGCCATGTCGGGCCGCCCGGTGCCTCAGCCGGGCCGGTGCGCGGTGGCGGCGACCGCGGCGCCCGCCCGGGCGGGCAGTCCGGCGTCCGCCAGTGCCCGGGCCGCCTCGGCGAGGCTGGCACCGGTGGTCACCAGGTCGTCCACCAGGACCGGCTGACGGCCCAGCAGGTCGCGCCGGGCGCGCGGCAGCACGGTGAGCGCGCCGTGCAGGTTGCGGTGGCGCTCGGCCGCGCTCAGCCCGGCCTGGTCGGCGACCGGGCGGGCGTGCCGCAGCAGCGGCTCGGCCCGGGCGTCCAGGCCGCACCGGCGCAGCGAGCGGGCGGCGGCCCCGGCCAGCCGCAGCGTCGGGTCGTGGCCACGGGCGCGGACGGCGGAGCGGGCCGAGGGCATCGGGACCAGCAGCAGCGGCGCGGCAGCGGCACGCGGCCCCAGGGCGGAGCGGACGGCCCGGCCGAGCGCCTCGCCGAGCGGGCCCGCCAGCCGCAGCGCGCCGCGCTCCTTGTGGGCGAGCAGCAACTGCCGGACGGGGTCGGCGTACGGCGCGGCGGCGTGCGCCCAGGGCAGCGGCGTGGGGCCGGGCCGGGTGGCGGCCAGCGCGTGCCGGCAGGCCGGGCAGAGCTGGGTGCGCTCGGCGCCGCAGCCGGCGCAGCGGGCCGGGACCAGGACATCCAGCAGTCCGGCCAGTGCGTGGCCGAACGGCCCTTGGGCGGACGGCGGACGGGTGGGGGCGGGGGGTGGTGGCACGGCTGCTCCTGGCGACGGCAGGCACGGAGAGTGAGCAAAGGATGCGCCGTACGGGGGGTGTTGTCCAGGTATTTACCCGTGCTTCACTCGCAGGAGGGTAGACAGGGTCCAACAGCTTGACCGCCCGCCCGCAGTATCGGGTCATACCCGACTCCGCGCCTGGGGAGGCGAAAACCCCGTGTGAGGTGTTCGATAAAGCTCCAAGGGGTTTCAACCGTCCCTGGTGGGGAGGAAGTGAGGTGAGGGCCAGTCGTTTCCCGCCGCTGGCGGCGGGGGCGGGGGCCGGCAGTGGATGGGCTGGTCCAGCTGGGTCTCAGTCCGGTCCGGTAGCACCCGGATCGGCGTCAGCACGAGGGATCGGAGTTCTGCGTGGACATCGTCGTCAAGGGCCGCAAGACCGAGGTGCCCAAGAGGTTCCGCGAGCACGTGGCCGAGAAGCTGGAGAAGGTCCAGAAGTTCGACGGCAAGGTGATCAGCCTCGACGTCGAGGTGTCCAAGGAGCACAACCCGCGGCAGGCCGACCGGTCCGAGCGGGTGGAGATCACTCTCCGTACCCGTGGGCCGGTGATCCGGGCCGAAGCCGCCGCCGCCGACCCGTACGCGGCGCTCGACCTGGCCTCGGCGAAGCTCGACGCCCAGCTGCGCAAGTCCGCGGACCGGCGCCGAGTGCACAAGGGCGGCAACGGCCGCACCCCCATCAGCGTCGCCGAGGCGACCGCGGCGCTGGCCGCGCTGCCGGACACGGCGGTGCGGGAGGGCGAGACCAACGGGGCCGTCCGCAAGACCATGATGGGATCCCTGGAAGTGGAGGGCGAAGGCCCGCTGGTGGTCCGGGAGAAGACCCACCCGGCTGCCCCCATGGCGCTGGACCAGGCGCTGTACGAGATGGAACTGGTCGGCCACGACTTCTACCTCTTCGTGGAGAAGGACAGCGGCCTGCCGAGCGTCGTCTACCGCCGTCACGGCTACCACTACGGCGTCATCCACCTGCAGACCGACGGGTCGGCCGGCGCGGGCGGCGGCGCGGGCGGGGCGATCGGCGAAAGCGACGACGAGGACTGACCGTCCGAAGACAATCCTGGAGGGGTGACCCCGGCGGCCGAGTCCGCCGGGGTCACCGGCGTTTCGGGGCAGGGCGGGTGGAGCGGGAGTCGAGGGCGGGCCCGGGAGGTCACCCGATGCGGAACGGCGGCGTCGGAGGGTGACAGCAACGGCCGCGCGGCGTGGAATGATTGGCGCACGACGACCCGCGAAGGGGGAGGAGCGGATGGGGGATCACTTCGGGCTGGGGCCCGCTACGGGGCCGGTCACCGGACTGTCACCGGGACCGGAGGAGGAACCCGCGTACGCGCCGCACCGGGGTGAGCCGATCCGCGTACTGGTGGTGGACGACCACGCGTTGTTCCGCCGGGGGCTGGAGATCGTGCTCGCGGAGGAGCCGGACATCAAGGTCGTCGGCGAGGCCGGCGACGGCGCCGAGGCCGTGTTGAAGGCTGCCGACCTGCTGCCGGACATCATCCTGATGGACGTCCGGATGCCGCGCCGCAGCGGGATCGAGGCCTGCACGGCGATCAAGGACGTGGCACCCAGCACCAAGATCATCATGTTGACGATAAGCGACGAGGAGGCCGACCTCTACGAGGCGATCAAGGCGGGCGCCACCGGCTACCTGCTGAAGGAGATCTCCACCGACGAGGTCGCCACCGCGATCCGCGCGGTCGCCGACGGGCAGTCCCAGATCAGCCCGTCGATGGCGTCCAAGCTGCTCACCGAGTTCAAGTCGATGATCCAGCGCCGCTCCGACGACCGGGACCTGGTGCCCGCACCCCGGCTCACCGACCGGGAGTTGGAGGTGCTCAAGCTGGTGGCGACCGGGATGAACAACCGGGAGATCGCCAAGGAGCTGTTCATCAGCGAGAACACCGTGAAGAACCACGTGCGCAACATCCTGGAGAAGCTCCAACTGCACTCCAGGATGGAGGCGGTGGTGTACGCGATGCGCGAGAAGATCCTCGAAATAGGGTGACCGTGGCTGCGCCCCGGCCCTAGCTCGCGAGGAGTTTCTCGAGGGCCGGGCGCAGCCGTTCGTCCGGCAGGGCCTCGACCCGGACGCCGTCGCAGCCCACCCAGGCGGCCGCCTCGCGCAGGGCCGCCGCCAGCGCCTCGACGTGCCGGGCGCCGTGCCCTCGGTCGCCGGCCAGCGAGACCTGACGGGCCACCAGGGTGCGCCCCTCCCGGGCCGGGTCGACCCGGCCCACCAGCCGGCCGCCGGCCAGCAGCGGCATCGCGAAGTAGCCGTGCACCCGCTTGTGCTTGGGCGTGTAGGCCTCCAGTCGGTGCGTCATGCCGAAGATCCGCTCGGTGCGTGCGCGGTCCCAGATCAGCGAGTCGAACGGCGAGAGCAGCGTGGTGCGGTGGCGCCCGCGCGGGGTGGTGGCCAGCGCGGCCGGGTCGGCCCAGGCCGCCGCCGCGCCGCCGCCCGGGCCCCAGCCGGCCACCTCGACCGGGACGAGCCCGCAGTCCGCGAGGACCGGGTCCAGCTCCTCGGCGCGCAGCCGGTGGTAGTCCAGCAGGTCGGCCCGGGTGGCCACGCCGAGCGCGGCCCCGGCCTGGGCGACCAGGGTGCGCACGCACTCCCGGTCGGTGCGGTCCTGCCCGAACAGCGCCTCGGGGATGGCCTGTTCGGCCAGCGCGTAGACGCGCTTCCAGCTCCGGCGCTCGGTGCAGACCACGTCGCCGAAGGCCAGCGCCCGCTCCACCGCGATCTTGGTGTCCGACCAGTCCCACCACTCGGCGGTCTTCTTGGCGCCGCCCAGCTCCGTGGAGGTCAACGGGCCCTCGGCGCGCAGCTTGTCGAGCACGTGCCGGTACGTCTCGGGCGTTACCTGGTGGCCCCAGAGGTGGCCGCGCTCGCGGTAGCGGCGGCGCCGGAACGCGAACAGCGGCCACTCCTCGACCGGCAGGATGCAGGCCGCGTGCGACCAGTACTCGAAGCTCGTGCCCGCGCCCCAGTACGCCGCCTCGACGGCCGGACGGCCGACCGCGCCGAGCCGGGCGTACGGCACCAGTTCGTGCGAGCGGGCCAGCACCGAGATGGTGTCCAGCTGGACGGCGCCCAGGTGCCGCAGCACCCCGCGCACCCCGGCCCGGCGGTCCGGCGCGCCGAGCAGGCCCTGGGCGCGAAGGGCGATCCGGCGGGCTTCGTCGGCGCTCAGGACGGTGACGGGCGGCGGGCCGGCGGGGGAGCCGGCGGCAGGCAGGGCGGTCATGTCGGCGAGGGTAGTCCGGGGCACCGACAGCCGGTCGGGGGGCGCCGGCGCGGACGTCAGGGGCGGAGGTCCGGGAGGTCCGGGAGGTCCGAGGCGAGCAGCGAGGCGACCCAGGCGTCGTGGAAGGTGCCGCGCTGCTCGGCGTACGAGCGCAGGGTGCCCTCGAAGCGGTAGCCGACCTTCTCGGCCACCGCGCGGGAGCCCTCGTTACCCACGTAGGCCTGCCACTCCAGGCGGCGCAGACCGAGCTCGACCAGGCCGTGGCGGGCGACCGCGCGGGCGGCCTCGACCGTGTAGCCGCGGCCGCGGAACTCCTTCGTCGCCCACCAGCCGACCTCGGCGGAGCCCGGGTCGCCGTGGCGCAGCACGAGGCCCTGGGTGCCGACCAGGGCGTCGGAGCCGCGCTCGAACACGCACCAGATCCGGTTCTCGCCGGTGCGCCAGCCCTGCGCGGCGAGGTCGCGGACGAAGTACTCGGCGTCCTCGCGCCGGTACGGGCTCGGGACGACCGTCCAGCGCTGGATCTCGGCGTCTTGGCAGGCGGCGAAGACGGCGTCGATGTCCGACTCCTGCGGGGCCCGCAGGACGAGGCGGTCCGTGGTGAGGGTGACGGTGCGGGGCTCTTCCATGGGCGGATTATTCCGTGGAGAGAGGAATTCGGGCATCCGAATATCGAGCCGACCCCTCGATCCGCTGACCGGTTTGTCCCGGTGGGCGGTGCTATCGGATCAAGTGCTCGCGCGGGTGACACGGGAATACCGTGCTGACGCACCTCCCGGGGCATTGGACTCCTCGCATACGATGGCCCGTGCGGTGGGGTGAACCCGCCGTGCAGTCGTCCAGTGCCAATACAGGCAAGGAGCCCGCCCAAGTGTCCGTCTTCGACAAGATCCTGCGCGCCGGCGAAGGCAAGATCCTTCGCAAGCTGCAGCGGATTGCTGCCCAGGTCAACTCCATCGAAGAGGACTTCGTCAACCTCACCGACGCCGAGCTGCGCGCGCTGACCGACGAGTACAAGCAGCGGCTCGCGGACGGCGAGACCCTGGACGACATCCTCCCCGAGGCGTTCGCCACGGTGCGCGAGGCCGCCAAGCGGGTGCTCGGTCAGCGGCACTACGACGTTCAGCTCATGGGTGGCGCGGCCCTGCACCACGGGTACGTCGCGGAGATGCGCACCGGTGAGGGCAAGACCCTCGTCGGCACCCTGCCCGCGTACCTGAACGCGCTCACCGGCAAGGGCGTCCACCTGATCACCGTCAACGACTACCTCGCCGAGCGCGACTCGGAGTGGATGGGCCGGGTGCACCGCTTCCTCGGCCTCGAAGTCGGCGTGATCCTCGGCAACATGACGCCCGCCGAGCGCAAGCACCAGTACTCGATGGACATCACGTACGGCACGAACAACGAGTTCGGCTTCGACTACCTGCGCGACAACATGGCCTGGTCGAAGGACGAACTCGTCCAGCGCGGCCACAACTTCGCGGTCGTCGACGAGGTCGACTCGATCCTCATCGACGAGGCCCGCACCCCGCTGATCATCTCCGGCCCGGCCGACCAGGCGACCAAGTGGTACGCCGACTTCGCCAAGCTGGTGCTGCGCCTGAAGATCGACCGCGACTACGAGGTCGACGAGAAGAAGCGCACCGTCGGCATCCTGGAGGAGGGCGTCACCCGGGTCGAGGACTACCTCGGCATCGACAACCTCTACGAGTCGGTGAACACCCCGCTGGTCGGCTTCCTGAACAACGCCATCAAGGCGAAGGAGCTGTACCGGGCGGACAAGGACTACGTCGTCATGAACGGCGAGGTCATGATCGTCGACGAGCACACCGGCCGCATCCTGGCCGGCCGCCGCTACAACGAGGGCATGCACCAGGCGATCGAGGCGAAGGAGGGGGTGGAGGTCCAGAACGAGAACCAGACGCTGGCCACCATCACCCTGCAGAACTTCTTCCGCCTGTACGACAAGCTCGCTGGCATGACCGGTACCGGCACCACCGAGGCC
Source organism: Kitasatospora sp. NPDC088264 (assembly GCF_040685715.1). NCBI lineage: Bacteria > Bacillati > Actinomycetota > Actinomycetes > Kitasatosporales > Streptomycetaceae > Kitasatospora > Kitasatospora sp. NPDC088264. The sequence goes on from NZ_JBFBIR010000060.1 coordinate 18,386, forward strand.
GCCGAGTTCCACCAGATCTACAAGCTCGGCGTGGTGCCGATCCCGACCAACAAGAACCCGCTGCGCATCGACCAGCCCGACCTGATCTACAAGTCGGAGCCGGCCAAGTTCGCCGCCGTGGTCGAGGACATCGCCGAGAAGCACGAGAAGGGCCAGCCGGTGCTGGTCGGCACCGTGTCGGTGGAGAAGTCCGAGTACCTCTCGCAGGAGCTGCGCAAGCGCGGCATCCCGCACGAGGTGCTGAACGCCAAGCACCACGAGCGCGAGGCGCAGATCGTCGCGCAGGCGGGCCGCAAGGGCGCCGTGACCGTCGCCACCAACATGGCCGGCCGCGGTACCGACATCATGCTCGGCGGCAACTCCGACCACCTCGCGGCGGCCGAGCTGGCGCAGCGCGGGCTCACCCCGACCGAGACCCCGGAGGAGTACGAGGCCGCGTTCCCCGCCGCCCTGGAGAAGGCCAAGGCCTCGGTCAAGGCGGAGCAGGACGAGGTCAAGGAGGCCGGCGGCCTCTACGTGCTGGGCACCGAGCGGCACGAGTCCCGCCGGATCGACAACCAGCTGCGCGGCCGCTCCGGCCGTCAGGGCGACCCGGGCGAGTCCCGCTTCTACCTGTCGCTGGGCGACGACCTGATGCGCCTGTTCAAGGCCGGCATGGTCGAGCGCGTGCTGTCGATGGCCAACGTGCCCGAGGACGTGCCGATCGAGTCCAAGATGGTCACCCGGGCGATCGCCTCCGCGCAGACCCAGGTCGAGCAGCAGAACTTCGAGATCCGCAAGAACGTCCTCAAGTACGACGAGGTGCTGAACCGCCAGCGCGAGGTCATCTACGGCGAGCGCCGCCGCGTGCTGGAGGGCGAGGACCTGCAGGAGCAGGTCGGCCACTTCATGGACGACACCGTCGAGGCCTACGTCAAGGCGGCCACCGGCGAGGGCTTCGAGGACGACTGGGACCTGGAGAAGCTCTGGACCGCGCTCAAGCAGCTCTACCCGCTCACCCTTGACCTGGAGGAGCTGGAGGAGGAGGCCGGCGGCTCCGCCGGGATGACCTCCGAGTTCCTGGTCAAGGTCGTCCAGGAGGACATCCAGGCGCAGTACGGCGCCCGCGAGGACCAGCTCGGCGCCGAGATCATGCGTGAGCTGGAGCGCCGGGTCGTGCTGTCGGTGCTGGACCGCCGCTGGCGCGAGCACCTCTACGAGATGGACTACCTCCAGGAGGGCATCGGCCTGCGGGCCATGGCGCAGCGCGACCCGCTGATCGAGTACCAGCGCGAGGGCTTCGACATGTTCACCGCGATGATGGAGGGCATCAAGGAGGAGTCCGTCGGCTACCTGTTCAACCTGGAGGTCCAGGTCGAGCAGCAGGTCGAGGAGGTCCCGGTCGCGGACGCCGAGGTGCTGCTCGACAAGCTGGAGAAGGACGCCGCCCGCCCGGAGATCAAGGCCAAGGGCCTGGAGGCCCCGAAGCCGCAGCGGCTGCACTACACGGCCCCCTCGGACGAGGTCGGCGGCGGTGTCATCGAGGGCGACTTCGAGGACCTCGCGCCGGAGGACGAGGGCGACGGGCTGACCCGCGCCGAGCGCCGCAAGGCCGCGAAGTCGGCCAAGGGCCGCCGCCGCAAGGGCTGAGCAGGCCGCAGGACGCCGCACAGGGCGCCGCTCCCGGACGGGGGTGGCGCCCTGTGCCGTCCCGGGCCGGCACGCGGTCGTGGGGGCCGCTGTGGCCGCCCTGGCCGCTGTGACGACCGTGGTCGCCGTGACGGCCGTGGTCATCGGGCCTCCACGGCGGTGCACTGCCACTGCCCGGCCTGGCCGCGCTGCTCCAGCCGGAAGGCCACCATGTGGTGCCGCCGGCCGAGGTCGACCCGGACGCAGGCCTCGACCGCGTCGGGCGAGGGCGACCGGTCGTGCACCGGGCCCAGCCGGGGCCGGTCGGCGGCGCCGCCGCGGCGCAGCGCGCCGGCCCGGACCAGGGAGGCGAGCTGCCCGTAGCCGTCCAGGCTGGTGTGCCGCATCAGCTGGCCGGAGGGCCGGGCGCCGGTGAGCACCTCGACCAGCTGGTGGGCGAAGCGGGAGGCCAGCGCCCGGGGGTCGTGGCCGCCCGGGCCGGTGCAGGCGGCGCGGGGGTGGCGCGGGCGGCGCCCGGCCGGGTCGTGGGCGGCGGTCGTGCGCGGCCGGCGGTGCGGGCGGGCGGTGAGCGGTGCGGTCACGGTGGGCTCCTCGACACGGTGGTGCGGGTGCGGACGGGTCCTTGCTAGCGGTGGGCCGCGTCGGGCGGCAAGGGCTTTTGCCGCTGCCCCCGGAGTGACCGGCAAGTTCACCTATCCGAGTGAATCGATCAGTGCGGTGCCGGGCCCGGCGCGCGGTCGCACGGTGCCCGATTGACGTGCGTGGGCGGGCCGTACGGTCCGAAAGAGGACGGTTCGATGCGCCGGACCGGGTGGCCCGAATCGCCGCCCCCGTTGCGGTGCCCGGCCGTCGGCGCGCACCATCGGAGCCTGATCGGGAACCGCGCGGAGCGGGACGGGGCCGGGCGGCCACGACCGCACCCACGACGACGGGCGGCCGCGATGACGACACGGGTAGCGGCGGTTCCGGCTCCGGCAGTCGCGGGCACCGCCCCGCCGACCGGGGACGCACCCCGGCGCGGCCTGGTGCTGGGCGGCGGCGGGATGCTCGGTGCGGCCTGGACGGTCGGCGCGCTCTGCGCCGTCGAGGAGGCCACCGGCTGGCGGCCGGGCCGCGCGGACGTGCTGCTCGGCACCTCGGCGGGCTCGATCCTCGGCGCGATGCTGGCCGGCGGGGTCCGCACCGAGCAACTGCGTGACCACCAGCGCGGCCTGCCGATCACCGACGGCCCGCTGGCCGGGGTGGACTTCGACTACGACACGGCCGCCGGCGGCGCGCTGCCGCCCCGCCCCGGGGCGGGCATCGGCTCGCCCGGCCTGCTGCGGGACGCCGTCCGGCACCCGCGCGAGTACCCGCTGCTGACCATGGTGTCGGCGATGGCGCCGCCCGGCCGCGGTTCGCTGGCCCCGGTCGGCGAGCTGGTGCGCGGCCTGCTCGGCCCGGGCGGCTGGCCGCCGCCGGGCGCCGACGGCGAGGCCGGCGCCGGGGCCGCGGCGCTGCGGGTGGCGGCCGTGGACTACCGCAGCGGCCGCCGGGTGGTCTTCGGGGACCCGGACGCCCCGGCGGTCGCGGTCGCCGACGCGGTGATGGCCTCCTGCTCGATCCCCGGCTGGTTCGCGCCGGTGCGGCTGAACGGCTCGGCGTACGTGGACGGCGGCTGCTGGTCCGCCACCAACGCCGACCTGCTGCTCGGCCGCGGCCTGGACGAGGTGTACGTGCTCGCCCCGATGGCCCTGCGGCTGCGCCCCCGTGCCGACCGCGCCGACCGCGCCGACGCCGACGCCGACGCCGGCGGGGTCGCCGGCACCAGCGGGCTCGCGGGCTCCCTCGCCGCGCTGCGCGAGTGGCGCGCCCGGGACCGCCCGCGCGGCGTGCTGGCCCAGCTGGTCAGTCGCTACCGCCGCGCCGTCACCCGGCAGCTGCTGCGCGAGGCCGTGCTGCTGCGGGCCGAGGGCGTACGGGTGCGGCTGCTCGCGCCGACGCCGGCCGACCTGGCCGTGATGGGCCCGAACATGATGGACCCGGCCCGCCGCGACGCGGTGCTGGAGAGCGCCCTGCGCACGTGCGGTGAGGCCCTGCGGGCCGCCCGCTGAGTCGGGCCGAGGTGATCACGCCCGGCCCGGCGGCGCTTATTCTTGGGGCGCTGGAAGCTGTGCCGCTGGACGAACCGGAGAGTGCCACCGATGCGCGTGTACGTGCCCACCACCCTGAACGGCCTGGCGGCGGCGCACCCGGGTGGTGCCCTGGACCAGTCCGCGGCCTACGCCGTGACGCCCGCGCTGCGCGAGTGGTACGTCAGTGACGACCTGGAGGAACTGGAGTACGCGGCGCTGAACCGGGCCGCGCAGTCCTCCCTGCGGCTGCTGGCCGCCGACCCGGACGCCCCGCGCCGCCGGGTCGTGGTGGCCCTGGACGTGGCCGACTCGGCCGTCCGGCCGTTCCCCGGCGACGAGTACCAGGACCAGGCCTCGCTCGGCCGGGTGGTGCTGGCCGGCCCGCTGCCGCTGGCGAAGGCGGCGGCGGTGCACGCGGACGTCGCCGACGGCGAGGTGGTCGAGGACGTCGCGGCGGCGGTGGCGGCGGTGGCCGCGGCCGACGCGGGCGACCAGGACGCCCAGTTCACCGTGGACGGGGCCGAGGACCACGACCTGCTCTGGTTCGCCACCCAGGAGATCTCCGCGCTGCTGGCCTGAACGGCCGGTCGCGCCGGAGCGGAGCAGCAGGGTGCGTGAGCCCCGTCCTACCGGCGTGTCGGTGGTCGGGGCTACCGTTTCGCGCGTGGCTACACACATCGTTTGGGACTGGAACGGCACGCTCTTCCACGACATGGAGGCGGTGCTCGGCGCGAGCAACGCCGCGTTCGCGACCATCGGCGTCGGGCCGATGACCATGCGGGAGTACCGCGAGCAGTACGAGATCCCGATCCCCCGGTTCTACGAGCGGCTGCTCGGCCGGATGCCGTCCCAGGAGGAGTGGCTCCGGCTGGACGAGGCCTTCCACGACCGCTACCGGGAGCTGAGCCCGGCCTGCGGGCTGACGGACGGCGTGCACGAGCTGATGGACGGCTGGCGGGAGGCCGGGCACAGCCAGTCGCTGCTGTCGATGTACGAGCACGAGAAGCTGCTGCCGCTGGTCGACGCCTTCGGCCTGACCGGCCGGTTCCTGCGGGTGGACGGCCGCAGCGGCCCGTCCGGCGGCCAGAAGGCGGAGCAGCTGGCCCGGCACCTGGCCGCGCTCGGCGAGCGGGTGGACCCGGCCCGTACGGTGCTGATCGGCGACGCCGCGGACGACGCCCGGGCGGCGCTGGGCGCGGGTGCGCACGCGGTGCTCTACACCGGCGGCTCGCACACCCGGGAGAAGCTGGAGCCGCTCGGGGTGCCGGTGGTGGACAGCCTGGCGGAGGCGGTCGAGCTGGCCGGGCGGCTGGGGCGGGGCTGACCGTCCGCGGCGGGCGTGGCGGGCGCCACGTCCGCCGTCCGCGTGTCTGAGCGGGCGGATCGCGCGGCCGCTGGTCAGGCTGGACCAGGGCCTGTCCGGTGGATCGGGCCTTCCCACCGGAGCAGTCAGCAGGACGGAGCCGCCATGCCGATCGACGCAGTCACCGAGGTGCCCCTCCCGGTCAACGAGCCGGTGCTGGGGTACGCGCCCGGCAGCCCGGAGCGGGACCGGCTGGTCCGGCGGCTGGACGAGCTGGCGGCCGAGCAGATCCCGTTGCCGATGACCATCGGCGGCGAGCAGCGGTTCGGCGGCGGTGAGCGGATCGACGTCGTCCAGCCGCACCACCACGCCGCCAAGCTGGGGGTGCTCGGCAACGCCACCCGGGAGGACGCCCGCGCGGCGGTGGACTCGGCGCTCGCGGCGGGCCGGCAGTGGCGGTCGCTGTCCTTCGACGACCGGGCGGCGGTCTTCCTGCGGGCCGCCGACCTGCTGGCCGGGCCCTGGCGGGAGACCCTCAACGCGGCCACCATGCTCGGTCAGTCCAAGACCGCGCAGCAGGCCGAGATCGACTCCGCCTGCGAGCTGATCGACTTCTGGCGGTTCAACGTCCAGTTCGCCCGGCGGATCCTGGCCGAGCAGCCGATCTCCGCACCGGGCGTCTGGAACCGGGTGGACCACCGCCCGCTGGAGGGTTTCGTCTACGCGATCACCCCGTTCAACTTCACCGCGATCGCCGGCAACCTGCCGACCGCGCCCGCGCTGATGGGCAACACCGTGGTCTGGAAGCCCGCGCCGACCCAGACCCTGGCCGCGTACTACCTGATGCGGCTGCTGGAGGCGGCCGGTCTGCCGCCCGGGGTGGTCAACCTGGTCACCGGCGACGGCGTCCAGCTGTCCGCGGTCGCCCTCGCCGACCCGGCGCTCGCCGGGCTGCACTTCACCGGCTCCACCGCCACCTTCCAGTCGCTCTGGCAGACCATCGGCGCCAACATCGGCGGCTACCGGACGTACCCGCGGATCGTCGGCGAGACCGGCGGCAAGGACTTCCTGCTGGCCCACCGCTCGGCCGATCCGGCGATCCTGAAGGCGGCGCTGGTCCGCGGCGCGTTCGAGTACCAGGGCCAGAAGTGCTCGGCGCTCTCCCGGGCCTACCTGCCGCGCAGCCTCTGGCAGAAGATCAAGGACGAGCTGGTGGCCGAGGTGGACGCGCTGACGGTGGGCGACGTCACCGACCTCTCCAACTTCATGGGCGCCCTCATCGACCGGCGCGCGTTCGAGAAGAACCGGGACGCCATCGAGCGGGCCAAGGCCGATCCGACGATCGAGCTGGCGGCGGGCGGCCAGTACGACGACGCGATCGGCTGGTTCGTCCGGCCGACCGTCCTGGTCTCCTCCGACTACCGCAACGAGATCTTCCGGACGGAGTACTTCGGTCCGATCCTGGCCGTCCACGTCTACGAGGACGCCCGCTGGGAGGACGTGCTGCGCCGGGTCGACTCCGGCGCCCCGTACGGCCTGACCGGCTCGGTGATCGCGCAGGATCGTTACGCCATCGCCCAGGCGGTCGAGGCGCTGCGGTTCACCGCCGGGAACTTCTACATCAACGACAAGCCGACCGGCGCGGTCGTCGGCCAGCAGCCCTTCGGCGGCGGCCGGGCCTCCGGGACCAACGACAAGGCGGGCGCCGCCCAGAACCTCCTGCGCTGGACCTCGGCCCGCGCGATCAAGGAGACCTTCGTTCCCCCCACGGACCTGCGGTACCCGCACATGGGCTGAGAGTGAACGGGAGGCTCCGGTTTGGACATGGTGTCCAGGACGGACCGATCATCCTGCGGGTTTGCGCCTCCCTGTCCCTGTCCACCTTCGATTGATCCGGTTAGGCTGGCTGGCGTCGTCGGGTGGCTCCGCAGGACGAATCGTCCTACCCACTGCGAAGGTATTTCATGCGTGCCATGAAGCCTTTTCAGTTGGAAGGTGCGGCAGGATTGCGAGTGACCCGTCGGTGTACACCCACACACCACCGAGTCACGCAACGGCGCGCGACAGGAGCCAAGAAGTCATGCAGACCAAGCTGGACGCAGCCAAGGCCGACCTGCTCAAGAAGGCAGCCACAGCCGCTGAGAACAGCCAGGTGGGGGGAGCGGCGCCGGGGGAAGGCCTGAGCAACGGCGCTCTGACCGCGTACCTGCACCACTACTACCTCCACACCGCGCCCGAGGACCTGGTCGACCGCGACCCGGTCGACGTCTACGGCGCGGCGGCCTCCCACTACCGGCTGGGCCTCAAGCGCCCGCAGGGCACCGCCGAGGTGCGGGTGTACACCCCCTCGGTCGAGGAGAACGGCTGGTCCTGCGGCCACACCGTGGTCGAGGTCGTCACCGACGACATGCCCTTCCTGGTCGACTCCGTCACCAACGAGCTGTCCCGCCAGGACCGCGCCATCCACGTCGTGATCCACCCCCAGCTGGTCGTCCGCCGTGACATCACCGGCAAGCTGCTGGAGATCCTGGACGTCGACGCCTGCTCCCGCAGCCAGGCCGCCGGCACCGAGTGGCCCGCCGACGCGACCGTCGAGTCGTGGATGCACATCGAGATCGACCGCGAGACCGACCGCGACGACCTGCGCGCGATCGAGACCGACCTGCGCCGGGTGCTCGGCGACGTCCGTGAGGTCGTCGAGGACTGGAGCAAGATGCGCGAGAGCGCGCTGCGCCTGGCCGACGAGCTCGCCGAGGAGCCCCCGACCGGCCTGCCCGAGCAGGAGGTCGGCGAGGCCTGGGAGCTGATGCGCTGGCTCGCCGACGACCACTTCACCTTCCTCGGCTACCGCGAGTACGACCTGGTCGAGCACGAGGGCGAGGAGGTCCTGAAGGCCGTCGCCGGGACCGGCCTCGGCATCCTGCGCTCCGACCCGCGCGGCCACGACGACCACCACCACCCGGCCAGCGAGGCCTTCGGCCGCCTCTCGGCGCCGGTCCGCGCCAAGGCCCACGAGAAGAAGCTGCTCGTCCTCACCAAGGCCAACAGCCGCTCCACCGTGCACCGCCCGTCCTACCTGGACTACGTCGGCGTCAAGAAGTTCAACGCCGCCGGCGAGCCGATCGGCGAGCGCCGCTTCCTCGGCCTGTTCTCCTCCGCCGCCTACACCGAGTCGGTCACCCGCATCCCGGTCGTGCGCCGCAAGGTGCAGGAGGTGCTCGAAGGCTCCGGCTTCTCCAGCGAGAGCCACGACGGCCGCGACCTGCTGCAGATCATGGAGACCTTCCCGCGGGACGAGATGTTCCAGACCGCGGCCTCCGAGCTGATCTCCATCGCCACCAGCGTGCTGTACCTCCAGGAGCGCCGTAAGCTGCGGCTCTTCCTGCGCCAGGACGAGTACGGGCGCTACTTCTCCGCGTTCATCTACCTGCCGCGCGACCGCTACACCACCCGGATCCGGCTGCTGCTCACCGAGATCCTCAAGGAGGAGCTGAACGGCGCCACCATCGACTACACGGTGTACGCCACCGAGTCGGTGCTGACCCGTCTGCACTTCGTGGTCCGCGTCGCCCCCGGCACCGAACTGCCGCGGCTCACCGACTCCGACATCGAGCGGATCGAGAACCGCCTCGCCGAGGCCGCCCGGTTCTGGATGGACGGCTTCCACGACCAGCTGCACACCGAACTGGGCGAGGAGAAGGCCGCCGAGCTCGGCCACAAGTACGCCAACGCCTTCCCCGACGGCTACCGCGCCGACTTCCCGCCGCGCACCGCCGTCGCCGACATCAAGCAGATCGAGTCGCTGCACGGCGAGGGCGACTTCCGCCTCAACCTGTACCAGCCGGTCGGCGCGGGCGACGACGAGCGCCGCTTCAAGGTCTACCGGGTCGGCGGCCCGATCTCGCTCACCGAGGTCCTGCCGGTGCTCCAGCGCCTGGGCGTCGAGGTGCTGGACGAGCACCCGTACGCGCTGCGCCGCTCCGACGACACCACCGCGTGGGTGTACGACTTCGGCCTGAGGCTGCGCGAGGCCACCGAGCTCACCGACGAGGCCCGCGAGCGCTTCCAGGAGACCTTCGCCGCCACCTGGACCGGCAAGGCCGAGAACGACGGCTTCAACGAGCTGGTCCTCACCGCCGGGCTGACCTGGCGCCAGGCGACGGTGCTGCGCGCGTACGCCAAGTACCTGCGCCAGGCGGGCTCCACGTTCTCCCAGGACTACATGGAGGACGCGCTCCGCAACAACACCCACACCACCCGGCTGCTGGTCAACCTGTTCGAGGCCCGGCTGAGCCCCAGCCACCAGCAGGGCGCCGCCGAGCTGACCGAGGGCATCCTGGAGGAGCTGTCCGGCGCGCTCGACGAGGTCGTCTCGCTGGACGAGGACCGCATCCTGCGCTCCTTCCTGCACCTCATCACGGCCACCCTGCGGACCAACTTCTTCCAGCACGACGGCTCCGGTGACTGGCACTCCTACGTGTCGATGAAGTTCGACCCGAAGGCCATCCCGGACCTGCCGGCCCCGCGCCCCGCGTTCGAGATCTGGGTGTACTCGCCGCAGGTCGAGGGCGTGCACCTGCGCTTCGGCAAGGTCGCCCGCGGCGGTCTGCGCTGGTCCGACCGGCGCGAGGACTTCCGCACCGAGATCCTCGGTCTGGTCAAGGCGCAGATGGTCAAGAACACCGTCATCGTGCCGGTCGGCGCCAAGGGCGGCTTCGTCGCCAAGCAGCTGCCGGACCCGTCGGTCGACCGGGACGCCTGGCTGGCCGAGGGCATCTCCTCGTACAAGACGTTCATCTCCGCGCTGCTCGACATCACCGACAACCTGGTCGCCGGCGAGGTCGTCCACCCGGCCGACGTCGTCCGCCACGACGAGGACGACACCTACCTCGTCGTCGCCGCCGACAAGGGCACCGCGACCTTCTCCGACATCGCCAACGGCGTCGCCGAGTCCTACGGCTTCTGGCTGGGCGACGCGTTCGCCTCCGGCGGTTCGGCCGGCTACGACCACAAGGGCATGGGCATCACGGCCCGCGGCGCCTGGGAGTCGGTCAAGCGCAACTTCCGCGAGCTCGGCGTCGACACCCAGACCGAGGACTTCAAGGTCATCGGCATCGGCGACATGTCCGGCGACGTCTTCGGCAACGGCATGCTGCTCAGCGAGCACATCCGCCTGGTCGCCGCCTTCGACCACCGCCACATCTTCCTCGACCCGAACCCGGACGCCGCCGCCTCCTACGCCGAGCGGCGCCGGCTCTTCGAACTGCCCCGCAGCTCCTGGGACGACTACGACAAGTCGCTGATCTCGGCCGGCGGCGGCGTCTTCCCGCGCACCGCCAAGTCGATCCAGCTCAGCACGCAGGTCCGGGCCGCCCTCGGCGTCCAGGACACCCGGCTCACCCCGGCCGAGCTGATGAAGGCGATCCTCCAGGCGCCGGTCGACCTGTTCTGGAACGGCGGCATCGGCACCTACGTCAAGGCCTCCACCGAGACCAACGCCGAGGTCGGCGACAAGGCCAACGACGCCATCCGCGTCAACGGCGACCAGGTCCGGGCCCGCGTCATCGGCGAGGGCGGCAACCTCGGCTGCACCCAGCTCGGCCGCATCGAGTACGCCGCGGTCGGCGGCCCCGAGAGCACCGGCGGCTGGATCAACACCGACGCCATCGACAACTCGGCCGGTGTGGACACCTCGGACCACGAGGTCAACATCAAGATCCTGCTCAACCAGGTCGTCTCCGACGGCGACATGACGGTCAAGCAGCGCAACGTCCTGCTGGCCGAGATGACCGACGAGGTCGGCCACCTGGTGCTGCGCAACAACTACGCGCAGAACGTGGTGCTGGCCAACGCCGTCGCCCAGGCGCACAGCATGGTCAACGTCCACTCCCGGATGATCAACCGGCTGGAGTCGGCCGGCCAGCTCGACCGGGGCCTGGAGTTCCTGCCCACCGAGCGCCAGATCCGCGAGCGCCAGCAGAACGGCCGCGGCCTCTCGCAGCCCGAGATGTCCGTCCTGCTCGCGTACACCAAGATCACGCTGGCCGAGGAGCTGCTCGCCACCGCGCTGCCCGACGACCCGTACTTCCGCACCGCGCTGCACGACTACTTCCCGAGCGCGCTGCGGGCCCGGTTCGCCGACGCGATCGACAACCACGCGCTGCGCCGCGAGATCATCACCACCCTGATCGTCAACGACACGATCAACCGCGGCGGCTGCACCTTCGCCTTCCGGCTGAAGGAGGAGACCGGCGCGACCTACGAGGAGATCGCCCGGACCCACACCGCCGCCAGGGCCGTGTTCGACCTGGAGGACATCTGGGCCGAGATCGAGGGCCTGGACAACGAGGTCACGGCCCGGGTCCAGACCAAGATGCGGCTGCACTCGCGGCGCCTGGTCGAGCGTGCCACCCGGTGGATGCTCAACAACCGCCGCCAGCCGCTCGACATCGCCGGCACCATCGAGTTCTTCCACGACCGGGTCGACCAGGTCTGGGGCTCGCTGCCCAAGCCGCTGCGCGGCGACGACCTGGTCTGGTTCGAGGCCGTCTACAACGAGCTCGCCTCGGCCGGGGTGCCGGAGGAACTGGCCACCCGGATCGCCGGCCTCTCCTCGACCTTCCCGACCCTGGACATCAGCGAGGTCGCGGACCGCTCCGACAAGGACGTCGCCGAGGTCGCCGAGCTCTACTACGACCTCGCCGACCGCCTCCAGATCACCCACCTGCTCGACCGCATCATCGAGCTGCCCCGCACCGACCGCTGGTCGTCGATGGCCCGGGCCGCGATCCGCGAGGACCTCTTCGCGGCGCACGCGGCGCTGACCGCCGACATCCTCGCCTGCGGCCCCGAGGGCGCCACCCCGGAGGAGCGCTACAGCGCCTGGGCGGACCTCAACGCCACCCTGCTGAACCGCGCCAAGAGCACCCTCGACGACATAAGGGGTTCGGACAACTACGAGCTGTCCAGCCTCTCGGTCGCGATGCGGGTCATCCGCACCCTCCTGCGCACGGGCTCCATGCGCTGACGGCCGGCGGTACAGCCAGGCGGCGGGCCCGCGTCCACGGACGCGGGCCCGCCGCTTTTCGCGACCGGCCGACGGGCGGCGGATTCCGGATGGTGACGGAGTCGTCACGCTGCGCACGAGCCGGGGCGTGGTCGGGATATGTCCTTGCGATTAACGTCGCGCTACGAAGTCCGCCAAGTCCCACCGGAGTTCCCGGCCGGTCGCGGAACTTCGCCCCAACTGCCCTTTTTGGTAGCTGTTCTGACCTACCAGGAGTTGCAGTAGGCTGACTCCGCGATAGGCGTCGCCGCAGGTCCCGTGCCGGAAAGCACCGCGATGTGATGTGACATCAGGTGTCTTTCGGAGGGGTTCAGGCCGCCAGTCCCATTCGCGCCTTGGGGCCCGGACCGGCTCCACGCGGTGCCACCTGAAGAGAGTTTCATGACGTCATTTGTGCAGGAACCCTTTTTCTGGGTCTTCATCGTGGTGATGCTCGTAGCCGTCGGAGCGGCCCTCCAGGCCCGCAGGACGAACCTCGCCCTGCGGCGGCGAAACGTTTCCCTGGAGGAGGCCGGCGCCCTGGCGCAGCGGCAGCGCGACGAGTTCGCCGTGCTGCACGACCACCTGCGGAGCCAGCACGCGTCCGAGCTGACGGACGTCCGCCGCGACGCCGAGGAGGACACCAAGGCCGTCCTCAAGGCGGCGATGCGGACGCTGCAGGGCTTGGCCGACGAGCAGCAGGTCGTCATCGACAAGGTGCAGCGGAAGTACGGCGACAGCCCGCAGATCCTGGCCGACCTGATGACGATCGACCACACGAACAGCCAGTTCGGCCGGCGTGCCCAGGGCATCGCGGTGCTCTGCGGCGGCTGGCTGGGCCGCCGTGAGAGCGTCGCCTCGGTCTACGACGTGGTCCGCAGCGCCCAGGGCCGGATCCGGCACTTCGACCGGGTGCGGATCCACTCCCAGGTCAGCGTCGCGCTCGTCAGCAAGGTCGTCGAGCCGGTCGCCGTCGTGCTGTCCGAGCTGCTCGCCAACGCGACCAACTACTCCGCCCCGGACACCCCGGTGGAGGTCAGCGTCCAGGCCGTCCCCACCGGCGTCTGCCTGATCGTCGACGACGCCGGCCTCGGCATGGGCCAGGAGGAGAAGGACCGCGCGGCGGTGCTCCTGAACCCGGGCGCGCCGATCGGCCTCACCAGCCTGGGCAACCCCCCGAAGTTCGGCTTCGCCGTCTCCGGCATGCTGGCCGCCCGCTACGGCTTCCGGGTCTCCGTCGACTCGGTCTCCCCGTACGGGGGCGTGCGGGCCGTGGTGCTGCTGCCGGCCGAGCTGCTCAGCAGCGAGGTCGCGGCCCCGGCCACCGCCGTGCACGGCGAGCACCAGGCCGCGCACGGTGACCACCAGGGCGCGCGCGGCGACTACCAGGCCCCGCCGGCGGAGCAGCCCGCGCCGGCCTGGGCGCAGGCCCCCGGTCAGCGGCTCGTGTCGCTGCCCGAACCGGCGGCGCCCCTGGCCCCGGTGCCGCCGGCGGCGGTGACGGAACCGGAGATGACCGCGGACGGACAGCTGCCCCGCCGCCGCCGCCACCGCCCGGTGTCGGTCCTCCCCTCCCCGCAGGACCCCGGCCGGGCCGAGACGCCGGTGCGGAGCCCCGGCCAGAACACGCCGTCCCGCCTCGGCGCGTTCCAGCGCGGCACGCTGTCCGGGCGTAACACCACGAACACGGAAGGAACCGAGATCCAGTGAGCCGCGATCTTTCCTGGGTGCTCAACGACGTACTCCAGGTACCCGGCGCCCGGCACGCCATCCTCGTCTCCGCCGACGGCCTCCTGCTCGAACGGTCCAGCGAGATAGGCCGTGACGAGGCGGAGACCAACGCCGCCGCGATGAGCTCGATGCAGTCGCTGAGCCGCGCGGTCGCCCCGTTCGTCGGCGGAGACGGCGCAGGCGCCGGGGTCTGGCGCCAGACCCTGCTGGAGTACGACCACGGCTGGATCTTCCTGATCGCGGCCGGCAGCGGCGCGTACCTGGCCGCCTCCACCGCCCCCGACGTCGACATGGAGGCGATGTCCTTCCGGATGCAGCAGCAGGTGGGCGCGCTCGGACGGGCGATGTCGGCGGCGCCGCGCCAGAGCACGCTCAGCGGCTCATGACGGCCGGCGGCGAGGAACAGCGGGTCACCGGCGGCTTCATCCGCTCCTACGTGATCACCGGTGGGCGCGAGTTACCGAGTGCGGAAGCCCTGTCTCTGATCACCTTGGTCACCGTCGCGCCCGAGCAGGACCTCCCTGCCCTGCCGAGCCCGGAGACCCGGGCGATCTGGGAGCTGTGCTCCGGCGGCTACCTCTCGGTGGCCGAGGTCGCGGCCCGGCTGGAGCTGCCGGTGGGGGTCGTGAGGCTGCTGCTGACGGACCTGATCCATGAGGGACGGTTGCTGTGCCGGTCGGCCCCGCCCCCGGCCCAGGCCCCGGATCCGAGACTTCTAGAGAAGGTACTGCATGGACTTCAACGCCGGTTCGCCTGAGGACATCTACGTCCCGGGCGCGGTGACGACCGCGGTCAAGATCCTGGTCGTGGGGCACTTCGCGGTCGGCAAGACCACGCTCATCGGGGCCTTGTCGGAGATCGCCCCGCTGAGCACCGAGGAGAGCATGACGCAGGCGTCCATCCGCGTCGACGACCTCCGCGGCGTACCGGACAAGAAGACCACGACCGTCGCCCTGGACTTCGGCCGGCTGACACTCGGCGACGACCTGGTGCTGTACCTGTTCGGCACGCCGGGGCAGCAACGGTTCATGCAGCTCTGGGAGGACATGGCGCGGGGCGCGCTGGGGGCGCTGCTGCTGGCCGACCCGACCCGCCTCGCGGACACCTTCCCCGTCATCGACCTGATCGAGCAGTACGGCCTGGAGTACGCCGTGGCGGTCAACAGCTTCGACCGGCAGGACGAGTACACCGAGGACCAGCTGCGCGAGGCGCTCGACCTGCTGCCGCACACACCGGTGGTGTTCTGCGACGCGCGGGACCAGCGTTCCTCGGCCAACGCCCTGCTGACGCTCGTCCGGCACCTGCTCGACCGCGCCTCCTGACCTCGACCGCGGCTCCTGACCTCCCCCGCGACTCCTGACCTCCCCCACGCCTCCCTCCCCTCACGCCTCCCGGGTCCGCACCCGCCCGGGGCCACCTCCAAGGAACGACCCATGGAATCTCCGCAGCGACCCGCCCCGCAGTCGCCTCCGCAGGGCTGCCCGATGCACGTCGGCGTGAGCACACCGCTCTACGGGGAGATGTTCTCGTCCGACCCCGGCGCGGTCTACGACAAGCTGCGCGCCAACGGTCCCGCCGCGCCGGTGGAGTTGGCCCCGGGGGTCGAGGCCACCCTGGTCACCTCGCACGAGGCCGCTCTGCGGGTGCTGCAGAACCCGGGGATGTTCGCCCGGGACTCGCGGCGCTGGGCGGCGCTCAACGAAGGACGGGTGCCGCTGGACAGCCCCGTCCTGCCGATGATGTTCTACCGGCCCAACTGCCTCTTCACGGACGGTGCCGAGCACCTGCGGCTGCGCAAGGCCGTCACCGAGAGCCTGGGCCGGCTCAACGACAACCGGCTCAACCGGCACGTCGAACGGATAGCCGGCTACCTGATCGACCAGTTCAGTCCGCTGGGCCGGGCCGACCTGCTCAACGACTACGCCAAGCTGCTGCCGCTGCTGCTGTTCAACCAGCTGTTCGGCTGCCCGGCCGACATCGGCGACCGGCTGACCCGCAGCATGTCCGCGCTCTTCGACGGCCTCGACGTGATCCAGGCCAACGAGGAGCTGACCGCCTGCCTGATGGACCTGGTCGCGCTGAAGCGCCGCCAGCCCGGCGACGACATCACCTCGTGGCTCATCCAGCACCCGGCCGGCCTGCGGGACGAGGAGCTCAAGGACCAGCTGGTCATGCTGATGGGCGCCGGCGTCGAGCCCGAGCGCAACCTGATCGGCAACGCGCTGCTCCTGCTGCTGTCCGGCGAGGGCCGCTCCGGACTGCGCATCGAGGACGCCCTCGACGACGTGCTGTGGAACAACCCGCCGATCGCCAACTACGCCACGCACTACCCGATGCAGGACCTCGACGTGGGCGGGGTCCCGATGGACGCGGGCAGCCCGGTGGTGATCAGCTTCGCCGCCGCCAACAGCGACCCCGCGCTGACGGACGCCCGGCTGACCCTCAGCAAGGGGGCCCACCTGGCCTGGGGCGCCGGCCCGCACGCGTGCCCGGCCAAGTCCCCGGCCCAGCTGATCGCCCTGAGCGCGATCGAGTGCCTGCTCAACGCCCTCCCGGACGTCACGCTCGCGGTGCCCGCGGAGAGCGTGGAGTGGCGGCCGGGCCCGTTCCAGCGCGGCCTGGTCTCGCTGCCGGTGCGGTTCAGCCCGGCGCCCGCCCGCACCACGCGGCCGGCCGCGGGTGCGGACACCGCGCCGGGCGGATCACCGGTCGGCCCCGAGGCGACGCAGGCGTACCCGCAGGCCACCGCCCCCGCGCCGGGCCGGGCCGGGCAGAAGAAGGGGTGGTGGAGCTCCTTCCTGGACGTCTTCCGGGTCTGACACACCCCGGGCTCCGATCCGACGCGCCGTCGGAAGCCGTTCCGCCACCGCGGCGTGAACGGAGTCCGACGGCGGTGCGGGTACGTGACGGGGGCAACACGGATCGACGCTTGAGCGCGCTGTTGCTGGGTAGATCGCCGCCGTACTGCCCGCCCGCGCGTAAGGAGCCCCGTGTGACCGCCACGTTGGAAGCCCGCCCCGCAGACCCGGAGCGCCCGGACGGAAGGGTGGTCGACCGCCGCGCCGCCGTGCCGCTCCTGCGCAGGCTGCGGTCGGCCGAGGGACTCGCCGACCCGAGCCCGGTCTACGACGGGCTGCGGGCGCTGGGAGACCTCGTCCCGGCGCCCTGGGGCGGCTACCTGGTCACCGGGTACGACGCGTGCGACCAGGTCCTGCGCGGCAGGACCTGGCTCGTCCCCGATTTCGCCTGGCAGGAACGGCAGACCGGGACGGAGCGCTGGGAGGCCGTCGCCACCCAGGAGATGAGCCGGACGCTCTCCCGGCTCAACGCCCCCGAGCACACCCGGCAGCGGCGCAGCCTCGGAAACCTCTTCAACCACGCCACCCTGCGGGACATGCAGCCGGAGATCGAGGCCGACGTCACCGGGCTGCTCGACCGCCTGGCCGAGCGAATACGGGCGGACGGCGAGGCGGACCTCTCGTCCCTGGTCAGCGAGCAGCTGCCGATCGGCACCGTCGGGCGCTGGCTGGACATCGCCCCGGCGGACTACCCGCACATCCTGACGATGACCCACAACCAGGTGCACGCCCAGGAACTCCTGCCCACCAAGAGCCAGCTGGCGGTTTCGGAGCAGGCCACCATGGACCTGCGCGAGTACTTCACCCGCCTCGTCCGGGAGCGCCGCGACAACGACGGCGACGACGTGATCGCCGGCTGGATCCGCACCTGGGACGCGCTGGAGTCCGACCGCGAGGCCACCGACCGGATGGTCTACCAGCTCACCATGTTCGTCACCATCGCCTCGCTGGAGACCACGGCGACGCTGCTCTCCTCGCTGGTGTGGTCGCTGCTGCGGTCGCCCGGCCGGTGGGAGTGGCTGCGGGAGCGGCCGGAGCACATCGACGCCGCGATCGACGAGGCGCTGCGCTACGACCCGCCGATCCGCGTCAACAGCCGCGTCGCGGGCGAGGACACCGAGCTGGCCGGGGTGTTCCTGCCCAAGGACACCATGGTCCACGTGATGTACGGCGCGGCGAACCGCGATCCGCGCCGCAACCCGGACCCGCACGCTTTCGACGTGCTCCGCCGGGGCACCCACCTCACCTTCGGCGGCGGCGCCCACTACTGCCTCGGCGCGGGCCTGGCCAGGCTGGAGGCACGTGCCCTGCTCGGCCAGCTGCTGCGGCGCTTCCCGACCCTGCGGGCGGTGAGCCCGCCCGAGTACGCACCCCGGATGGTCTTCCACCGGGTGACGTCCCTGAGAGTGGCCGCATGAACGTGTCCCCGCAGGTTCCCCAGGTTCCCCAGGTTCCGCAGTACCCGCCGTACGCGGCGCAGCCGTCGTACCTCCCGTACCCGTACCCGTACCCCGAGCCCGTCGCGTCGCCCGCCCCGGAGCCGGTCCCCGCGCCCGCGGTGGCCCGTACGGTCCGTACCGAGCGCCAGGGCCCCGTGCTCCACATCGAGCTGGACAGCCCGGCGACCGGGAACGCCGTCACCTCGGCCATGCTGGACGAACTCCTCGCCGTGCTGGCCGTACCCGACCCGGCCGTGCGCGTGATCGTGCTGTCCGGGGCCGGCCGGGACTTCTGCCTCGGCGGCGACCGGGACGAACTCTTCGCGGGTCTGGACCAGGACCCGACCGGCGGCGGCATACGGAACTACGGGGAGAAGGCCCGCAGGGTCTGCGATGCCCTCACCAACAGCTCCGCCGTGACCGTCGCGCGGGTCCAGGGCCGGGCCACCGGTGCCGGCTTCGCCCTGGCGCTCGCCTGCGACCTGCGGGTCGGCGCCGACAACGCCGTCTTCCGGCTGCCCGAGCTGGCCCTGGGCCTGCCCGTCGCCTGGGGAGGCCTGCTGCCCCGGCTGCTCCACGAGGTCGGCGCGGCCAGGGTCCGCGAGATCATCCTCACCAGCCGCCCGGTCGGCGCGGTGGAGGCGCGGGAGCTCGCCATCCTGCAACGCGTCGTCCCCGAGCAGGACCTGGACGGGGCGGTGGCCGAGTGGGTCAGGCCCGTCACCCGCCGCCCCGAGGCCGCACTGAGGGTCACCAAGACGCTGCTCGCCTCCCACGCGGCGGCCACCCGGCTGGCCGACGCCTCCGTGCTCGACGCCGAGTTGATGGCCTCGGTCCTCGCCGCCGCCCACTACACCCGCGGCCTCGCCGTGCAGCCCCCGGCCCACTGACCGGCAGCTGCCGTCCGCCGCCTACGGAAGACGGCGGACGGCGGGGTGGCCAGTCGTCGGCCGTTCACGGCGACGGCCCTTCCGCTGGTGTGGAAACCGATTGTGGATCATGCCCGCATATTCGCTACCGTGTGTGATCGACACAGGGGAGGGGATCACCGTGGGGATGACGCGCAGCGCGCGCACGGCGGGGGCCGTACTGACGGTGGCTCTGGTCGTGGCCGGAGCGGCGGCCTGCGAGGGCGGCAAGGACGCGGGGCGGAAGACCGGCGCGACCTCGGCGGCCAGCACGCCGCCGCAGCCGTTCGGCACCGGCGGCTACCGCGGACTGCGGCTGTCGATGACCAAGGACGAGGCGCTCGCCTCCGGAGCCCTGGAGCCGTCGCCGGTCTCGCTGCTCAACGGCTGCACCGACTACGCGTACAAGGGCGGCCCGGCGCCGGACCCGGTTCGGATGGCGGCCGAGACGGAGGCCCGCGCGAAGTCCGACAAGGCGATTGCCAGGATCGACGAGATGCGGGCGAACCGGAAGCCGTTCGAGACCCTGGCGCCCGGGGCCTCGCCGGAGGAGATGGTGAAGCACAGCGAGCGCCTCCAGGAGCGGCTGAAGCAGGAGGCCGCCGAACGGCAGGAGTCCGACGCGCTGTTCAAGGAGGCGGACGTCATCGTGACCGCCCGTAAGAACCGGGACCAGGCCTTCCTGGCCACCGGCCGGGTCAACTTCGGCACCGAGGGCCTGCGCCAGTTGGTCGCCCCGGCGGACGCCCGCACCGCCGAGGGAGTCGGCGCCGGTTCGGCGGAGGACGAGCTCGAGCGAGCCTACGAGGGCAAGGCCCTCAAGCCGACCGAGGACGGCAAGTACGAACTCCCGGCCGAGGGCGGCAACGGCGGCCCGGACTGGTTCTACGAGTTCACCATGGCCGAGGGCAAGGTCGCCGGCCTCGCCCTGGTCAAGCACAACACGTACTGCTCCTGAGAAACCGCCTGTAGACCGTGGTCGCACTCTCGATGCGGCGACCATCGAATGATCAAGTGAAGGTTGTGGCATGAGGAAGAACCGAGCCTTGGTCCGCGCAGTGGGCGTGGGCATCTCGGTGGCACTGCTGGTCGCCGGTGCGGCGGCCTGTACGTCCGATGACAAGAACGACGAGAAGGACACCGCGAAGGCTCCGGCCACGACCGGGGCGCCCGCGGCGACGCCCGCGCCCGCGTCCACGTCGAAGGGCCCGGAGGCCTTCGCGGCGGCCGGGTACCGGGGGTTGAAGCCGGGGATGGCCAAGGACGCCGGGCTGGCCACCGGCGCTCTGGAGGGCGTGCCGGTCTCGCTGCTCGACGGCTGCACGGACTTCGTCTACAAGGGCGGCCCGGCGCCGGACCAGGCCCGGATGACCGCCGAGGCGGCCACCGAGGCCCGCTACAAGGACCTGAACGCCAAGGCCGACGCGGCCTCGGGCAAGGCGCCCGCCCCGGGGGGCACCCTGCCGCCGAACGCCTCCGCCAAGGACGCGGCCGCCGCCGCCGCGGGCTCCGCCGCCGGGGCCAAGGGCTTGGCCGACGCCGCCAAGGCGATCGCGGACGCGACGATGGCCCTGGTCGACCTGCGGTTCGCCCAGGAGGCCAAGGACAAGGCGTACCTGGCCACCGGCCGGGTCTCCTTCGCGGCGACGGGCCTGCGCGAACTGGTTGCCCCGGCCGAGGCGAAGACGGCCGAGGGCCTCGGGGCCGGCTCCACCGTGGAGGCGCTCCAGCAGGCGTACGGCGCCAAGGGCCTCCAGCTCGCCAAGGGCGGCAAGTACGTGATGCCGGTCGAGGGGCAGCAGGGCTGGCAGTACGAGTTCACCGTGGACGGCGACAAGGTCGCCGGGATGGCCGTGGTGAACCGCGAGATCAAGTGCGCCTGACCGCCTGACGGTTGGATGAAGGGCCGCCCGTGGTGATCAGCCGTCGAACGCCACCACGGGAAGCCCGGGCCGTCCGCGCAGGGCCGCACGGGCCCGGGTGACGCCGCCGGGGGGGCGACGGTGCTCCGCGTCGACGGCGACGGCCCTGCCGCCGAGGCCCGCACGGGCGCGGCAGAACCCCGGGCGGGGCACCGGGTCGTGGCAGCGCCCGCATTCGGCGTACGAGGCCGGTCGGGCGGGCCCGCGTCCTCGGATGTGGGCCCGCCGGCTCCCGGGTGTCTCGGGGAGGTCCGTACGCGCACCGCCCCTGCCGCGATGGTGATCGCGGCAGGGGCGGTGGAGGTCGTTCTGCCCGGTCAGTGGGCGGCCGCGCGTTGGAGGGCGCTGGCGAGGAGGGCGAGGTCGGTGGGGCCGTTGCCGAGTTCGCGGACCGGGCGGCGGGCGGGTGGGGCGCCGAGTTGGAGCGGGTCGATCGCGACGACGGTGGGGCGCAGGGTGGCGGTGCGCGGGATGCGGCCGCTGATCCGGGCGGTCTGGAAGGCGGTGACGCCGCCGTCCGGCAGGCGCAGGTAGCCGCGGCCGGGGGTGTCCTCGGGCAGGGCGGCCGCGTCGCCGAGGTGGATCAGCAGGTCGGAGTCGGCCGGGTCCTCGGTGCGCAGCGCGATGCGGAGCAGGGCGGCCTCGTCGACCTCGGTGCCGGCGCTCTCCTCCGGGTGGCCGGTGGTGACCGCGAGGTGGACGCCGAGCGGGCCGCCGTGGCGGGCGACGGCGGCGAGGGCGCGGGCGAGCGGGCGGCCGGCCGGGGAGGTGGGGGAGAGCAGGGCGTCGTAGTCGTCCACGACGACGACCAGGCGGGCGGGGCAGGGGACGGCGGCGGGGGAGGTGACCGGCCGGGCGCCGTCGCCGCTGCGCGGGTGGATGATCTTCGGGGTGGCGGCGGAGGCCGCGCCGACGACGGCGGGCACCGGGACGGCCGGGTGTCCGACGAGGCTCTGTCCGGCCAGGCCCTGCCCGTCCAGGCTCTGTGCGTCCAGGCTCTGTCCGTCCAGGATGCGGGCGGCGTGCCAGGAGGCGAAGTCCAGTCCGTCGAACAGCCGCTCGCGCAGGGCGAGTTCGTCCTCCAGGGCCTCCGCGGCGAGCAGCGCGGCCCGCGGGTCGTCGGCGGCGTTCACCAGACCGGTGACGTGCGGCAGTTCGGTGCAGCCGTCCAGGCCGTCCTCGGTGGACCGGCCCTCGATGAGGGTGACGGTGAGGCGCTCGGGGCGTTCGGAGACGGCGAGCGAGGCGACCAGGGTGCGCAGCAGCTCGGTCTTGCCGGAGCCGCGGGCGCCGCCGATGAGCAGGTGCGGGCCGCCCGGGTCGGGGGAGGGGAGGGCGAGTTCGGGGTCGGCCAGGTCGAGCGTGCAGAGCTCGTCCCGGGTGGTGCCGAGCAGCGCGGTGGCGGCTCCGATGCCGCCGGCGTGCGCCGCCCAGCGGGCGGACAGCTTGGCCGGGGTGACGGTGTCGAGCTGGAGCAGGTCGAGCAGCCGCAGCGCGTCGGGCAGCGGGCCGCGGGCGGCCGGGGCGGCCTCGCGCAGCGGGGCGAGCACGCGGGCGAGCCGTTCGGCCCAGGCGTCGGAGACGGCGTCCAGGGAGACCTCGTGCAAGGTCTCCCGGCCGCGGGCGACGGGGCGGTCGAGGGAGAGCTGGGTGCCGACCTCGCCGGTGATCAGGGCGGTGGCGCCGAGGCCGCGGGGGAGCAGTTCGGGCTGCTCGGCGAGGCAGACCGGGAAGATGCCGACGGCCGGGCCCTGGCGCAGCAGCAGGTCGACGGCCTGCCGGGCGGTCTCGGTGGTCGGGCGGCCGTCCACCACGACGACGGTGGCGGGGTGGCCGCCGAGGCCGGCCGGGCCGCTGAGCCGGGCGGTGAGTTCGGTCAGCCGGGCGGTGGCCTGTTCGTCGTCGAGGCCGAGCAGCAGGCGGCAGTCCTGGCCGTCGGCGGGGCGCAGGTGGGGCAGCCAGAGGGCCCAGGCCCAGGTGTCCGCGCGTTCTTCGGGGGTGCGGGCCTGGTCGGCGTCGACGACGACCAGGCTCAGGCCGGTCGGCGGGTGCAGGGCGGCGAGCTGGGCGACGACGGCGCGGGTGAGCGCGTCCAGGCGTTCGCGCGGGCCGCTGAGGCCGAGGCTGCCGGCGGTCTGCAGGTCGAGGGTGACGGGGACGGCGGGCAGCATGGTGCCGGGCGCGGTGCCGGGGCCGCCGGGGCGGTCGGCGGTGCCCAGGCGCAGGGTGAGCGCGTCGGGGTGGCCGGGGCCGCGCTCCCAGAGCCGGGGGCCGGGGCCGACGGCGTTGAGCAGCAGGGTGGCGAGATCCGGCCATCGTTCGCGCTGGGCGGCGGCCTGGCGCAGCCGTACGGCGGTGTGGTGGCGTTCGGCGCTCTCCTGGCCGGGCGGTTCGGCGGTGCGGCCGAGCCGCAGCGAGAGCAGGCCGCGGCCGCGGCCGGGGGCGGGTTCGGGGGCCGCTGGCGGTTCGGCCACCGGCGGGGTGGGGCGGACCGGGCCGGGGGCGGCGAGCTGGAGGTGGCCGTGGCCGTCGGGCAGGGCGGCGCGGCCGGTGCCGTCGGCCGGGTCGGGGGCGGCCACGTGCAGGGTGGATTCGCCGATGCGCAGCAGGGCGCCGGCTTCCAGCGGGACGGCTTCCTCGGGGGCTCCGGGCGGGACGAGCCGACCGTCCAGGGTGGTGCCGTTGGTGGAGCCGAGGTCGCGGACGGTGATCCTGCCGTCGTCGGCGAGGTGCAGGGCCAGGTGCAGCCGGGAGACGTCGGGGTCGTCGAGCGGGACGTCGGCTTCGCCGGAGCGGCCGATCCGGATCTCCCGGCCGTGCAGCCGGTGCACTCCGCCGGCGTCCGGGCCGCCGACCACGCGCAGTTCGGCGGCGGCGGGGGTGTCGTCGGGGTCGTCGGCGGTCGGGTCGGCCTCGTTGAGGCTGAGGACGGCCCCGTCGAGGAGCGGGGGGTGGCCGAGCAGCGTGTGCTCGTCGACCCGGTGCGCCCCGGCGTACAGGTGCACGTGGGTGGCGGCCCGGGGCCCGCGCACGCCGACGGCGCCCGCGAGGGCGCCCGCGAGGGAGCCGAGCGCGGTGCCGACGGGTGCGGTGACCAGCACGTCCACGTAGGGGATGGCGGAGCCGGCGGCGGTCGGGCCGCTGCGCGGTCGGAGGACGGTCAGCCGGATCTGCATCTCGCCCGCGGGTCCCTTCTGCTGGTGTGGAGCCTGGTACCGCTGCCCGGTGTCGTCGCGGGCGCGCGGGGCGGCCGCGGCGACCCTTTGGGCCACACGAGTGGCGAGTGTCCATCCTGCCATCCGTCACGGACAGTCCGCGCACCGTACCGGATTTGACGATCTTGCGATCATCGCCATGGTGGAGGCGACGGAGGGTCAGGTCAACCGGTGCGGCGGGGGCCCTGTCGGCGGGCCCGCCGAACCGGTCCGGGAACTCCCCTAGGGGATGTCCCCCAACCCCTCCGGGATGGCCTGCCGGTCGCCCCAAAAACCTGAACGGACACCGTTAGAGTGGCCGCAGACACGGGCCCGGCAGGCTCACCGCACCGGCGGAGGAGCGCCCCGCGCGGGCGGCACGACGAGGAGTGCGACAGGTGCGGCCAGTCGGCAGCAAGTATCTGCTTGAGGAGACCCTCGGACGGGGTGCCACCGGGACGGTCTGGCGCGGCCGGGTGCGCCCCGACGTCCAGGTGCCCGGCAGCGAGCCCGGGCAGCTGGTGGCGATCAAGGTGCTGCGCGAGGAACTGGCGGCCGACCCGGACGTCGTGATGCGCTTCCTGCGCGAGCGCTCGCTGCTGCTGCGACTGACCCATCCGAACATCGTCCGGGTCCGCGACCTGGTGGTCGAGGGCGAGCTGCTGGCCCTGGTGATGGACCTGATCGACGGCCCCGACCTGGCCCGCTACCTGCGTTCCAACGGCCCGTTCAGCCCGATCGCCGGCGCCCTGCTGATGGCCCAGGTCGCGGACGCGCTGGCGGCCAGCCACGAGGACGGGATCGTCCACCGCGACCTCAAGCCGGCCAACGTGCTGCTCGCCTCCACGGTGCTGGACGGCACCGAGCAGATGCACCCGATGCTGACCGACTTCGGCATCGCCCGCCTCGCCGACTCCCCGGGCATCACCCGCACCCACGAGTTCGTCGGCACCCCCGCCTACATCGCGCCGGAGTCCGCCGAGGGCCGCCCGCAGACTTCCGCGGTGGACGTCTACGGCGCCGGGATCATGCTGTACGAGCTGGTCACCGGCCGCCAGCCGTTCCAGGGCGACAGCGCGATCGCGCTCCTCCACGCCCACCTGGCGCAGGAGCCGCAGCGGCCCAGCACCATGCCCGAGCCGCTGTGGACGGTGATCGAGCGCTGCCTGCGCAAGGACCCGGCGCAGCGGCCGTCCGCGACCTCGCTGGCCGGCGCGCTGCGGGTGGTGGCGGCCGGCGTCGGGGTGCACGCCTCCCCGGCGGCGGTGGACGAGGCGCTCGCGGTCGGCTCGCTGCTGCTGCCGGACCCGCGCCCGACCTCCGTCCCGAGCGCAGGCGCGGGCGTCCCCGGCCTGTCGCCGGCGGCTCCGGCCGCCCCGCCGGCCCCGCAATACGACCCGGCCGCGCAGTACGACCCGGCTGCGGCGACCCGGGTGATGGGCACCCAGCCGCCGCCCGCCCCGCCGTTCGGGGCCCCGGACCGCACCCAGGTGATGCCGCCCACCGTCGTGCCGCCGCTCCCGCCGGGCGCTCCGGGCACTCCGGGCGCTCCGGGGGAGGAGACGCCGCACCCGTGGCAGACGCAGCTACGGGCGGCCCGGGACCGCAACCAGCAGACCCAGGTCGGCTACTTCGGCCCGGAGGACTTCGAGGACCCGCAGGTCGCCCCGCGGCCCTTCCAGGCCGGGCCGGGCGGCCGCCCGGGCTACCAGCAACCGCAGCCGCCGGCCGGCTACCACCCCGACCAGCGGCGCCAGGGCCCGCCGCCGCCCGGGTACGCCCAGCGGCCGCCGGTGGCCCCGCCGCCGTACCAGGGCGGTCAGGGCGGCCAGGGCTACCAGGCCGGGCAGACCGGTCACGGCGGCCAGCCGCAGCCCGGGCCCGGTGGACGTCCGCAGCCGCCCGGCGGCTACCGGCCGGCTCCGGCCGCGTACGGGCAGTCGCAGGGCGGCTACCCGCCGCCGCCCCCGCCCACCCCGGTCCCGCGCCGGGCCGAGCCGCCGCAGCACCGCGAGCCGCCGCAGCACCGCGAGCCCCCGCAGCGTCGGGAGGAGCCGCGCGAGCAGGACCGCCGCGAGCCCGCCCCGCCGCGCGAGCGGCGCCCGCGCAGCCGCAACCGGATGTACATCCCCGGGCTCGGCTGCCTCAAGGGGTGCCTGATGGTGCTGGTGGTGCTGGTGGTGGCCGGGGTGGCGCTGTGGAACTTCACGTCGCTGCCGCACTACTGGGACAACGTCCAGGGCTGGTTCAACACCGTGCGCGACTGGGCGGACGCCCTGTTCGGCAGCTCGAAGAACTGACGCCGGGCCAGGCCCCGCCGCGCGGGGCCGCCCGGTCCAGGACCGGGCCCGCGCGGCGGGATTGACGCTTTGTCGACAATTCATAAGATTTCTCGCCCGAGACTGCCCGCCCAGGGCCCTCGGGCGGCCCGCGCGGGGCGCCGGGGCGCGTAGGTTGGTCGCTGTTGTCCCGCCCCATCGAGCGCACCGGACCCCCGGGCGCGCTCCCGCGCCGCCCACGGAGCAGCATTGGCACGCAAGATCGGCAGCCGGTACACCGTCCACCAGGTGATCGGCCGGGGTTCGGCCGGGACGGTCTGGCTCGGTGAGGGGCCCGACGGCCCGGTGGCGGTCAAGCTGCTGCGCGAGGACCTGGCCGCCGACCAGGTGCTGGTCGGCCGCTTCGTCCAGGAGCGCGCCGCGCTGACCAGCCTCGACCACCCCCGGGTGGTCGGCGTGCGCGACATGGTCGTGGACGGCAGCGACCTCGCCCTGGTGATGGAGCTGGTCCAGGGCACCGACCTGCGCTCCCGGCTGGAGCGCGACGGCGCGCTCCCGCCGCAGACCGCCGCCTCGGTCATCGCGGACGTCGCCGACGGCCTGGCCGCCGCGCACGCCGCCGGCATCGTCCACCGCGACGTCAAGCCGGAGAACGTCCTGCTCGACCTCGCCGCCGCCCCGGGCCCCGGCGGCGCCCCGCGCGCCAAGCTCACCGACTTCGGCGTGGCCCGCCTGGTCGACGCCCCGCGCCGCACCCGGGCCACCCGGATCATCGGCACCCCCGACTACCTCGCCCCGGAGATCATCGAGGGCCTGGAGCCGCGCGCCGCCGTCGACATCTACGCCCTCGCCACCGTGCTGTACGAGCTGCTGGCCGGGTTCACCCCGTTCGGCGGCGGCCACACCGGCGCGGTGCTGCGCCGGCACGTCACCGAGCAGGTGCCGCCGATCCCGGGCCTGCCGGACGGGCTGTGGCGGATCATCTCCGAGTGCCTGGCCAAGGCCCCGGCCTCCCGGCTGCGGGCCGCCGAGCTGGCCGCCCGGCTGCGCGAGCAGCTGCCCTCGCTGGCCGGCCTGCCGGTGCTGGCCGTCCCCTCCCAGGGCCGTGCCCCGGCGGAGGAGGCGCTGACCCCCGGTGAGGCCGTGTACGCCGAGGTGGACGCCGGCCCGGGCATCCACAAGCGCCGCCGGGGCCCGGCCGTCCCGCTGGTGCCCGGCGTCGCCCCCGACTCCACCCGGGACACCCACACCAGCCTGCGCCGCCCCTCCGCGGACGAGCTGGCCGCGTACGCCGCGGAGTCCCGCGCCCAGCGCACCGCCCCGGGCACCGGGCACCGCCGGGACCGGCAGGCGCTGCTGCGCCGCCGCCGGCTGCTGGCCGTCCTGCTGGCCACCGTCCTGCTGCTGGCGGGCGCCGCCGCGGCCTGGACGGCCTTCGCGGCCACCGCCCCGGACGCCGGCCACCCGGCCCGCCCGACGGTGTCCGGCACGGCCCCGCGGGCGCCGTAGAGGGCCGTCGGGCGGGTACCGCGAGAGCCAGAGGACCCCGGTGTCGTCATGACCACCCCCGGAACCATTACCCTGGGGGCGTGGCAGCCGTCGATCCTTCCGAAGAGCTCAAGAACCTCGAATCGACCATGGGGTCGATCGAGGCCGTCCTCGACCTGGACAAGATCCGGGCCGACATCGCTGTCCTGGAGGAGGCGGCAGGCGCCCCCAACCTGTGGGACGACATCGCGAACGCGCAGAAGGTGACCAGCCGGCTCTCCTTCCTCCAGGGTGAACTGCGCAAGGTCGAGGGCCTGCGCAGCCGTATCGACGACCTGGGCGTGCTGTTCGAGCTGGCCGAGGCCGAGGACGACGCGGACACCCGGGTCGAGGCCGAGTCCGAGCTCGTCTCCCTCCAGAAGGCGGTCGAGGAGCTGGAGGTCCGCACCCTCCTGTCCGGCGAGTACGACGCCCGCGAGGCGCTGATCAACATCCGTGCCGAGGCCGGTGGCGTCGACGCCGCCGACTTCGCCGAGCAGCTGATGCGCATGTACCTGCGCTGGGCCGAGCGGCACGGGTACCCCACCGAGGTGTACGACACCTCGTACGCCGAAGAGGCCGGCATCAAGTCCGCGACCTTCACGGTCAAGGCGCCGTACGCCTACGGCACCCTGTCGGTCGAGCAGGGCACCCACCGCCTGGTCCGCATCTCGCCCTTCGACAACCAGGGCCGCCGGCAGACCTCCTTCGCCGGTGTCGAGGTGCTCCCGGTCGTCGAGCAGTCCGACCACGTCGACATCGACGAGGGCGACCTGCGGATCGACGTCTACCGCGCCTCCGGTCCCGGCGGCCAGGGCGTCAACACCACCGACTCGGCGGTGCGCATCACGCACCTCCCGACCGGTGTCGTGGTCTCCTGCCAGAACGAGCGCTCGCAGATCCAGAACAAGGCGTCCGCGATGAACGTCCTCCAGGCGAAGCTGCTGGAGCGGCGCCGCCAGGAGGAGCGGGCGGCGATGGACGCGCTCAAGGACAGCGGCAGCTCCTGGGGCAACCAGATGCGCTCCTACGTGCTGCACCCGTACCAGATGGTCAAGGACGTCCGGACCGAGTACGAGGTCGGCAACCCGCAGGGCGTGCTGGACGGCGACATCGACGGCTTCATCGAGGCCGGCATCCGCTGGCGCAAGCAGCGCGAGACCGCCGCGCAGTAGGCGCCGACGGACGAAACAGGGCCCCCGACCGCAGTGGTCGGGGGCCCTTTCGTGTGCCTCGGTGGGTTCAGGCCAGTGCCTGCCGGGCGATCAGCGCCACCGCGAGCAGACCGGCCAGCAGGGCCAGCAGCATCGCGGGGGAGAGCGCCGCGAACGGACCCTGCTGCTCCTGCAGCCGGGCCCGGTTGGCGCGGCAGACCGCGCAGCGCCCGTCACTCACGCGGCCGTTGCAGTTGGCGCACACCAGATGGTCGCAGGTCATGCGATCTCCTCCTCGCTGCTACAGCCAACGCACCGGACGGGGCTTTGGTTCCTCTTCTTGCCCTGTGCGGGGGAGCGCCCGAACACGGGGACGCCACCTCCACTCTGCCAGGTTCTGACCGTTCCGGCTCCCGGGCTGTGAGATGCCTCCCAATTTTCGGGGCATAACCAGACATTCTCCCCCAGATTCCGACGGCTGTCCTGGGCGGGCCCTGCACGCCGACCGCCGATTCGCGTATGGTCCCAGACCGGGAGCGGCCCTTTCCGCTCCCGCCACCCGCCCCAGGGCCGGGCGCCCGGGGTGGATCGACCGAGGACTGGCGCCGCCTAGGATGGCCTCCGTGATGCAGCCGTGATCAGATTCGACAACGTCTCCAAGACCTATCCCAAGCAGAACCGTCCCGCCCTGGACAACGTCTCGCTGGAGATCGAGAAGGGTGAGTTCGTCTTCCTGGTCGGCTCGTCCGGCTCGGGCAAGTCCACCTTCCTGCGCCTGTGCCTGCGCGAGGAGCGCCCCTCCACGGGCGAGGTGCACGTGCTGGGCAAGGACCTCGGCAAGCTGTCCAACTGGAAGGTGCCGCACATGCGCCGCCAGCTGGGCACCGTCTTCCAGGACTTCCGCCTGCTGCCCAACAAGACGGTCGCGCAGAACGTCGCCTTCGCCCTCGAAGTGATCGGCAAGCCCAAGAGCGCCATCAACAAGGTGGTGCCCGAGGTGCTGGAGCTGGTCGGTCTCGGCGGCAAGGAGGACCGCATGCCGGGCGAGCTCTCCGGCGGTGAGCAGCAGCGCGTGGCGATCGCCCGCGCGTTCGTGAACCGTCCGATGCTGCTGATCGCGGACGAGCCCACCGGCAACCTCGACCCGCAGAACTCGGTCGGCATCATGAAGCTGCTCGACCGCATCAACCGCACCGGCACCACGGTGCTGATGGCCACCCACGACCAGGCCATCGTCGACCAGATGCGCAAGCGCGTCATCGAGCTCGACAAGGGGCTGCTCGTCCGCGACCAGGCCCGCGGCGTCTACGGATACCAGCACTGACCGACCGGCGCAGCCGGCGCTGAACCCGTAGGGCCGTCCGCCCGCGTCGCCAGACCAGCAGTACCGACCCTGGAGTTGTTACCCGCATGCGTGCCCAGTTCGTCCTGTCGGAGATCGGTGTGGGTCTCCGCCGCAACCTGACGATGACCATCGCGGTCGTGGTCAGTGTCGCGCTCTCCCTCGCCCTGGCCGGTTCCTCGCTCCTGGTCCGTGACCAGGTGAACTCCATGAAGGGGTACTGGTACGACAAGGTCGAGGTGAGCATCTACTTCTGCACCAAGTCGGACGCGCGCAACTCGCCGCAGTGCGACAAGGGTGCGGCCACCGACCAGCAGGTGCAGGACATCAAGGCCCAGCTGGACAAGATGGACTCGGTGGTCCAGTCGTCGACCTTCGAGAGCTCCGCCGAGGCGTACAAGCACTGGAAGGAGATGAACCCGGACAACCCGCTCATCTCCGTCCTGGGCCCGGACGCGATGCCGCAGTCCTGGCGGGTCAAGCTGAACGACCCGACCAAGTACGACGTCATCCAGAGCGCCTTCGCCGGCAAACCCGGCGTCAAGTCGGTGGAGGACCAGCGGAAGATCCTGGAGAACCTGTTCGGCCTGCTCAACGGCCTCCAGACGGCGGCCTTCGTGATCATGGTGCTGATGCTGTTCGTCGCCCTGCTGCTGATCGTCAACACCGTCCGGGTGTCGGCGTACAGCAGGCGGCGCGAAACCGGCATCATGCGCCTGGTCGGTGCCTCGAACTTCTACGTCCAGATGCCGTTCATCGCCGAGGCCGCGTTCTCCGCGCTGCTCGGCGCGGCCATGGCCTCCGGGCTGCTGGTCGGCGGGCACTTCTTCGTCCAGAACTGGCTGGCCGACCGGGTGCAGTTCATCCACTTCATCGGCCTCGGCTCGGTGCTCGCGGTGATACCGCTGCTGATCGTGGTCGGTATGGGCATGGCCGGCGTGGCGGCGTTCTTCACCCTGCGCAAGTACCTCAAGGTCTGACCATCCCCGGCCCCGGCGGCCCCGGCGGGCCCGCCGCGGGCCCCCCCCGAGGGCCCCCCCGGGGGGGCCCACCCCGCCCCCCGCGGGGCGAACAACCCCGGCCCACGGGGGA
>NZ_JBFBIR010000061.1:0-47587 GCF_040685715.1 Kitasatospora sp. NPDC088264
TCGAACGCCGCGACCACCAGGTCAAGATCCGCGGCCGCCGCGTCGAAACCGGCGAGATCGAAGCCGTCATCCGCTCCCTCGACACCGTCGCCGACGCCGCCGTCGCCGTCCTCCCCGACGCCTCCGGCAACCCCCGCCTCATCGGCTACCTCACCGGCCCCGGCGTCGACCCAGACCGGATCCGCCGTCAACTGGCCGAGCTGCTACCCGGGTACATGATCCCGGCGTCCTGGCTGGTGCTGCCCGCCATGCCGCTCACGGCCAACGGCAAGCTCGACCGCAAGGCCCTGCCCAGGCCCGACCTGGGGGACCAGGAGGAGGCCCGCGCGCCGCGCACCGAGCGCGAGCAGGTGCTGACCGAGATCCTCGCCGAGGTCCTCGGCACCGGCCGGGTCGGCATCGACGAGGACTTCTTCGCCCTCGGCGGCGACAGCATCCGCTCCATCCAGGTCGTCAGCCGCGCCCGCAGGGCCGGACTCACCCTCACCACCCGCGACATCTTCACCCACAAGACCGCCGCCGCCCTGGCCCAGGTCGCCGAGGAGCAGGAGCAGAGCCCCGCCGAACCCGCCCCGACGGAACCCGAAGGCAGTCTGATCGCCCTGTCCGACGAGGAACTGGCCGATCTGGAATTCGAGTTGAATGAGGAACTTTCGTGACGACCGCCCCCAGAACCGGGTCGAAGATCAGCGAAGTACTTCCGCTCTCCCCCCTCCAGCAGGGACTGCTGTTCCTGTCCTCGTACGACCAGGCCTCGCCCGACCTGTACACCCTCCAGTTCGTCGCGGAGATCGACGGGCCGGGCGCGGGTGACGGCGAGCAGCTCGCCGCCCGGCTGCGCGCGGCCTCGGCCGCGCTGCTGCGCCGGCACCCCAACCTGCGGGCCTGCTTCCGCAACCGCAAGACCGGCGAGCCCGTCCAGGTCGTCCTCAAGGAGACCGAGGTCGAGCCGGAGTGGCAGCTGCACGACCTCACCCACCTGCCCGAGGCCGACCGGGAGGCGGCGGCGCAGCGGCTGACGCGCGAGGACCGGCTGCGCCGGTTCGACCTGGCGCGGCCGCCACTGATGCGGTTCACCCTGATCCGGCTCGGCGCGGGGCACCACCGGTTCGTCTGGTCGGTGCACCACATCGTCATGGACGGCTGGTCGTTCCCGCTGGCCGTCCGCGAGCTGGTGCTGCTCGACGACGAGGCGGGCGCGGCGGGCGCGGCGGCGCTGCCCGCGCCCGCGCCGTACCGCTCGTTCCTGACCTGGCTGAACGGCCGTGACCGGGCCGCCGCGCGGGCGGCCTGGGCGCAGCTGCTGGACGGCCTGGACGGGCCGGTCCGGGCGCTGCCCGGCGCCGGTGCCGGCGATTCCCGCGAACTGCCGTCGCTCGTCCGGGGGTTCCTGTCGCCGGAGCGCACCGCGGCGCTCGCCGGCTGGGCCCGCGGCCGGGGCCTGACCCTCAACACCGTGGTGCAGGGCTGCTGGGCACTGCT
Organism: Kitasatospora sp. NPDC088264; assembly: GCF_040685715.1. NCBI lineage: Bacteria > Bacillati > Actinomycetota > Actinomycetes > Kitasatosporales > Streptomycetaceae > Kitasatospora > Kitasatospora sp. NPDC088264. Next base: position 1,483 of record NZ_JBFBIR010000061.1, read on the forward strand.
GCTCGGCCGGCTCACCGGCCGCGAGGACGTGGTGTTCGGGTCGGTCACCTCCGGCCGCCCGGCCGAGGTCCCGGACGTCGAGTCGATGATCGGCCTGTTCGCCAACACCCTGCCGGTCCGCGCCGACCTGCGCCCGGACCAGCGGGCGAGTGAGCTGTTCGAGGCGCTGGCCCGCCAGCAGCTCGCGATGATGCCGCACGAACACCTGCCGCTCGCCGAGGCGCAGGCCGCCTCCGGCGTCCAGGGCGAGCTGTTCGACACCGTCCTCGCCTTCCAGAGCTACCCGCTGGACGAGGCCGCGCTGTTCCGCGAGTCGGGCGGCACCGTCAGTTCCGCGCAGGTGCTCTCGGCCACCCACTACCCGCTGAGCCTCACCGTCTTCCCCGGCGAGCGGCTGGACCTGCACCTCGCCTACCGGCCCTCGGCCTTCGCCGGGAACCCCGAGGGCCTCACCGAGGACCCGCGGCCGTCCGCGCAGCGCGTCCTGGACCAGCTGGTCCGCGTCCTGGAGCAGGTCGCCGACGACCCGCAGGCCCCGCTCGCCCGGCTCGGCGCGCCCGAGCCCGCCGAACTGGCCCGCATCCTCGGCGAGTGGAGCGGCGCCTCGGCCGCCCCCCGGGAGCCCGCGCGGCGCGCCACCATCGCGGAGCTGTTCGCCGAGCAGGCCGCCCGCACCCCGGACGCCGTCGCGGTCACCGCTCCCGGCGAGGCCGCCCTCAGCTACCGCGAGCTGGACGAGCGGGCCAACCGGCTCGCCCACCTGCTCGCCGCCCGCGGCGCCGGCCCGGAGAGCCTGGTGGCCGTCGCGCTGCCGCGCGGCGCCCAGCTGATCGTCGCCGTCCTGGCCGTCCTCAAGGCGGGCGCGGCCTACCTGCCGCTGGAGCCCGGCCACCCGGCCGACCGGATCGGCTACACCCTGCGCGACGCCCGTCCGGCGCTGCTGCTGACCGCCGGCGGCGTGCTGCCCGAACCGCCCGAGGCCCCGGACCTGCCGCGCCTGGACCTGGACACCCCGGAGACGGCCGCCGCGCTGGCCGCCCACCCGGCCACCGCCCCGGACACCGCGGCCTCCCCCGAGCACCCGGCCTACGTCATCTACACCTCCGGCTCCACCGGCCGCCCCAAGGGCGTCGTGGTGCCGCACCAGAACGTGGCGCGGCTGCTGGAGGCCACCGACGGCTGGTTCGACTTCGGCCCCGGCGACGTGTGGACGCTGTTCCACTCCATCGCCTTCGACTTCACCGTCTGGGAGCTGTGGGGCGCGCTGCTGCGCGGCGGCCGGCTGGTCGTGGTGCCGTACGACGTGTCGCGCTCCCCCGACGCCTTCCTGGACCTGCTCGCCGAGGAGCGGGTGACCGTCCTCAACCAGACCCCGTCCGCCTTCTACCAGCTGATGCGCGCCGACGCCGACCGTCCGCGCCCGCTCGCCCTGCGGACCGTGGTGTTCGGCGGCGAGGCGCTGGACATCGGCAGGCTCGCCGACTGGTACAGCCGGCACTCCGACGACGCGCCGCGCCTGGTCAACATGTACGGCATCACCGAGACCACGGTGCACGTCTCCTACCAGGAGCTGGACGCCCCGACGGCCGCCGCCGGCGGCGGCAGCGTGATCGGGCGCGGCATCCCGGACCTGCGGGTCTACCTGCTCGACGGCGCTCTGCGGCCCGTCCCGGCCGGCGTGCCCGGCGAGCTGTACATCACCGGCCCCGGCCTGGCCCGCGGCTACCTGCACCGCCCCGACCTCACCGCGGCCCGCTTCGTCGCCTGCCCGTTCGAGCCCGGCGGCACCCGGATGTACCGCACCGGCGACCTCGGCCGCTGGCGGGCCGACGGCACCCTGGAGTACCTGGGCCGCGCCGACGAGCAGGTCCAACTGCGCGGCTTCCGGATCGAGTTGGGCGAGATCGCGACCGTCCTCGGCCAACACCCCGCGGTCGCCGAGGCCGCCGTGATCGCCCGCGAGGACCGGCCCGGCGACCAGCGCCTGGTCGCCTACGTGGTGCCCCGCGACGGCGCGAACCCGGACGGGCTGCGGGAGTTCGCCGCCGAGCGGCTGCCCGAGTACATGGTCCCGGCGGCCGTGGTCCCGCTCGCCGCGCTGCCGCTGACCGCCAACGGCAAGCTCGACCGCCGCGCCCTGCCCGCCCCCGCGTACACCACCTCGGCCCGCGGCCCGCGCACCGCCGAGGAGGAGCAGCTCTGCGGCGTCTTCGCCGAGGTGCTCGGACTCGACCGGGTCGGTGTCGACGACGACTTCTTCACCCTCGGCGGCCACTCGCTGCTCGCCACCCGGATCGTCAACCGGGTCCGCGCCGAACTCGGCGCCGAACTCCAGGTGCGGGACCTCTTCGAGGCCCCCTCCCCCGCCCGCCTCGCCGAACGGCTGGCCGCCGCCGCACCCGGCCGCGCCCCGCTCGCCGCCGGGCCGCGCCCGGCCGTACTGCCGCTGTCGTACGCGCAGCAGCGGCTCTGGTTCGTCGAGCACCTGGGCGCACCCGGCGGGCTGTACGCCATCCCGCTGGCGATCCGCCTCTCCGGGCGCCTCGACACCGCCGCCCTGGCGGGCGCCCTGCACGACGTGGTCACCCGGCACGAGGCGCTGCGCACCGTCTTCCCGCAGCGCGCCCCCGAGAGCACCGGGTCCGGGGCCGCCCCCGGGGCCACCTCCGGGACCACCGGCAGCGGACCGGCCGAGCAGCGGGTGCTCACCCCGGCCGAGGCCGCCGTCCCGCTCCCGGTGAGCGAGACCACCGAGGCGGGCCTGCCCGCCGCCCTCGCCGCCGAGGCCGCGCGCGGCTTCGACCTGGAGCGCCACCTCCCGCTCCGCGCCCGCCTGTTCCGGCTCGGCCCGGACGAGCACGTGCTGACGATCGTCCTGCACCACATCGCCGGCGACGGCTGGTCGCTCGCCCCGCTCACCCGCGACCTCACCGCGTACTACCGGGCCCGGGTGGCCGGCCGCCCGGCCCAACTGCCGCCGCTGCCCGTCCAGTACGCCGACTACGCCCTGTGGCAACGCGGACTGCTCGGCGCGGAGGACGACCCGCGGAGCGAACTCGCCCGCCAACTCGGCTACTGGACCGCCGCCCTGAAGGGCCTGCCGGAGGAACTGGCGCTGCCCTTCGACCACCCGCGCGGCACCCGGGCCGAGCACCGCGGCGACGTCGTGCGCACCACCGTGCCGCAGCCGCTCACCGCCGAGCTGCACCGGCTCGCCGCCGCCTGGGGCGTCAGCGTCTTCATGCTGCTGCGGGCCGGGCTCGCCGCCCTGCTCACCCGGCTCGGCGCGGGCACCGACATCCCGCTCGGCAGCCCGATCGCGGGCCGCACCGACGAGCGGCTCGACGAGCTGGTCGGCATGTTCGTCAACACCCTGGTGCTGCGCACCGACACCTCCGGCGACCCGGGCCTGCGCGAACTCGCCGAACGGGTCCGGGCCTACGACCTGGCCGCCCACCAGCACCAGGACGTGCCCTTCGAGAAGCTCGTCGAGGTGCTCAACCCCGAGCGCTCGATGGCCCGGCACCCGCTGTTCCAGGTGATGCTCGGCTTCCAGCAGGCCGGCCCGGCCCCGGCGCCCGAGCAGGACCCGGAACTCGCCGTGGCCGAGCAGCCGGTGCCCGTCCGGACCGCCAAGTGGGACCTGTTCTTCCAGCTCACCGAGCAGGCCGGCGGCGCGCTCGCGCTCGCCGTCGAGTACCGCACCGACCTGTTCGAGCCCGCCACCGCCCGCCGCATCACCGACGCCTACCTGCGGCTGCTCGCCGCCGCCCTCGCCGAGCCCGCCCGGCCGCTGTCCCGGCTGGACCTGCTCGGGCCCGAGGAGGAGGCCGAACTGCTCGCCCTCGGCACCCACCGGGCCGGCACCCCGCGCAGCACCCTCACCGCCCTGGTGGACCGCCGGATCGCGGCCACCCCGGACGCGGTCGCGCTGGTCCACACCGAGCCCGGCCACCCCGAGCGGCTGCGGCACACCAGCTACGCCGAACTGGACGCCGAGGCCAACCGCCTGGCCCACCTGCTGACCGCGCGCGGCGCCCGCCGGGGCGACCTGGTGGCGCTGCGCCTGGAGCGCGGCCCGGCCGTGGTGAGCACCCTGCTGGCGATCGCCCGCACCGGCGCGGCCTACCTGCCGATCGACCCGTCCTACCCCGACGAGCGGGTCCGCGACATGCTGGCCGACAGCGGCGCCCGGCTGCTCGTCACCGAACGGTCACCGGCCGGACGGGAGCTCCCCGCCGGGGTCGTCGAGCTGCTCCTGGACGCCCCCGAAACCCTGGCCGACCTGGCCGGCCGGCCCGTCACCGCCCCGGTGCCCGCCGCCCCGATCGACCCCGACGACCTGCTGTACGTCATCTACACCTCCGGCTCCACCGGCAAGCCCAAGGGCGTCGCGGTCCCGCACCGCGCCGCCGTCCGCCTGGTCCTGGGCCTGCCCGAGCTGGCGCCGACCGCCGCGGACACCTTCCTCTACTTCGCGCCGGTCGCCTTCGACGCCTCCACCTTCGAGATCTGGGGCGCGCTCGCCCACGGCGCCCGGGTGGCGGTCCACCCGCCGGGCCCGGCCGACCCGCGGGCCCTGGAGTCCTTCCTGGCCCGCGCCCGGGTGAGCGTCGCCTTCCTCACCACCCAGTTGTCCAACACCATCGCCGACACCCGGCCGCGCGCCCTGGCCCCGCTGCGGGCGCTGCTCACCGGCGGCGAGGCGCACTCCCGCGACCACCTGGACCGGCTGCGGGCCGCCCTGCCGGACACCACGGTGTTCAACGTGTACGGCCCCACCGAGACCACCACCTTCGCCACCGGCCAGGACCTCGGCCGCGCCGAGGGCACCGTCCCGATCGGCCGGCCGATCGGCGACACCCGCGCGTACGTCCTGGACGAGGCGCTGCGGCCGGTGCCGCGCGGCGTGGTCGGCGAGCTGTACCTGGCCGGCGAGGGCCTGGCCCGCGGCTACCTCGGCCGGCCCGCGCTGACCGCCGCCCGCTTCACCGCCTGCCCGTTCGGCGCGCCCGGGGAGCGCATGTACCGCACCGGCGACCTGGTCCGCTGGGACCGGCACGGCCGGATCGAGTACGTCGCCCGCGCCGACCAGCAGGTCAAGATCCGCGGCTACCGGGTCGAACTCGGCGAGGTCGAACGGCTGCTGGCCGAGCACCCGGACGTCGCCCGGGCCGCCGTCCTGGCCCCCGCCGACGCCGCCGGCCAGCGCCGCCTGGTCGCCTACCTGGTGCCCGCCGACGGCCGGCCGGCCCCCGGACCGGCCGAGTTGCGGGGCCACCTGGCCCGCTCGCTGCCCGGCCACATGGTGCCGGAGAGCTACACCGCGCTGCCGGAACTGCCGCTGAACGCCAACGGCAAGCTGGACGTCAAGGCCCTGCCCGCCCCCGCGGCCACCCCCTCGGCCCGCGCCCCGAGGGCGCCCCGCACCGAGCCGGAACGGCTGCTCTGCGCCGCCGTCGAGGAGGTCCTGGGCACGGGCCCGGTCGGCCCCGAGGACTCCTTCTTCGCCCTCGGCGGGGACAGCCTGAAGGCGATCCGGCTGGTCAACGCGGCCGGCCGGGCCGGGCTGCCGATCAGCCTCGGGGCGGTCTTCGAGCACCGCACCCTGGAGGCGCTGGCCGCGGCCGCCACCACCGGGGGCGGCGCGGTCGACCTGCTCGGGCCCGTCCTGCCGATCCGGCCCACCGGCGGGCGGCCCCCGCTGTTCTGCGTGCACGGCGGCCTCGGCTTCGCGATCCCGTTCGCGGCGCTCGCCGAGCACCTCGACCCGGAGCAGCCGGTCTACGGCCTCCAGGCCCGCGGCCTGTCCGACGACGGCCCGCTGCCGACCGACCTGGGCGACGTCGCCGAGGAGTACCTGGCCCGGGTGCGCGCCGTGCAGCCGCACGGCCCGTACCACCTGCTCGGCTGGTCCTACGGCGGCGTCGTGGCGCACGAGATGGCCGTCCGGCTGCACGCCGCCGGCGAGCGGGTGGCGTTCCTGGCCAACCTGGACGCCTACCCCGACGACGCCCTCGGGGCCCGGCCCAGCGACGCCGAGTTCCTCGCCGACTTCCTGGCCGAGGCCGGGGTCGACGCGGCGGAGCCGGAACGGCTCACCCCGCAAGGCGTCGCCGCGCACCTGGCCCGCACCGAAGGCCCCCTCGCCGCGCTCGAACCGGGTACGCTGGAACGGCTGCTGGGGGTCATGCGGAACAACCTGGAGCTGTTCCAGCGGTTCACCCCGGGCCGCTTCGACGGCTGCCCGATGACGCTCTTCGTGGCGGCCGGCGGCGACACCCGCCCCACCCCGGAGGAGCGCGCCCTCAAGGTCAAGAGCTGGGAGCCGCACGTCGGTTCCGCCGTCCTCGCGCACGACGTGGACAGCGGGCACCAGCAGCTGCTGCAACCCGCACCGGCGGCGGCGATCGGCGCGGTCGTCGAACACGCCCTCGCCGCCCTGGCCGCGGACCCGACCGGAACCCCGGCCGCACCGGCCGCCACCCCGACCACCTGACGCCCGATCAACCCGGCACGTCCCGAGATCCCGAGACCTGGAGAACAGTCATGGCGAACCCCTTTGACCGCGAAGACGGCACCTTCCTCGTCCTCGTCAACGCGGAGGGGCAGCACTCCCTGTGGCCGTCCTTCGCCGCCGTCCCGGAGGGCTGGTCGGTGACCCTGGAGGCCACCGACCGGGCCACCGCCGTCGCCCACATCGAGGGCAGCTGGACGGACATGCGCCCGCTCAGCCTCCAGCAGCAGGGCTGACCGGCCGGGCCCGCGCCCGGAATCCGGAAGAACGCCGCCGGACGGCTCCGACCCCGCCGCCCGCCGCACCCCCAGGGCCTTCGCCCGACGGTGCGGCGGGCGGCCGTTTTGTCCCCGACACCCCTCCCCACCAGGCGCGCTACACCCCGCCAGGACCCGTCAGTGAGCGGTCAGTTGGACGTCATCGACCCGTCATCGGGCCTGACTAATTTGCTGCCCAGAGGCCCGGTTTCCGGGCACCCCAGGGCACCCCCACAGGGCGCCCGCGAAAACGGAGGAAAACGAGCATGACGACGGTAGCGCCGGAGCGTCTCACCCGGATCCGCGAGATCATCGCCGAGAACATCGACGTGCACACCGAGTTCGCCGACACCGCGCTGTTCGTCGACGAGCTGGGCGCCGACTCGCTGAAGCTCATCGACGTGCTCAGCGCCCTGGAGATGGAGTACTCCATCGTCATCGACATGAACGAGCTGCCGAAGATGGTGAACGTGGAGGCCACGTACCAGGTGACCGCGACGGCCGCCGGTTGGTGATCGGGGCGGGTTCCGGGACCGGAACCCCCGCCCGCAGGCATCCCACTGCTTAAGGAGTCCCATGTCCACCGCACAGTCACCAGCGGCACCCCGCGCCGGCGCGCCGGCCGACCGCCGCCGGGTCGTCCTCACCGGCCTCGGGGCGATCTCCAGCATCGGCACGGGTGTCGAGGAGTACACCGCGGGGCTGCGGGCCGGCCGCTCCGGTGCGCGGCCGATCACCCGGTTCGACACCGAGGGGTTCGGCCAGAACATCGCCTGCGAGGTCCCCGACTTCGAGCCGGAGCGCTGGATCCGCAACGTCCCCCTCGACGACATGGGCCGCGCCGGGCAGTTCGCCGTCGCCGCCGCCCGGATGGCCGTGGAGGACGCCGGGCTCACCGAGGCCGACCTCGGCGAGCGCCAGGCCGTCATCAGCGTCGGCACCACCGACGGCGAGGGGCACGACATCGGCGTGCTGGTCGAGCAGGAGCTCGCGGCCGGGGACCCTGGGGCCATGGACCCGGTGCTGTCCCGCCGGATCAACGCCGGCCGGCTCACCACCGTCATCGCCCGCGAGCTGCGGATGCCGAACGTGGAGCCGACCACCATCACCACCGCCTGCGCGGCGGGCAACTACTCGATCGGCTACGGACTGGACGCGATCCGCTCCGGCGAGGTCGACATCGCGCTGTGCGGCGGCGCCGACGCCGTCTGCCGCAAGGCCTTCGCGCTGTTCAAGCGCTTCGGCGCGCTCACCCCGGACGTGGTCCGCCCGTTCGACAGGAACCGCCAGGGCATCCTGACCGGCGAGGGCGCGGGCATCCTCGTCCTGGAGAGCCTGGAGTCCGCCCTCGCCCGCGGCGCGCACATCTACGCCGAGGTGCTCGGGTACGGCCTCAGCTGCGACGCCGCCCACCCGACCGCGCCGAACCGCGACGGCATCGCGCGCGGCATCCGGCTCGCCCTGGACGACGCCGGGGTCGAGCGGGACGAGATCGACTTCATCTCCGCGCACGGCACCGGCACCAAGGCCAACGACAAGACCGAGTCGGCCGCCATCGTCGACGTGTACGGCGACGCACCGCCGCGCACCGTCGCGGTGAAGTCGATGCTCGGCCACTCGATGGGCGCGGCCAGCGCGCTCGGCGCGATCGCCTGCAGCCTCGCCATCGAGCACCAGTTCATCCCGCCGACCATCAACCACGTGGAGACCGACCCCGACTGCCCGCTGGACGTCGTGCCCAACCAGGCCGTCGACGCGGAGGTCCGGATCGTGGAGAACAACTCCAGCGCCTTCGCCGGCAACAACGCCATCCTGATTCTGGGCACGTACGGAGAGCGAGTCTGACGATGACCACCGCAGCCACCCCGGCGGCCCTGCCGCCGGAGACACTCGTCATCACCGGCTGGTCGGCCGTGTCGCCGTACGGCCTGACCCGCCAGGACTTCGCGTCCGGCGTGCGCGCCGGCGCCAAGACCGCCGTCAAGGCGGACGCCGCGCTCGGCACGCTGCCGTCGCCCGACGTCTGCCTGGTGCCCGGCTTCGACATCAAGGGCCTGCTCGGCCCCACCGGCACCGCCAAGATGGACCGGCTCACCGCGCTGGCCCTGGTCGCCTCCGACGGCCTGCTCAAGGACGCCGACGGCAACCGGGTGGTGGAGACCGACGACCGCACCGGTGTGGTCCTCGGCATCTCGATGGGCAGCCTGGAGAACGTCACCAACTTCCTCAAGCAGTCCTACACCAACGCGCTGCCCTTCCACGTCGACGCCGGCCGCATCCCCTTCGGCAGCCTCAACCACGCCGCCGGCGCCACCGCCATCCGGCACGACCTCAAGGGCCCCAACACCACCGTCGCCGGCGGCCGGGTCAGCGGCCTGCTCGCCCTCAACTACGCGCGGCGCCTGATGGGCCAGGGCCGGGCGACCAAGTACCTGGTCGGCTCCGCCGAGGAGTTCTCCGCCGCGCACGCCTGGATCGAGCACACCGCCGTCGCGGCCGGCGACTCCACGCCGCTGCTCGGCGAGGGCTGCGGCCTGTTCGTGGTCGAGCACGCCGGCACCGCCCAGCGCCCGGCGCTCGCCGCGGTGCTCGCGGTGGAGACCCGCGTCGACATCGACGACGACCCGAAGGCCGCCGTCACCGCGTGCGTGCAGCGCGCCCTGGCCCGCGCCGGCGTCACCGCCGACGAGGTCTGGGCCGCCGTCCCGTGCGCCGCGCCCACCGCGGCCGGCCGGGCCGAGTACGACGCGCTCGCCGCGCTGCTGCCGGCCGAGGCACTGGGCCGGGTCCCGTCCATGGAACTGCTCGGCGACACCGGCGCGGCCTCCGCGTCCTTCCAGATCCAGGCGGTGCTCGGCGTGGCCGGGACCGACCCGGCGGCCCGGGGCCGGATCGCCCTGGTGTCCGCCGTCGACCGTGACGGCGCGGTGGGCTGCGCCGTCCTGAGACTCTTCGGGGAGCACGCGTGATCGCCCTGGTCAGCGGCGGGTCCCGGGGCATCGGCAAGGCCATCGTGCTGCGCCTGGCCCAGGACGGCTACGACGTCGCCTTCTGCTACCGCTCCAACGCCGAGGCAGCCGAGCAACTCGCCAAGCAGGCAGGCGAGTTCGGCACCCGGATCACGACCACCCAGTGCGACGTGGCCGACCCGGAGCAGGTCCGCGACTGGTACAACCGCACCGAGCGCGAGGTCGGCCCGGTGGACGCCGCCGTCACCTCGGCCGGCATCACCCGGGACCGCCCGGTCATCCTGATGCCGGAGGACGACTGGAACCAGGTCCTGCGCACCAACCTGGACGGCGTGTACCACGTGTGCCGCGCCGCCGCCTTCGCGATGAGCAAGCGCCGCAGCGGATCGATCGTCAACCTGTCCTCGGTGTCCGGCATCTACGGCAACCTCGGCCAGGCCAACTACGCCGCGTCCAAGGCCGGCATCATCGGCTTCACCAAGTCCCTCGCCAAGGAGTGCGGCCCGCGCGGCGTGCGCGCCAACGTGGTCGCGCCGGGCCTGATCGCCACCGACATGGTCGGCGACATGTCCGACGCCGCGGTCGAGCGGATGCTGAAGAACGTCGCCCTCGGCCGGGCCGGCAAGCCCGAGGAGGTGGCCGACCTGGTCTCCTTCCTGCTCTCCGACCGCGCCGCCTACATCAGCGGGTCGGTCTTCGAGATCCACGGCGGCGGCACGTTCTGATGGGAGCACGCATGCAGGGGGCCCAGGGACTGCGCGACCACTACGACGCGATCGTCGTCGGCAGCGGCATCGGCGGCCTGACCACCGCCGGCTACCTGGCGGCCGACGGGCGCAGCGTCCTCGTCCTCGAACAGCACGACATCGCCGGCGGCAACGCGCACGTGTTCCGCCGCCGGCGCAAGTACGAGTTCGACGTCGGCACGCACTACCTCGGCGACTGCGGCCCCGACGGGCACTTCCCGGCGATCCTGGCCGGCCTCGGCGTCCTGGACCGGGTGCGGTTCCGGCCGATGGACAACGAGCAGGGCTTCGACCGGATCATCACGCCCACCGCGACCGTCGACGTGCCGGCCGGCTGGGACGCCTACCGCGACCGGCTGCGGCAGGCCCTGCCCGAAGAGGCCGACCGGATCGCCGGCTTCCTCGAACTCGCCGAGAACGTGGCCGGCTCGACCCGCGCCGGCCTGAACGGCGTCTCCCTGGTCGACCTGTTCCGCAAGTCCCCGCAGACCATGCGCTGGTCCCGCCGCACCTTCGCCGACGCCCTGGGCCACTTCGGCCTCTCCGCCAAGGCGCGCACGCTGCTCGCGGCACAGGCCGGCAACTACGGCACCATGCCCGACGGCATCAGCCTGGCCCACCACGCCTCGATGATGGACCACTACCTGCGCGGCGCGTACTACCCCGAGGGCGGCGGCCAGGCGATGGTCGCCGCGTTCGTCGAGGCGCTGGAGGCGCACGGCGGCGAACTGCGCACCCGCTGCGACGTCCGCCGCATCCTGATCGAGAACGGGCGCGCCACCGGCGTCGAACTCACCGACGGGCAGCGGGTCTCGGCCCCGCTGGTCATCTCCAACGCGGACTACCGGCGCACCGTCCTCGACCTGTGCGGCGGCGAGGACGCCTTCCCCTCCGAGGTGGTGGCCCGCACCCGCGCGGCGACCATGCGCGGCTCCTTCGTCTCGGTGTACATCGGGCTCGACACCGAACTGCCGGGCCTGCCCAACGCCAACCTCTGGTGGCACGACAGCGACGACATGGAGGGCGCGCACGCCGCCATGCTGGAGCGGTACGCGCGGGACGGCTCGATGGACTCGGTGCCGGCGCTCACCTTCTCCTTCGCCTCCCTCAAGGACCCGGGCGCCGCCGCCGTCTGCCCGCCCGGCCACAGCAACTTCCAGCTCATGACGGGCCTGCCGCCCGGCTACGGGTTCTGGGGCCTGGAGAGCGGCCCGGCCGACGGCGAGCCCTACCGCCGCAACGCCGCCTACCTCGCCCGCAAGCAGCAGCTCACCGAGGTCATGCTGGCCACCGCCGAGAAGGTCATCGGCCCGTTCCGGGAGCGCGTCACCCACCTGGAGACGGCCACCCCGCTCACCCACGAGCGCTACATCCGGGCCACCGGCGGCACCCCGTACGGCATGGCCAGCTGGGGCGGCTCCAGCCAGCGGCCGGACGTGCGCACCGAGGTCGAGGGCCTGTACGTGGTCGGCCAGAGCGTGCGCTACGGCAGCGGCATCGCCGCGGTCGCGAACAGCGGCATGGCCGCCGCCTCCGACATCATCGGCCGCGCGCTGCTGCGCGAGGTGTTCGGCGGCGCGGTGCTCGGCGACCCCTCCCGGCTGCCCGAACGCGGCCCGGACTGGGACCCGCTGGTGGTCTCGCGCGGGCGGGCGCGGCAGCGTGCCAAGGGCCTGGCCCGCATCGGCTGACCCCTCCCCCTCCGTTTCCTCACCCTCCGATCCTCACCCCTCCGATCCTCACCCCTCCGATCCTCACCCCTCCGACCAGGAGCACTGTTCCCATGAATCAGGTACCTCCCTTCGCCGTGGTCTCCGGCGCCCAGGTGCACGAGGCCCTCAACGGGCACGAGGACGAGGTCGTCGCCACGGTCGAGGCCGCGTACCGGCTGCACGGCGAGGGGCAGACGGTCAACCCGGACTCGTACTTCCTGCGCTTCCCCGACCGCCCGTCCTCCCGGATCATCGCGCTGCCGGCCTCGGTCAAGGGCGAGGTCGGCGTGCACGGCATCAAGTGGATCTCCAGCTTCCCGGACAACGTGGCGGCCGGCCTGCCGCGCGCCTCGGCCGTCCTGATCCTCAACGACGCCGAGACCGGCTACCCGTTCGCCTGCCTGGAGAGCTCGATCATCAGCGCGGCGCGCACCGCCGCCTCCGCGGCCCTCGCGGCGGCCCGGCTCGCCGACGCCCGCGGCGAGCGCCCGACCCGGGTCGGCTTCTTCGGCGTCGGCCTGATCGCCCGCTACGTGCACACCTACCTCGCCGCCAACGGCTTCGACTTCACCGCGGCCGGCGTCCACGACCTGTCCGCCGAACACGCCGAGGGCTTCTCCGACTACCTGCGCCGGGCCGAGGGCGAGGGCGTGGAGATCACCGTCCACGACAAGGCCGAGGACCTGATCCGCTCCAGCGACCTGGTGGTCTTCGCCACCGTCGCCGGCGAGCCGCACGTGACGGACCCGCAGTGGTTCTCGCACAACCCACTGGTGCTGCACGTCTCGCTGCGCGACCTCTCCCCCGAGATCGTCCTCGACTCGTGGAACGTCGTCGACGACATCGAGCACTGCATGAAGGCCGGCACCTCGCCGCACCTGGCCGAACAGCGCGTCGGCCACCGCGAGTTCGTCGCCGGCACGCTCTACGACGTGCTCACCGGCACGATCACCCCGCCGTCCGACCGGCCGGTGGTCTTCTCCCCGTTCGGCCTCGGCGTACTCGACATGGCCGTCGCCAAGCACGTCTACGACCGCGTCCTCGCGGCCGGGCAGCTGTACACCGTCCCGGACTTCTTCCACGAGCTCAAGCGCTACGGCTGAGCCCTCCCCGCCCCGTCCCGGAGGCCCGCCCGCGCTCCCGGCGCCGGCGGGCCTCCGGCCTTTCCCGCCGCCCCGCCCCCTCCGCTGACGGCCAACTGACGCCGCGCTGACCGAACGGCCCCCCGGCCCCCCGACGCCTTGTCCGCGCCATGGACGGCCGCCCAGAATCACCCGCATGAGATCCTTTGCCAACCTGGCCGAGTTCACCGGGGCGACCGGGGAGCACCTCGGCTACAGCGAATGGCTCGACGTCACCCAGCACAGCGTCGACCAGTTCGCCGACGCCACCGGCGACCTCCAGTGGATCCACGTGGACCCGGAGCGCGCCGCCACCGGCCCGTTCGGCGGGACCATCGTCCACGGCTACATGACGCTCGGCCTGCTGCCCGCGATGATGCGCGCGATCTTCGAGATCCACAACGTCGAACTGGGCGTCAACTTCGGTCTGGACAAGGTCCGCTTCCCCCGCCCGGTCCCGGTCGGCGCCCGGGTCCGCGGCGGCGCCAAGGTCACCAGCGTCCGCGAGACCCCGATGGGCCACCTGGCCGCGGTCCGGATGACGGTGGAGGTCGAGGGCCAGCAGCACGCGGCCTGCGTGGCGGACACCCTGTCCCTCTTCGTCGCCGCCCCCGACACCGCCGAGGGCGCATCGGACGGCTTCTGAGCCCGCCCGCCGACGTCACCGCCGCCGCCAGGTAGAAGAACCTCCCCCTCCGGTCGCGCAAGAGGGGGGTTATTACTACCGATTTCGCCGCGCCGCCCCCGCCAGAATGGTCACACGGCCACCACGGCCGGGGCACAGCGAACGGCACCAGAGAGGAGCGGGCCATGGACCGCACGATGAAGCTCGGGGGAAGCCCCTCGGCGGTCGAGATCAGGGGATTCTCCGTCCCCGCCGGATTCACCGGACTGCGGCGGGCGCTGGCCCTCTGCTGGATGTCCGTCGCGGCCTTCGGGCGCTCGCTCGGGGTCACCGGCGCGATCTCCCTGGTCGGCCCCGGCCTCGGCCTGGTGCCGCGGGCCATGGAGCGCGTCCGGGCACTGGCCGCCCGCCAGCGCGGCCTGTCCGAGCGCTGGTCCGGCGTGCAGATCCCCGGCCCGCCCAGCGGCCTGCCGGCCGCCCCCGAGGGCGCCTCGGGGGCCGTCGCCCGCTACCGCTGGATCATGAGCGACCCGCAGACCAAGCGGGAGTTCACCTGGGTGCTCACCGACCCGATCGTCGGCGGCTTCCTCGCCTTCATGCCGATCGCCGTCCTGCTCAGCGGCTTCTGGGGCATCTTCCTGGCCTTCTTCGGCGTCCCGCTGTCGACCCAGTGGGACGGCCTCTGGTACCAGTTCATCCCGATCGACGGCCAGGCCACCGCGGTGCTGGCCGGCGTCCTCGGCGTCCTGCAACTGCCGCTGGCCCTGTGGATGGCCCCCCGCGCCATCCGCAAGCACGCCCGGTACACCCACTCCATGCTCGCCCCCAGCGAGCAGGAACTGATGGCCAGCCGGATCGAGCACCTCACCACCACCCGCAGCACCGCCGTCGACACGCAGATGGCCGAGATCCGGCGGATCGAACGCGACCTGCACGACGGCGCCCAGGCCCGCCTGGTCGCGATGGGCATGACCCTGGACGCCGCCGAACACCTGCTGGAGACCAACCCGGAGGCCGTCCGGGCCCTGCTCATCGAGGCCCGCCAGTCCTCCTCCAAGGCCCTGGAGGAGATCCGCAACCTGGTCCGCGGCATCCACCCGCCGGTCCTCGCCGACCGCGGACTCGCCGACGCGGTGCGGGCGCTGGCCATGGTCTGCCCGGTCCCCACCGAGGTCGTCGTGGACCTGCCCGGACGCCCCGAGATGCCCGTCGAGTCCGCCGCCTACTTCGCGATCTCGGAGATCCTCACCAACGTCGCCAAGCACTCCGGCGCCGACCGGGCCTGGATCGACATCCGTTACGATCACGGCATGCTGCGCATCACCGTGACCGACAGCGGCCGCGGCGGCGCCGACGCCACCCGGGGCACCGGCCTGCGCGGCATCGAGCGACGACTCAGCACGTTCGACGGAGTCCTGGCCGTGAACAGCCCCGTCAACGGCCCGACCATGGTGACGATGGAGCTTCCGTGCGTATTGTCCTCGCCGAAGATCACTTCCTCCTGAGGGACGGCCTGATCCGCCTCCTCCAGGCCTACGGACACGAGGTGGTGGCCGCCGTCGACAACGGCGCCGACCTCCTCGCGGCCCTCACCGAGCAGCAGCCGGACGTCGCGGTCGTCGACGTCCGGCTTCCGCCGAACTTCACCGACGAGGGCCTGCGGGCCGTCCTCACCGCCCGCCGCACCATGCCCGACCTCCCGGTCCTGCTCCTCTCCCAGTACGTCGAACCGCTCTACGCCCGCGAACTCCTCGCCAGCGGCGGCCGCGGCGTCGGCTACATGCTCAAGGACCGCGTCACCAACGGCTCCCAGTTCCTCGACTCGATCCGCCGCGTCGCCGACGGCGGCACCGCGATGGACCCCGACGTCATCTCCCAGCTCCTCGTCCGCAAGGAACGCGACGAGAACGTCGGCAGCCTCACCGACCGCGAACGCGAAGTCCTCGAATGGCTCGCCCAGGGCCGCTCCAACGCCGGCATCGCCCAGGGCCTCTTCATCACCGAGAAGGCCGTCGCCAAGCACATCAGCAACATCTTCACCAAGCTCGGCCTCCTCCCCACCGACGGCGACAACCGCCGCGTCCTCGCCGTCCTCGCCTACCTCGACCAGTAACCCGCCCCACCCCACGCAAAAGCCCCAGGTCACGGCGAGTGAGTCCTGGGGCTTCTACAGAGCCGCCTGCGGGATTCGAACCCGCGACCTACGCATTACGAGTGCGTTGCTCTGGCCAGCTGAGCTAAGGCGGCGCCGTTGTCACGCGTGGTGGCAACGCGGGCCAGTCTACACAGGTTTCGCGGGTGATCCACACCCGGTTGGCGGGGGTGGGGGTCAGGCGGAGGAGACGGCGAGTTTGGCGGCGAAGCCGGCGAAGAGGACGGCGACGCCGCTGGTGAGGGTGGCGGAGAGGCGACGGCGGCGGCGGAAGGCGGTGGCGAGGGTGGTGCCGGCGAAGATCAGCAGGGAGAGGTAGAGCACGCTGAAGGTCTGCAGGATGCCGCCGAGCAGGCCGAAGGAGAGGGCCGGCTGCCCGTAGGCCGGGTCGACGAACTGGGTGAAGAAGGAGAGCAGGAAGAGGATCGCCTTCGGGTTCAGCAGGCTGATCACCAGGGCGCGGCGGAACGGGCGCTCGACGGGTTCGACGGCCGGTTCGGCGGTGGCGGCGGGGTTGTCGGGGCTGTCGGCGGTCCGGCGTTCGCGCCAGAGCTGGCGGGCGGCGCGGAGCATGCCGTAGCCGATCCAGAGCAGGTAGGCGGCGCCACCGAGCTTGACCACGGCGAAGACGGCCGGGTTGGCCTTGAGGAGGGAGGCGGCGCCCAGCGAGGTGAGGCTGATCAGGGTGAGGTCGCCGACGAAGACGCCGACGGCGGCCTGGTAGCCGGTCCGGATGCCCTTGCGGGCGGCGACGGACAGCACGTACAGGGAGTTGGGGCCGGGCAGTAGGACGATGACGAGGGCGCCGAGGACGTACGTCGCCAGGTCGTTGACTCCGAGCACGGTGCGCTCCGGGGAGGGGAGGGGATGAGGGCGGGGGGCGCTCATCGTAACGTCGCACCGGCGGTCGGTTGAAGCGGGAACCATCCCGCCTACCGGGTGCAGCGCGCGCCCGGCTCCGGTGCCTCGCCCGCCAGCAGGTAGCGGTTGACCGCGCCGTCCACGCAGGCGTCGTGGTGCGCGTACGCGGTGTGGCCGTCCCCGTCGTAGGTGAGCAGGCGTCCGGACTCCAGTTGCCCGGCCAGCGCCTGGGCCCACGCGTACGGGGTGGCCGGGTCGCGGGTGGTGCCGACGACGACGATGGGGGCGGCGCCGGCGGCCCGGATGGTGTGCGCCGTGCCGGTGGCCCGGACCGGCCAGTAGGTGCAGGCCAGCGCCATCCACGCCATGTCGCGGCCGAAGTGCGGCGAGGCCTGTTCGAAGTCCGGCACGGCGCGCTGGACGTCCTCCGGCCCGGCGAACGGGGCGGGCAGGTCGAGGCAGTTCACCGCCGTGTTGGCGAACATCAGGTTGGGGTACGAGCCGTCCGCCTCGCGCCCGTAGTAGGAGTCGGAGAGCCTCAGCAGGCTGGTGCCGTCGCCGGCCTTGGCGTCGGTGAGCGCGGTGCGCAGTTTGGGCCAGAGGAAGTCGGCGTACATGGCCTGGATGACGCCGGTGGTCGCCTGGGCCTCGGTGAGTCGCCGGTCGTGGTCGGTGCTGGGCAGCGGGCTGGCCTGGACGGTGGCGAGCAGGGCGGTGAGCTGCTCGCCGATCTGCTGTTCGGTGCGGCCGAGCGGGCAGTCCTCGTGCTTGGCGCAGTCCTTGGCGAAGGCGGCCCAGGCCGTCTCGAAGCCGCCGGCCTGGGTGCGGTTGCCGGTGACCGAGTCGAGCGACGGGTCCACCGCGCCGTCCAGTACCAGCCGCCCGACCCGGCCGGGGAAGAGCCCGGCGTAGGTGGCGCCGAGGAAGGTGCCGTAGGACTTGCCGACGTAGTTCAGCCGCTCGTCGCCGAGCAGGGCGCGCAGCACGTCCATGTCGCGGGCGGCCTCGACGGTGCCGAGGTGGCCGAGCGCCGCCCCGGCGCGCTGGCGGCAGCCCTCGGCGAACTCCTTGTCGGCGGCGACCAGGGCGTCGATCCCGTGCTGGTCGCCGGGGGTGAGGTCGACGGCGGTGTAGGCGTCCATCCGGTCGCCGCTCAGGCAGGTGACCGGGTTGCTGCGGCCGACCCCGCGCGGGTCGAGGCCGACCAGGTCGTACCGGGCGCGCACGCCGCTGTCGTACGTCCGCGCGGTGGCCTCCAGGTACTCGACCGCCGAGCCGCCGGGCCCGCCGGGGTTGAGCAGCAGCGAGCCGAGCCGGCCTCCCCCGGCCCCCTCCTTGGAGCCCGAGCCCGCCGGGACGGCGGTGGCGCGGGCCGCCACCAGGGTGAGGTCGCCGTCGCCGGGGCGGTCGTAGTCCAGCGGCACCCGGAAGGCGGTGCACTCGAATCCGCCGTCGCACGGCTGCCAGTCGAGCCGCTGCGCGTAGTACGGGGCCAGCCCGGCCGGGACGGCGGCGGGCAGCGGCTCCAGCGGCGTGACCCCGGGCGCGGCCGGGCTGGACGGCCCGGCGCCCCCCGCCCCGGACGAACCCGCTGAACCCTCTGAACCCTCTGAACCCGAGGAACCCGACGAGCTCGTCGAACCAGACGAACCCGAGGAACCCGACGAACCCGCACCGCACCCGCCCGCCAGCAGCCCGACGGCGAGCGCCGCCGCCAGTACCCGCCCGGTGGCCCTCATCCGACCCCTCGCGATCATCCGAGCCCTCTCGATCGTCACCCAGGGTCGTCGCCCGGCGACCCGACTCGCATTGCACCACAGCACGCCGCCCGGCACCCGCTACGGGCACCGGGCGGCGACGCCCCGTCCGGGACGGCGGCTCAGGACGCCTTGGCCAGCGCGTCGGCCAGGTACTGCGCCGCCTGCCGGACGAGCCGCATCCGCTCCCGGTCGGGGGTGTAGTCCTGCACGTTGTCGGAGATCTTCACCTCGGCCTTGGCCGCCGGTCCGGCCCCGGCCGTGAGCGCGGCCTGGAGCTTGCGGGCCGCGTCCAGCCCGGCCGTGTCGGCCTTGGCGGCGGCCAGCAGGAGCTTCGCCGCGCTGCCGGCCGGGGCCTCGGCGCCGGCCTGGGTGAGCGCGGCGGCGTCGTAGCGGCCGGACACCGCGGCGGCGGCGCCGTACAGGTCGGGGCGGGACAGCACGGCGGCGGCGGCGCACGGCGCACCGCCCTCGACGCCGAGGGTGCCCCAGGAGGCCGGGCCGGGCGCCAGGATGCGGAACGAGGCGGCGATGGCGGCGCGCAGCGTCTCGTCGTCGGCGACGGCGGCCGGCGCGGCGGCGACCAGGTCGCAGGGGTGCGCGGTGCCGTTCGGCGCCTCGGGGGCGACCAGGATGAAGGGGCGGGCGCGGCCGGTCTGCAGGGCCGCGGTGAGGCCCTCGAAGACGTCCGGGACCTCGGCGTCGGCGGTCTTGCGCGGGGTGGCCGCCTGCATCACGACGACGGGGAAGCGCGCGTTCGGCTCCTTGGCGTACTGCGGCGGCAGCCAGACCCGGACGGTGCGCGGCTGCCCGTCCGGGCCGGGCACGGCGGACTGCAGCAGCTCGCCGCCGCCCGGCTGGCCGACACCGTCGAAGTGGCTCACGGCGGCCGACGGGGCGGCGGAGGCCGCGGCCGGCTCCGCCACGACGGGCGGCGCCGGCTGCTGCCGGACCGCCGGTCCCCCGCCCTGGCCCGTACCCGCCGCGTCGACCACCGGCTCGGCCCGGTCCGATTCCTGGCCGCGGGGGGTCAGGCCGCCGAACGCCCCGAGCGCCGTGAGCAGCGTCAACGCGGTGACGCAGACCCCGCAGATCATCGCTCCGGCCGCCCGCACCAGCATCGGCCAGCGTTCACCGGCCAGTTCGTAGGTCGCGGCGGCGCGCAGGTCGCGCCAGCGCTGGAGCGCGCCGCGGGCCAGCCAGATCCCGCCCAGCGCGGCCATCAGCAGAGGGATGACGAGGAGCGAACGAACCATGGGACGCACCGCCTCGGGAGGAGGGCCGGCGCCGGACGGGACCCGGTGCCGTACGGGGGCGACGGCCCCGGCACCGGGGCACAGTCGGCCCCCAGCGTGCACAACGGGCGGACGGTCACACGCGGGTGTGCCCGGCGCGTATCGATCATTCACTCGAAGGTGGGACAACGGGACGGCTCCGGGAGGCCTACGCCGGGCCTACGCCGGGCGTTCAGCCCGACGGGCCCACCCCGGAACGGCCCGGCGGCGCGGCAGCGCGGCAGCGCGGCAGCGCGGCAGCGCGGTTCAGCTCAGCCCGCGCGCAGCGCCACCGTCATCGCCTCGACGGCGAGCAGCGGATCCACGTTGCGGTCCAACGCCTGCCGACAGGCGAGCACCGCCTCGATCCGGCGCAGCGTGCTCTCCGGCGAGCCCTCCTGCGCGACCCGGTTCAGGGCCTGCCGCTGGTCCTCGTTGGCGAGGGTGCCGCTGGAGCCGAGCTGCAGCGCGAGCACGTCCCGGTAGAAGCCGAGCAGGTCGAGCAGTGCGACGCCGAGGGTCTCCCGGCGGGTGCGGGTGGCCCGGCTCTTCTGCCGCTTCTCCAGTTCCTTGACCGCCCCGGCCATGCCGCGCGGCGCCTTGCTGCCCTCGGTGGCGCCGTAGGCGGCCTTCAGGTCGTCGGTCTCCTTGGCGTCCTGGGTCTCGGCGAGCGCCTCGGCGTCGGCCTTGGCGGTGTCGACGAGGCGCTGGGCGGCGGCCAGGCAGCCGCCGATGTCGGCGACCTCCAGCGGGATCCGCAGCACCTCGGCGCGGCGGGTGCGGGCCTGGTCGTCGACGGCGAGGCGGCGCGCGCGCCCGACGTCGCCCTGCCCGGCGAGCGCGGCCAGCCGGGCCGTCTCCGGGTCGACGCCGTCGCGGCGGACCAGCATGTCGGCGACGGCCTCGGCGGTGGGCGTGCGCAGGACGAGCAGGCGGCAGCGCGAACGGATGGTCGGCAGCACGTCCTGGACGGAGGGGGCGCAGAGCAGCCAGACGGTGCGCGGGGAGGGCTCCTCCACGCCCTTGAGCAGCGCGTTCGCGGCGGCCTCGGTGAGCCGGTGGGCGGCGTCGACCAGGATCACCGACCAGCGGCCGCCGGTCGGGTAGCTGGAGGCGCGCAGCACGAGCTCGCGCATGTCGCCGACGCCGATGGACAGGCCGTCGGTCCGGACGTACTTGACGTCGGCGTGGCTGCCGGCCAGCACGGTGTGGCAGCCGTCGCAGAACCCGCAGCCGGGCGTACCGCCGAGCGCGAGGTCCGGGCTGGTGCACTGGAGGGCCGCGGCGAACGCGCGCGCAGCGGTGACCTGCCCGGCCCCGGGCGGGCCGGTGAACAGCCAGGCGTGCGTCATCAGGGAGGCGTTCCCGCCCGGCTGCGGGCCGGCTCCGCGGCCGGCCGCGATCGTCGCCCCGGCCGACCGGGCGGCGGCGGTCAGCTGCTCGACCACCCGCTCCTGGCCCACCAGGTCGTCCCAGACGGCCACTGCTGCTCCCAAGCTCCGTACGGCAGCGCTCCCGGCGCCTCTTCCCCGCCGTCGAGCATACGTGTCCGCTCCGACAGCCACGGCGCCCTCCGGGGTGCCCACCACCGAAGGAGGCGCCCCGACGCCGAAGGCGACGGGCGGCGCCGCCGGAGCTCTCCACCCCGACGACGCCGCCCGTCGTCCGTACCGCTGTCCTGCCGGCGTCCGTACCGCCGCAGCCCGAGGTCAGCCCCGACGGCCCCAGCGACGGCCCTTGCCCTTGCCGCCGCCCTCGCCCTGGTCGCCCCCGGGGGCGGGCCGGTCCTGGCCGCCACGCGGGTCCTGCGGGGCTGGGCCGCCGTGATTCCAGCGCGACCACTCGTCACGCGAGCCGAGCAGGGTGTCGGTGAGGCTCGGCAGGTCGTCCATCGGCGTCTCCTCGGCCCACTCCGGCCGGGGTCGCTCGGCGGTGGCCTGCGACTCGTCGGCGGGCTGCGGCTCGTCGCCGACCACCGGCAGCTCGCGGGTGCTGTCCACCGGCTCCTCGCGCCACAGCCCCGGCGGCACCCGGTCCTCGGTACGGCCCGCCTGGGTACGACCCGCCCCCGCACGGCCCGGCTCCACCCGGCCCGGTGCCGGGCGCTCCGACACAGAACGCTCCGACACAGGACGCTCCGGCGCCGGACGCCCCGGCTCGATCCGCGGCAGCACAGCGGTCCGGTCCGCCTCCTCCGTGATCTTCGGCAGCACGGCCGTCTCGTCCACGGCGGTCGACGGGACGACCGGCAGCTGGGCGGTCTCGTCGGCGGCCTCCGCCGCCCGGACGGCCGCCCGGCTGTCCCGCAGCGACAGCTCCCGCGTCGCCTCGTCGGTCCCACCGGGCCCGGGAGTGCCCACGGACCCCGCCCCCGGGACGTCCCGGACGGCCCGCAGCTCGGTGGTCACGGCATCACCAGGAGCCGAACCAGCAGCCTGACCAGCAGCCGAGCCTGAGGCCGGACCGGCCGGACCGGCCGAACCCGCCAGGCCCGCCGAACCCGCCGCCGCCCGATCCGCCGTCGTCTGCGCCGCCGCAGCCGCGGCCGCGAGCGCGGCGGCCTGCGCCAGCCGGGCCTCCTCGGCCCGCTGCAGCGCCTCCTCCGCCCGGCGGCGCTGCTCCTCGCGCTGGAGTTCGCGCTGCCGCTGGAGCTCCGCCTGGGCGGCCGCCTCGTCGGCGAGGCGCTTGCGCTCGGCGGCCTCCGCCGCCAGCCGGGCGTCCTCCTCGGCCTTCCGCTTGGCCTCCTCCTCGGCGCGGCGGCGGGCTTCCTCCTCCGCCCGGCGGCGGGCCTCCTCCTCGGCCTTGCGCCGGGCCTCGGCGGCGGCCCGCTCGGCCTCCTCCTTGGCCAGCCGCTCCTGCTCGGCCTGTTCGGCCCGCAGCTGCGCCAGCACTTCCTGCCGCTTGCGCTCGGCGGCCTCGGCCTCGGCCTTCTTGCGGGCCTCCTCGGCGGCGCGGCGCTCGGCTTCTTCGCGGGCGAGCCGCTCCTGCTCCGCGCGGGCGGCCTTCTCCTGCTCGGAGAGCGGCAGCTCGCGGTCGAGCCGGTGCCGGATCGCGGTGGTGACGAAGCCGGGGGCCTGACTGCCGTCGACGACCAGGTAGCGCGCCGGGTCGGCGGCCGCGAGGGCGAGGAAGCCGGCCCGGACCCGCTGGTGGAACTCGGTGGGCTCGGACTCCAGCCGGTCGAGCGCCTCGGTGAAGCGCTCCCGGGCCCTGGTCGGGTCGACGTCCAGGACGACGGTCAGGTCGGGCAGCAGCCCGCCGGTCGCCCAGCGGGAGATCCTGGCGACCTCGGTGGCGGCCAGGTCGCGCCCGGCGCCCTGGTAGGCGATGGAGGAGTCCATGTACCGGTCGGTGATCACCACGGCGCCGCGGGCGAGGGCCGGCCGGATGACGTTCTCGACGTGCTCGGCCCGGTCGGCGGCGTAGATCAGCGCCTCGGCGCGGTGCGACAGGCCGGTGTTGCCGACGTCCAGGACGAGGCCGCGCAGCCGCTGGCCGACCGGGCTGCCGCCGGGCTCGCGGGTGAGCACGACCTCGTGCCCCTTGCCGCGGATCCACTCGGCGAGCGCCTGAGCCTGGGTGGACTTGCCGGCGCCGTCGCCGCCCTCCAGGGCGATGAAGAAGCCGGTGCCGGCGCCCTGGCGCGGGGCCGGGCCGACGGCGCCGCGCACCGCGTCGACCAGGTCCCGGCCGAAGGGCGCGGTGCCGCGCCGGTCGTCGGTCCGCAGCAGGACGACGGCGGCGAGGACGAGCGTGAGCAGTCCCGAGGTGGCGACGGCGAGAGCCGCGCCGCCGTGGATGAAGGTGAACGAGCCGGGCTCGACCGTGCCGTACTCGACGTCCCCGTACGCCGCGGCGATCAGCGGGACGACGACCAGCGCGGCGCCGACCACGACCCGCAGCACCGCGTACAGGTGCTCGGTGACCTTCGGCAGCCGGGCCTCCTCGACCTCCTGGCCGAGCAGGGTGCGCCCGGCGGAGACGACGATCCCGGCGGTGAGGCCGGCCAGCACGATGAGGGCCAGGACGAGGACGAAGTCCAGCACCAGCCCGGCCAGGATCAGCGCCACGCCCTCGGTGAGCAGCGCCAGCGCGAGCAGGCGGCGGCGCGAGAGCGCGGGCAGCGTGGCCCGGGTGAGCCGGGAGCCGAGGGCGGGCGCCGCGGTGGCGGCGAGGACCAGCAGGCCGTAGCCGATCGGCCCGGCCCGGTGCTCGGCGGCGGTGAGCAGCGCGAGCGCGGCGACGCCGGCCATCGAGGCGTACCCGGCGGCGACGGCGAAGGTGAAGTACGGGGCGCTGCCGGTGCGGCCCTTGCTCAGCGCGGGGCCGGGGGTGGCGTCGGTGGGGGCGCGCAGGCCCTGCAGCGGCGAGTGCGGGGCGCCGGCCACCGGGCCGACGGGCAGCTGCTGGAGGTAGTCGCGGGCGGCCGAGGCGGCGAACAGGCCGGCCGCGCCGAGCGCGGCGAGGGTGAGCTGGTGGGCCCGGAGCCAGTCCGAGCCGAGCGCCGCGCCGATGTTGTTCAGCAGGGTGAGGGCGACCAGGCCGGCGGCCGCGAGCGGCAGGGTGGCCCAGCCGGTGAAGCGGTCGATGCTCCGGACGGTGTCCAGGTGGGCGGCGGCGGGCCGCTGCTCGGCGGCGGGGGCGTACGGATCGGCGGGCGGCAGCAGGCCCGGGACGGCGGCGTCCTTGGCGATCCCCCGGACCCGCTCGGCGGCACCGGTGACGAACACCGTGGCGAGCAGGACGTAGGCGGCGCCGACGGAGGGCTTCGGGCCGGAGCCCAGCCAGACGGTCCACCAGGGTGCGAGGCCGATCAGCAGGGCGCACAGCGCGTCGGCGCCGAACAGCGTCCAGCGCCGGTCCAGCCGGACGGCGACCAGCCGGTGCACCGGCCCGAGCAGCGCGACGCCGACCAGCCCGGTGGCCGCCAGCCGGACGGCGAGGACCGCCGTGACGGCGAAGGCGAGGCTGCGCGGCAGGTCGCCGAACCGGCCGCCGAGGGCGACGGCGATCACGGTGAGCGCGAGCAGCACCAGCAGGCCGAGCCGGTCGGCGGTGCCGCCGATCAGCTGGGTGGTCCACAGGCGCCGGTAGGGGCGCGTCCGCAGCAGCGCGCGAGCCCGGTCGACCGGGGTCCCGGCTGGCGCGACCTCGGGCAGCCCGGACGTGGCGTCGCGGGCGGCCGGGGCGGCGCTGGGGGTGGGCTGCTCCTCGCTCGTCATACGGTCAGCGTAGCGGGCTGAGGTTGACCGGAATGAGATGAACGGGGTTCCGGATCCCGCTCATCACCGGGTTGTGACGTTCCGCGCACACCGTCCGACCGGCCTCGGGCCCGCGTCCCCGGGGTGGGGTCGCGGGCCCGTGAGCACTGGCGGGCACTGGCGGAGACGCCGGCGAAGGCGCTGGCAGCGGCACCGACGGCGCCCCTGTCGGAGGATCCGGAGGAGATCAGCCCTCGTCGGTGGCCGCGGCCTTCCCGACGGCGGTCTTCTTGGCCGCCGTCTTCTTCGCCGTGGTCGCCTTCGTCGCGGTCTTCTTGGCGGCGGTCTTCTTCGCGGTCGCGGTCTTGGTGGCCGCGGTCTTGGTCGCCGTCGCCTTCTTGGCGGTCGCCTTCTTGGCCGGGGCCTTCTTCGCCGTCTTCTTCACCGGCCCGCGCGCCCGCTTCTCGGCGAGCAGCTCGTAGCCGCGCTCCGGCGTGATGGTCTCGACCTCGTCGTCCTTGCGGAGCGTGGCGTTGGTCTCGCCGTCGGTCACGTACGGTCCGAAGCGGCCGTCCTTGACCACGACGGGGCGCTCGCTGACCGGGTCGGTGCCCAGCTCCTTGAGCGGCGGGGCGGCGGCGGCCCGGCCGCGCTGCTTGGGCTGGGCGTAGATGGCCAGGGCCTCCTCCAGGGTGACCGTGAACATCTGCTCCTCACTGGTGAGCGAGCGGGAGTCGGTGCCGCGCTTGAGGTACGGACCGTAGCGGCCGTTCTGCGCGGTGATCTCCACGCCCTCGGCGTCGGCGCCGACCACACGCGGCAGCGAGAGCAGCCGCAGCGCGTCCTCCAGGGTGACGGCGTCCAGCGACATCGTCTTCAGCAGCGAGGCGGTGCGCGGCTTGACCGCGTTCTTGCCGGTCTTGGGCGTGCCCTCGGGCAGGATCTCGGTCACGTAGGGCCCGTAGCGGCCGTCCTTGGCGACCAGCATGTTGCCGCTGACCGGGTCCGGGCCGAGCTCGAAGTCGCCGCTGGGCTTGGCCAGCAGTTCCTCGGCCAGCTCGACGGTGAGCTCGTCCGGCGGCAGGTCGTCGGGGATGTCGGCGCGCTGGCCGGGCTCGCCCTCGACGTCGGAGGCGCGCTCGACGTACGGGCCGTAGCGGCCGACCCGCAGGGTGATGCCGTCGCCGATCCGGAACGAGCTGATCTCCCGGGCGTCGATCGCGCCGAGGTCGGTGACCAGTTCCTTCAGGCCGCCCAGGTGGTCGCCGTCGCCGTTGCCGGCCTCGGCGGCGCCGCCGGTCGCGTGGCCGTCGCCCTCGCCGAAGTAGAAGCGCTTCAGCCACGGCACGGACTTGGCCTCGCCGGCCGCGATCCGGTCGAGGTCGTCCTCCATCTTGGCGGTGAAGTCGTAGTCGACCAGCCGGCCGAAGTGCTTCTCCAGGAGGTTGACCACGGCGAAGGAGAGGAAGGACGGGACGAGCGCCGTCCCCTTCTTGAACACGTACCGGCGCTGGATGATCGTGTCGATGATCGACGCGTAGGTGGAGGGGCGACCGATCTCCCGGTCCTCCAGCTCCTTGACCAGCGAGGCCTCGGTGTAGCGGGCCGGCGGCTTGGTGGCGTGGCCCTCGGGGGTGAGCTGCTCGGCGGCCAGCGGGTCGCCCTCGACGACCTGCGGCAGCCGGCGCTCGCGGTCGTCCAGCTCGGCGTTCGGGTCGTCCGCGCCCTCGACGTAGGCCTTGAGGAAGCCGTGGAAGGTGATGATCTTGCCGGAGGCGGAGAACTCGACGTCACGGCCGTCCGCGGACGCGCCGCCGACCTTGACGGTCACCGACTGGCCGACCGCGTCCTTCATCTGGGAGGCGACGGTGCGCATCCAGATCAGCTCGTAGAGCCGGAAGTCGTCGCCGGTCAGGCCGGTCTCGGCGGGGGTACGGAAGCGGTCGCCGGAGGGGCGGACGGCCTCGTGCGCCTCCTGCGCGTTCTTGACCTTGCTGGCGTAGGTGCGCGGGGCGTCCGGCAGGTAGTCGGCGCCGTACAGCTGGGTGACCTGCGCGCGGGCGGCGGAGATCGCGGTCTCCGACAGCGTGGTGGAGTCGGTACGCATATAGGTGATGAAGCCGTTCTCGTACAGCTTCTGGGCCACCTGCATGGTCCGCTTGGCGCCGAAGCCCAGCTTGCGGCTGGCCTCCTGCTGGAGCGTGGTGGTGCGGAACGGCGCGTACGGCGAGCGGCGGTAGGGCTTGGACTCGACGCTGCGGACGCTGAACGCGGTCTGCTCCAGGGCGGCGGCCAGCTGCCGGGCGGCCTGCTCGTCCAGGTGCAGCGTGTTGGCGCTGCCGGCCTTCAGCCGGCCGTCCGAGCCGAAGTCGCGGCCGGTGGCGATCCGCTTGCCGTCCACCGAGGAGAGCCGGGCGCCGAGGGTCTCCGGGTTGGCCGCGTCGGCCGGGGTGCGGCCGGTGCCGAAGGTGCCGACCAGGTCCCAGTACGAGGCGGTGCGGAAGGCGATCCGCTCGCGCTCGCGCTCGACCACCAGCCGGGTCGCGACGGACTGCACCCGGCCCGCCGACAGCTTCGGCATGACCTTCTTCCACAGCACCGGCGAGACCTCGAAGCCGTAGAGGCGGTCGAGGATGCGGCGGGTCTCCTGGGCGTCGACCAGGCGCTGGTTGAGCTCGCGCGGGTTGGCCACCGCCTCCTGGATCGCCGTCTTGGTGATCTCGTGGAAGACCATCCGGTGCACCGGCACCTTGGGCTTGAGCACCTGCTGGAGGTGCCACGCGATGGCCTCGCCCTCGCGGTCCTCATCGGTCGCGAGGAAGAGCTCGTCGGACTCCGCAAGCAGCGACTTCAACTTGCTGACCTGGGACTTCTTGTCCGCGTTGACCACGTAGATGGGGGCGAAGTCGTGGTCGACGTCCACCCCGAGGCGGCGCACCTCGCCGGTGTACTTGTCCGGGACCTCCGCCGCGGTGCTGGGGAGGTCGCGGATGTGCCCGACGCTCGCCTCGACGATGTAGCCGGGGCCCAGGTAGCCCTTGATCGTCTTCGCCTTGGCCGGCGACTCGACAATGACGAGTCGCTGTCCGTGCGCGGTCTCGCTGCTCGGGGACACCTTCGCTCTTCTCTCCCGGTCCTTATGTGGGCTGGTCGGCGCCGGCAGCACGGGCTGCGCTCCGCCCGACCCCTCCACCGTCCCGGGGCTGCCGCTGTACGACGACCCCACCAGCGGAGTGTGACCGTACCCCGGCCACCCTTGTCAAACGGAAGGATCCCGCGTTTTCACTTTGCCGGGCTCACCGACGCCACTCGAACGGTAACCCGATGACGGAGGTTCGCGCCCCGTGGAGGGGGGCTTCGGCGGGTTCCGGAGGATGGAATGACGGATTTCAAAATCTGTCAACGGAATATCGACGGCCCCGCGGAGGGCCGCGGCGGGGCCTTCGCAGAGCGCCGGCCACCGGTTCCCGGCAAGCCTGACCGGGGTCGGGCGTACGCCCCGGATTCAGCCGTTGACCACCGCGAGCAGCCCGGCGCCCGCCGCCAGACAGCCCATGCCGAGCACGCTCCACAGCAGGTCGGCGACGGCGGCCCGGCGGACCTCCCCGGCCGCCAGCACCACCCGGCTCGGGCGGCGCGGGTCGTAGCAGATCCGCACCGGGGCGCCCGGAGTGAAGCGGTCCGGACGGCGCAGCGGGGTGTGTCCGCGCGGACGGGTGAGCACCAGTTCGGCGATCCGGCCCGCCCCGGCTCCTTCGACCGGGGGCAGGACGGAGAAGGAGAGCAGCGGGGCGCTGTCGAGCTGGCCGTGCGCCTCGTCCTCGGCCACGACCGTGGCCACCGCCGACGCCCCCGAACGGCGGACCCGGTGGCGCAGGCGCACCTCGGCGGCGCACCAGAGCAGCAGCACGCCACCGAAGAGGGCGAGCACCACCCCGCCCACCGTCGCCGTCGTCGTGTCCACTCCTGGCCCCCGGCTCCCCAGCTCTGTCCACAGCCTGTGGACAGAGACTCGCAGCAGGGGGCCAACGCGCGGCGGCCGACCGGAGACCGCCGGACGAACCGGGGGGCACGGGAAGGTGAACCGGCGCCGACCGCCCCCGCCAGGGGCACCGCGCCGGGGCGCCACCCCGAGGGCGCCGGGCCAGGTGCGCCGGGCCAGGTGCGCCGGGCCAGGTGCGCCGGGCCAGGTGCGCCGGGCCAGGTGCGCCGGGTCAGCCCGCCGGGCGGATGAACCCCTGCTCGGTCAGCAGCCGCAGCGACTCGGGCACCCGGTCCCGCAGGACCACCCGGTCCTCGCCGAGCAACTGCGCGATGGCGTCCACGATCTCGCCCGCCGACAGCGAACCGTCACAGACCCCGACGAAACCGGCACCCACCGTGTCCACCTTGGTGGCCCGCCGCATGCCCCGGTTGTGACGCAGGATCACGTGCTCCGGGTCCTCCGCGCCCGGCTCGCCGACCTGCTCCTGGACCACCTCGTCGGCCAGCACGTAACGGGTCGCGAGCAGGCCCGCGTCGTCGTGCGAACGCAGGAAGTCCTGCCGGTCGAACCACTCCTCGATGTGCGGGCCCAGCGGCTGCTCCACCGGGTGCGGCCACTCCTCCACCCGGACGGTCGGACGCTCCGCGCCGCTCGCCCGCAGGGTGATCCAGCCCATGCCGATGCCCTCGACCCGGCCCGCCTCGAAGGCGTCCAGCCACTCGCCGTACCGGGCCTGGTAGTCGCCGCCCGGACCGCGGTGATCGCCGCCGTCCCGCAGCCACAACTCGGCGTACTGGGCGACGTCCTGGACCTCCCGCTGGACGATCCAGGCGTCCAGCCCGGTGCCCGCCACCCAGCCGGCCAGCCGCTCGTGCCAGTCCTCGCCCTTGACGTGCTGCCAGTTGGCGAGCAACTGGCAGTAGCCGCCCGGCTCCAGGTGGTCGGCGGCCGAGCGGACCAGGCTGCGGCACAGGTCGTCGCCGGCCATGCCGCCGTCGCGGTAGGTGAACCGGCCGGCCGGCGAGATCACGAACGGCGGGTTGGAGACGATCAGGTCGAACCGGCGCTCCCCGACCGGCTCGAAGAGGCTGCCGGCGAGCGCCTCCCGCCGCTCGAAACCGGACAGTGCGAGGGTCAGCTCGGAGAAGCGCAGCGCGCGAGGGTTCAGGTCGGTGGCGGTCACCTGCCCGGCGTGCCGGGCCGCGTGCAGCGCCTGCACGCCGGAACCCGAACCGAGGTCCAGCGCGGACCGGACCGGACGGCGCACGGTGATGTTGGCCAGCGTCGTCGACGCGCCGCCGACCCCGAGCACCAGGTCCTTGCGGGCCACCCCGTGCGCGGTCTCGCCGGATTCGATGCCGCCCGCGCCACCCACCGCGCAGCCCAGGTCGGACACCACCCAGGCGTCCGAACTGTCCATCCCGGCCACTTCGTTGGCGTACGGCCGGACGTCCACCGTCGCCCTTACCAGTTCACCGTCGGAGCGCAGCCAGCCGTCGGCCAGGCAGTCCTCGACCGGCAGCGCGGCCGCGGCCGCCCGGTACGGCACCGGCTGCTGGAGCAGGAACAGCCGGACCAGCGTCTCCAGCGGGCTGCCGCCCCTGGTCGCCCGCAGCGCCGGCACGGCCTCGCTACGGGCCAACGCCGCATAGCCGGTGGGCCCGAGCAGGTCGAGGCAGCCATCGGCGGTGAACGAGGCGGCGAGCAGCGCCTCACGCAACTTGGCGAGGCGGGTCTGGTCGAGAACGGGGCTACTGATCACCCCGCCATTGTCCCCCGCCCCGGACCGGGCGGCCGCCGGGTCCGGGGCGGGTCGAGGGTGGGTCGGGGGCGGGGTCGGGGGCGGGCACCCTCCGGACCGGCGTCGGAGGGTCCGGCCCGACGGGCCCCGGGCTCAGCTCGTGCTGGGCACGGGGGTGGTCGGGGTGGTCGGCGGGGCGGCGGGCGGGCTCGCCGGGGTGGTGTCGGTGCCCGCGGAGGGGGCGGTCGACGGGCTCGCGGAGGGGGCGGTCGACGGGCTCGCGCCGTCCGTCGCGCCGGGCGCGGGCGTCCCGCCGGGCGCCCCGGCGCTCGGGGTGGCGGACGCGCCGCCCGGGGCCGCGGCGGCGGGCTTGCAACCGTCCTGCTTGGCCATGGCCGCACCGAGGTCGCCGCGCTGCAGCTTGCCCTGCGCCTGCGTGGACAGCGAGGCCAGCTGCTGGATCTGGTCCGAGATGCTGCGCAGGCCGTCCGCGAACTTCGACTGGTCGGTGTTGGTCACGGCGTCCAGCTTCTTCTGGATGTCCTGATAGCCGTCGGCCGCCTTGGTCAACTCGGCGACGGCGTCCTTCTGCAGGTTCGCGCCGTCCTTCACCTTGGGCACCCCGGCCGCGGTGATGGCCGCCGCGATGTCCTGGTTGGTCTTGGCCAGCCGCCCGATGTCCGTCGAGAGCCGCTTCTGCAGCTCGGTCGGGGTCTCGCCGGTCTTCACCTGGGCGGTGTCGGCGAGCGCGGCCTGCGCCTGGACGATCGGGTCCTTGGCCGAGCCGCAGACGTTCGACGCCCAGGACTCCAGCTGCTTGCCGTTGTCGTCGCCGCAGCCGACGGCACCGAACGCGAGCAGCGCGCCGAGGACGGGTACGGCCAGCAGTCGCTTGTTCACCGGGAGAGGCCTTTCGGTTTCGGTCGTCTTCGGTCGTCGAACCTACACGGCCGATGTCCGCCGACTGGCGCCCGGTTCCCGGACCTCGGGTTGTCCCCACCGGGTGCCCGGCCCCGCTCAGGCGCGCTCGACGCGGATCGGGCGGTTCGGATAGCCGGGCCGGGCCGGGCCGGACGGCGCGCGGCACGCTGACCGGCGTGCCGAAGCAGACCTCTTCGCCCCAGGTGCTCACCGAGGAGCTGATCGGCAGCTTGGCCCGGAGCGCCTTCCTTGTCACGACAGGTCCGATCACCGATCGGACCCGGTCGTGCCGGAAGCAACGAACCGCCAGGTTCAACAACGTGTCAACGCGTCCCGGAGGACTGGACCGACACCCGGACCACCCGGGGCGCACGAGGCACCCCGAAGGTCGGGGCCCTCAGACCACCACGGACTCGACCGAGACCGGCCAGCTCATCCGGATCAGGCCGCCGTCCGTGCCGTTGGTGACCTCCAGGTCCTCGACCAGGCCGGTGATCACCGCGAGGCCGAGGGTGTCCTCGTCCGGGTCCGCCTCCTCGGCGGCGCCGGGGGTCGGGACGGCGGCGGGGCCGGCCTCGTCCTCGACCTCGATGAGGAAACGCTTCTCCTGGTCGGTCAACGCGACCCGGACCGTGCCGCCGATGCCGCCGCGCTGGTGCAGGCCGACCGCGCGGGAGCAGGCCTCACCGACCGCGAGCCGTACCTCGTCGAGCACCGACTCGTCGACCCCGGCCCGTCTCGCGACGGCCGCGGCGACCAGCCGGGCCGTTCGCACGTGCTCCGGAAGCGCGCTGAATCGAAGTTCGACGGTTGCCATCTCTCCCCTTCGGGGTGCTCCGACCGGGGCCGACGATGCGGCCCCTGCGGGCCGGCGGAACCGGCCCCGGGGCGGCCGGGGAAGCACCGGGGCCCGCAGGCCCCGGCACCCCGGACGCGTGGGACGAACGGGCCGGCCTCCACGGGCACGGGCCGGCCCGGCCGCGTCAGTCGGTCGCGTTGACCGCGTCGTCCACCGAGGTGTGGATCGGGAAGACCTTGGTCAGGCCGGTGATGCGGAAAATCTTCAGGATGCGCTCCTGGTTGCAGACCAGGCGCAGCGAGCCCTCGTGGGCACGCACCCGCTTCAGACCGCCCACCAGCACACCGAGGCCGGTCGAGTCGAGGAAGTCAACGCCTTCCATGTCGACGACGAGGTGGTACTTGCCGTCGTTGACGAGCTCGACCAGCTGCTCCCGCAGCTTCGGGGCGGTGTACACATCGATCTCGCCGCCAACCTCGACGACCGTACGATCGCCGACTGAACGGGTCGACAGGGACAGGTCCACGGAACCTCCAGCACCTTGCCTTGCTACGTCATGTGCGATCCTCGGCCGGCCGGCCGCCACCGCATGGTCGCGAGCCCGGGCGCGCCCAGCCACACGTGGCAAGCCTCGGCGCTGCGACCCACGGCCATCCGGCCGTCACGGCCACATTCAACCACCTGCGACCATGCCCGCACGATGGCTTACGACGATTCTCCGTCACGCCGGTGACACACTGGGTCCTCATGCCGCCCCGACACAGCCTGCCCGAGGCACTGCTCACGACCCTGTCCACCAGCCGGGGGCGGTCCGACCGGCTCACCCATACGGAGCACCTTCCCGCCCGACCTGCACGTTATGCGCCGTGGCCCGAGTCGATCCGGCCCGAGATCGTGGCCGCCGCGCTCGCCGTCGGCGTGGAGCAGCCCTGGGCGCACCAGGCAGAAGCGATGAAACTGGCCAAAAGCGGTCAGACTGTG
Source organism: Kitasatospora sp. NPDC088264 (assembly GCF_040685715.1). NCBI lineage: Bacteria > Bacillati > Actinomycetota > Actinomycetes > Kitasatosporales > Streptomycetaceae > Kitasatospora > Kitasatospora sp. NPDC088264. Next base: position 35,102 of record NZ_JBFBIR010000061.1, read on the forward strand.
GTGATCGCCACAGGGACCGCCTCGGGCAAGTCGCTCGGCTACCTGGCCCCGGTCCTCAGCGACCTGCTGGAGGGCACCGAGGCCCGCAACGGCCGCGGCGCCACCGCGCTCTACCTCGCCCCGACCAAGGCGCTCGCCGCCGACCAGCGCCGCCGGGCCGCCGAACTAGCCCCGCCCCGGGTCCGACCCGCCCTCTACGACGGCGACACCCCGCCCGAGGAACGCGAGTGGGTCCGCCAGTACGCCTCGTACGTGCTCACCAACCCGGACATGCTGCACCGCGGCATCCTGCCCGCCCACGCCCGCTGGGCCTCCTTCCTCAAGGTGCTGCGCTACGTGGTCGTCGACGAGTGCCACAGCTACCGGGGCGTGTTCGGCTCGCACGTCGCCCAGGTGCTCCGGCGGCTGCGCCGCGTCTGCGCCCGATACGGTTCGTCACCCACCTTCCTGCTCGCCTCCGCCACCACCGCCGACCCGGCCGCCACCGCCGAGCGTCTGACCGGCCTGCCCGCCCGGGCGGTCACCGAGGACGCCTCGCCGCGCGGGCCGATGGTCTTCGGCCTCTGGGAGCCGCCGCTGACCGAGAACGTCGGCGAACACGGCGCGCCCGTCCGCCGCACGGCCACCGCCGAGGCCGCGCACCTGCTGACCGACCTGGTCGAGCGCCAGACCCGCACCGTCGTCTTCGTCCGCTCCCGCCGGGCCGCCGAACTCGTCGCCCTCCAGACCCAGGACCAGCTCGGCCGACCGCTCGCCAACCGGGTGGCCGCCTACCGCGGCGGATACCTCGCCGACGAACGCCGGGCCTTGGAACGCGCGCTGCACACCGGCCGACTGCTCGGACTCGCCTCCACCTCCGCCCTCGAACTCGGCGTCGACGTCTCCGGCCTCGACGCCGTCCTGATGGCCGGCTACCCCGGCACCCGGGCCTCGCTCTGGCAGCAGGCCGGGCGGGCGGGCCGCGAGGCCCAGGGCGCGCTGGCCATCCTGATCGCCCGGGACGACCCGCTGGACACCTACCTGGTGCACCACCCGGAGGCGCTGTTCGCGGCGCCCGTCGAAGCCACCGTGCTCGACCCGGACAACCCCCACGTGCTCGCGCCGCACCTGTGCGCGGCAGCCGCCGAACTCCCGCTCACCGACGCCGACCTGGAGCTGTTCGGCCCCTCCACCGCACCGCTGCTGCTCGTCCTGGAACGGCGCGGCCTGCTGCGCCGGCGCAGCGACGGCTCCTGGTACTGGACCCGCCGCGAACGCGCGGCCGACGCCGTCGACCTGCGCGGCAGCGGCGGCAGCCCGGTGCAGATCGTCGAGGCCGACACCGGCCGACTGCTCGGCACGGTGGACGCCGCGGCCGCCCACACCACCGTCCACACCGGGGCCGTCCACCTGCACCAGGGCCGCACCTTCCTGGTCCGGGAACTCGACCTGGAGAACTCGGTCGCCCTGGTCGAGCCGGCCGACCCGCCGTACACCACGGCCGCCCGCGACATCACCTCCATCTCCGTGCTCGACACCGACACCACCGTTGCCTGGGGCGAGGGCCGGCTCAGCTTCGGTTCGGTGGAGGTGGTCAACCAGGTGGTCGGCTACCTCCGGAAGCGGATCTCCACCGGGGAGATCATGGGCGAGAGCAAGCTCGACCTACCGCCCCGCACGCTGCGCACCCGCGCGGTCTGGTGGTCCGTCACCGAGGACCAGCTGCTGGACGCGGACCTTCCGCTCGACCAGCTGCCCGGCGCCGCCCACGCCGCCGAACACGCCTCGATCGGCCTGCTGCCGCTGTTCGCCACCTGCGACCGCTGGGACATCGGCGGCGTCTCCGTCCCGCTGCACCCCGACACCGAACTGCCCACCGTGTTCGTCTACGACGGCCACCCGGGCGGGGCCGGCTTCGCCGAACGCGGCTTCCAGCGGGCCGTCGAGTGGCTGACGGCCACGCGCGAGGCGATCGCCTCCTGCGAGTGCGAGCGCGGCTGCCCGTCCTGCGTCCAGTCACCCAAGTGCGGCAACGGGAACGAACCGCTGGACAAGGCCGCGGCCGTCCAACTGCTGGACGTCCTGCTGGCCGGCGCCCCCAGGACGGCAGGCTCCGGGACGGCAGGCTCCGGGACGGCAGGCTCCGGGACGGCGGACCCCTCAGCAGGCCCCTCAGCGAGCTCCGAAGCGGACCACGGGACGGACTCCGAGAAGGACTAGGAGACGAACTCCGGGGCGAAGCCCGAGCCGAGCGCGGACGCTGGGCCGCCGACCGGCTCATGAGCCCGCCGCCGACCCGCCGGTCGGCCCGCCGAGGCCGTCCTCGGCGGCGGTGACCGCGGCCCGCACCGGCCCGGCCCGCGCCCTCGCCCGCGCCGGACCGACCGGCAGACGCGCCGGCAGCCCACTGACCGTCACCTCGGCCACCACCTCGACGGCGTCCCCCGTCCGGTCCACCGTGCAGGACACCAGGCCGGCGCCCTGCGCGGCGGCGATCCCCTCGGCCCGCCCGCACCCGCCGTCCGGGTCCAGCAGCAGCCGGTCCGCAGCCGCGAGCGCCGCCAGGTCGGCGGCCGACTCGGCCCGGTGCCGCGCGGCGACCACCGCTCCGACCGCGATCGTCCCGGCGAAGACCGCCGTGCCGAGCATCGCCAGGGCGAGCAGCCAGACCGTCGCCGAACCGGCGTCCGGCCCGCGCCCGCCGACGGCGGCCACCCGGGCGGTACGCGTTCTCGCCCACCGCCGCGCCCTTGACCGCACCCCGGTCAGGCCGGCCATGAACCACCACCTCCCGTGACCCCCACGAGGGTGTCCTCCCGCGCCGCCACCGCGGTCGCGCCCAGCCGTACCGCGAGCAGCCCGCCGAGCCTGCCCGGCGCCCCGCACGGCGCGTCCACCTCCACCCGCACCACCTCCGCCGCCATCACCACCCGTACCTGAGCCCCCGGCGGCGCGGCCGCGCGGGCGAGTTCGGCGGCGTCCGCCTCCCCGCGTGCGGCCGCCCTGGCCCCGACCCGGGCCGCGTCCACACAGCGGATCTGCGCGGCCGCCGCCAGCACGCCCCAGATCAGCATCGCCGCGAGCAGGACGAGCGCTGGCAGGGCCACCGCGGTCTCCGCCGTGACGAAGCCCGCATCGCCGCGCCGGCCCGGCCGCAGCGACCACGCCCGCCCACCACCACGTGCCGCCGCCAGGCCGGGGTGAGCCCTCGGCCTCACGCCATCCGCCCGGAGGCGGTGCGCGGCGGCGTCGGGGTGCGTGCACCGAACGGCGGCGGAGGGGCAGGACGCGGTGGGGGCACCTCCCGGCCGAAGGCCGGGGGCCGCCGGGCGGCCTACGGCAACGCGACGAGACCCGCTCCCCAACGCCGCCGCGCAGGCGGGAGTTCGTGGACGGTCGCTAGGTCGCATGAAGCGCCCGTTCCAGTGAATCGGTCAGCGCCCCCATGATGGTCGCGCTGGTCACCACCTTGTACAGCCCGGCCGCGAGGGCACACGCGGCCAAGGTGCCGACGGCATATTCCGCCGTGGTCATCCCGGCGTCCGACCGGCCCCGGCTCCGGGCCATCCCGCGCATCCGGCGGGCCGCCCAGCGGCTCCTGCGCCGCCATACCCCGGGCGCGTGCCGGAGCGCGAGCCCGCTGCCGGGCCTCGTTGCGATCACTGCGGTCATGAATCTCTCCTGTCTCCGAAATACGAAATACGAAATACCGATGCCCCCGCCGTACCGATGCCCCCGGTGCCGTCTACGCGGCTGCCGCCGACGCCGCTGCCCACGGATCCGCCGCCGATCCGCTTGGCGCGGCCCTCGTTCAACCGCCCTGGGCGAAGCGGGTGGTGAGGCCGATGACGACCGGCACCACGCCGATCAGGACGAAGGCCGGGAGGAAGCAGAGTCCGAGCGGAGCGGTGGCGAGCACCCCCGCCCGGCGGACCCGGGCGTGGGCCGCCCGGGCTGCCGCCGTCCGCCGCCCCTGCGCGAGCCCGATCAAGGGCCCGGCCGCCGGAGCCCCGCCGAGGCTCGTCCGGACCAGGCAGCGCGCCAGCGGGGCCAGCGACGGGTGCTGCTCGCCCAGACGGCTCCAGCACAGTTCCGGCGGTGCGCCCAGGGCCAGTTCGGCACCGATCGCGACCAGCCGGGGCCCCATCGGTGCCCCCACGCTCCGGCCGACCGCCGACACCGCTGCCGAGGGTGAGGCCGCCGAACCGAGGCAGGCCGCCAACAGCTCCGCACTCAGCGGGAGTTGCCTGGTCAGCAGTTCCTCCTCCAGGACCGCCCGCCGCTCCGTCGGGGACCGCACCCGGGCCGACCACCGGTGCACACCCGCCGCAAGCAGCGCCCCGACGACCACCCCGACGGCGCCGCCGAGCAGCACCGCCGCGCCGGCCCCGGAGCCCACCGCCAGGGCCACGGGCCGCCACCGCCCGCCACCGCCGCCACCACCACCAGAAGCCGACGCCCCCACCCCCACCCCCGGCGACACCCGCGCCAACACCCGGCCGAGCGCCCGCCGCTGTCGCGCCCACCCGCACACCAGCACCACGCCGGCCACCACCACCGGAGCCCCGACGACCACCCACCCGACTCCCCGATTCACCCCGACACCACCTCCGCCCGTGTCCGCACCCGCGCCCGTACCCGTGAGAGCCCGCAGCTCCCGCCGCCACCAGTGCCCCGCACCCCGGCAGCCCGCCGGGGCGCCTCCAAGGCGCCCTGGGCCGCCGCCCGGACGATGCGCGCTGTCCAGAGCACGCCCAGCCCCTCCAGTGCCGCCCCCGCAGCGAGGCACCCCAGCCCGGCCGGCGTGTGCAGCAGGACGCCCACCGGCCGGGCCCCGAGCGCCGCCCCCAGCAGCAGCCCGGCGGCCGGCAGAGCGGCCAGGACGGCGATCGTGGTCCGCGGGCCCGCCAGCTCCCCGGCGATCTCCTCCGCCAGCGCCCGCTCGCCGCGCAGCGCCTCCGCCACCCGGTCCAGCGCGACGGCCAGCCCCGACCCGCTGTCGGACGCGACCCGCCAGCAGGCCGCGATCGCCGACGCGCCGCTCCCGCCCGGCAGTTCGGCGAGCAGGTGCAGCGCGGCGGGCACGTCCCCGCCGTACCGGCCCGCCGCGAGCCGCGCCACCGGCTCCTCGCCGAGCCTGCGCAGCCCGTCCGGGTCGGCCGCGAGGCGGGCCGTGACCAGGTGCAACGCCTGCTCCGGCGTCGCCCCGCTGCGCAACTCCCCTGCCAGCCCTGCGCAGAGCTCCACCACGGAGGCCGCCCGCCGCCCGGCCTCCACCGTCACGCGCCGCCGCAGCCGCCACCGCCGCAGCGGCAGTACGGCCAGCCCGGCGGCGAGCACCGGCAGCGGCGAGGAGGTCGCTTGCCCGACGGCCAACCCCGCGGGCAGGAGCAACAGTTCGGTCGCCCGCCAGTCGGACGGTCGCGGCCGAGCGCGCCCCGCGGTCACCGCCGGCGGGCCCGGCACCGGAACGGGCGGGGGCCCGCTGCCGGCCAGCACCAGCCTGTACCGCCGCCCACCCGGCAGCTGCTCCTGCACCGCACGCCACGCAGCGAGGGCCACCAGGCACAGCACCAATACCCAGCAGAAAGAACTCTGATCACCCATCACGTCAGGAACCTCCCGGTCGTCGGTCTTTCCTGTTCCACGCCCCGAGCAGCGTCAGGGCGCCCGCCGCACACCCGCCCAGCAGCAGGACGAACGCGAGTTCCACCGCCCGCGCCCCCGCACCCGCCAACCCGGCCACCGCCGCCGTCACGTCGGCCCCGCCGCGAGCGACACCCCGCGCACCGCCAGCAGCCCGACCAGTCGCTCCCAGCCCGCCCCGGGGACCAGACCGCCCACCACCGGGAACTCCACCGCCGGGGTGGTGACGGCCAGCCCGTCACGGCCGGCGGCCAGCGTGTGGATCTCCGCCACCCGGCGGCGCCCCGAGCCCGGCTCCCTGACCAGGTGCACCACCAGGTCGAGCGCGGCCCGGAGTTGGCTGTGCAGCGCGGGCCGGTCGAGCCCGGCGAGCGAGCCCAACGCCTCCAGCCGGACCGGCACGTCCGCCGCCGTGTTGGCGTGCACCGTGCCGCAGCCGCCTTCGTGCCCGGTGTTCAGCGCGGCCAGCAGGTCCGACACCTCGGCCCCGCGGACCTCTCCGATCACCAGCCGGTCCGGACGCATCCGTAGCGCCTGCCGGACGAGGTCCCGCAGCGTGAGCTCACCCAGCCCCTCCTGGTTGGGCGGTCTGCTCTGCAACCGGACCACGTGCGGATGGGCCGGCCGCAGTTCGGCGGAGTCCTCCGCGATGACGATCCGCTCCTCCGGCCCGACCAGGCCGAGCAGGGCCGCGAGCAGCGTGGTCTTGCCCGTGCCCGTCCCGCCGGACACCAGCAGCGACAGCCTGGCCCGCAGGATGCCGGCCAGCAGGCCGGCGCCCTCCGGCGGCAGCGCCCCGCCCGCCACCAGTTCGTCGAGCGTGAACGGCTGGGGCCGGCAGACCCGCAGCGAGATGTGCGTGCAGCCGGCCGCGATCGGCGGCAGCACGGCGTGCAGGCGGGTGCCGTCCGGCAGCCGGGCGTCCACCCAGGGCCGCGCGTCGTCCAGCCGCCGCCCGGCCGCGGTGGCCAGCCGGTGGGCCAGCCGCCGTACCGCCTCGGCGTCGGCGAACCGGATTCCGGCGGCCCGGTGCAGGCCGCCGCCACGGTCGACCCACACCTCGTCCGGACCGTTCACCAGGACGTCCGTGACGTCGGGCGCCGCCAGCAGCCGCTCCAGCGGGCCCGCACCCACCAGTTCGGCACGCAGCGAGCGCACGGTGTCCAGGACTTCGTCCCCGCCGAGCGGCGGCCGGGTGGCCCGCAGCACCGCCGCGACCGACCCCGCCGTCGGGGCGGCACCCGACTCGGCCAGCCGCAGCCGGACCGCGTCCACCAGCTCCGCCGTCCGCTCCTCCCGGGCGGTGCGCCCGTACGGGCAGGGGTGGCGCGGCGCTTCGGGTGACCCGCCGGGCGGCGGCACGCTCCTGAGCGACCGGTGCTCCCGCGCACCCTCGCCCCGGCTCTTCGGACCGCCCCCCGCCCGCACGGTGGGGCCTGTTCTACGCAGACGGACCATCAGTACACACCTCCTCCGACCGCCGGCACCGGCGGCAGCACCTCGTCCAGGAAGGTCTCGCAGAAGCGCGCGAGCGGGCCGCCGTCCCGGATTCCGGGCGGGACGCCCTTCTCGACGTCCTCCGCCAGGCCGGGTTCCGGCTCCAACTCCCCCGCGAGCTCCAGTCGCAGCCCGCGGGCGATCCGGTGGGCCGGGAGTCCGAAGGTGCGCGGCGACCGCACCACCGCCCGGACGTCCCCGAGCCGCATCCGGGTGGCCGCCGCGACCCGGTCGGCGGCGGCCACCGCGCGCAGTTCGGCCGGCACCACCAGCAGCGCCAGGTCGGACTGCTCCAGAGCTTGCCCGGCGGCCGCGTCGAGATGGCGCGGCACGTCGACGACGACCAGCCCACCGCGCCGCCGGGAGGCGGCCAGCACGCTGCGCATGGCCTCCGGCGGCACGGTCAGGGTGTCGCCGCGATCCCAGGACAGGCAGGAGAGCGCGGAGAGCCGTTTGAGCACCGGTAGCGCCCTGGCCAGTTCGACCCCGCTGACCCGCCCGCGCGAGCCGGCCAGATCGGGCCAGCGCAGCCCGCGGGCCGCCTCGCCGCCGAGCAGGATGTCGAGGCCGCCGCCCAGCGGATCTCCGTCGATGAGCATCGTCCGCCGCCCCGCCCGCGCGGCCGTGACCGCGAGGGCGCAGGCCAGGGTCGAGGCTCCGGCCCCGCCCCGGCCGCCGAGCACGGCGACGGTGAGCGCCGGGGAGCCGGCGCCCTCGGCCGCGTCGGCGATCCGGTCGAGCAGCCAGGCCTCGGCGTCGGGGAGGAACAGCACGTGTTCGGCGCCGAGTTGGACGGCTCTGACCCACACCCCGGCGTCGTCGAGGTCCAGCCCGAGCAGCAGCACCCCGCCGCGCCGGCCGAGCCCGGCGCACCGGGCGGCCTGGTCGTCCCCGATGAGCACCAGTGAGGCGCCCTCCCAGAGCTCGCGCGGCGGTGGTGCGCCCCGGATCAGCCTCGGTTCGGTGCCGGCGGCCGCGCAGAGCCGCAGCAGGTGCTCGGCCAGGCCCTCGTCCTCGGTGACGACGAGCGGGCCGCTGGCCCCGGGCCCTTCGGTGGTGGCGTGGTCGGCGATCGGCGTCGACATGGTGGGCTCCCCTCTGCGCCCCCGGCCGCCAGGGGCGGTCCGGGGCGCACGTCGGACGGTTCCGGCGAACGGCCGCCCGGCAGACCTCGTGGGAGAGAGGGAGGTGAGATCCGCCCGGCGACCGCCGCCGACCATCACGGTGGGGGGAGATCGGGATTCCGTCATCCACGATGCGAATACCTGTGGATAACTCGTGGGCTGTGGAGGAAAACGTTCACCCGGGCGAGGGATTTATCGTCAAAGAATTGACGATCGGGGATCACGGATGTGAACCGGAAGCCCGTCGCACCCTCGCCGGCCACCGGACGGACCCTCCCGGCCGCCCCCTCGGGCACCCCGCCGCAGCAGCTCTGCCCACCGATCGGAACCAGCCGAAGAGCCACGGGCAGCCATGAGCAAACAGCGACGCAGAGTGACGAAAGGTGGTCAGTGGACCAGGGTGTCGACACCCCCCGTACACCGTCGGCAGGGCGGCCGCGGCGCTCGCCGCGAGGGGCCTTCAGGGCCCAAAAATGGCCCCGGACGTGCGACGACCCCCGCCGGGGGGGAGAGCGGGGGTCGTCTATCCACGGCCCGACTCGGGGGGGAGGAGCCGGACCGGGTTAGCACGGTCGCGAACGATCCGTGACTTCCATGGTGTACCCGAGCGGCCAGAAACACAAACCCGCACGCCCACGAGTACACCGAATGGCGGCCTGTTTTGCGGCTCCCTCTATCCTCGGTTCCCGTGGACACCACCGAGAACGCCGACGACCACGCCGACGAGTCCCCGGGCGAGGCCACCGGGCCCGCGCAGACCCGCTCACCCGTTCGCCCCGGGCCGGGCGGGCCGCGCACGGCGGCCTTCTTCGACCTGGACAAGACCATCATCGCCAAGTCGAGCGCGCTGGCCTTCAGCCGCCCGTTCTACCAGGGCGGTCTGATCAACCGTCGGGCCGTACTGCGCAGCGCGTACGCCCAGTTCGTCTTCCTGGTCGGCGGCGCGGACCACGACCAGATGGAGAAGATGCGCGAGTACCTCTCCTCGCTCACCCGGGGCTGGAACGTCCAGCAGGTCCGCGAGATCGTCGCGGAGACGCTGCACAACCTGATCGACCCGATCATCTACGACGAGGCCGCCTCACTGATCGAGCAGCACCACGCGGCCGGTCGGGACGTGGTGATCGTCAGCAGTTCGGGCTCCGAGGTGGTCGAGCCGATCGGCGCGCTGCTCGGCGCGGACCACGTGATCGCCACCCGGCTCAAGGTCGAGGACGGCTGCTACACCGGCGAGATCGAGTACTACGCCTACGCCGAGAACAAGGCTGCCGCCATCCGGGAGTTGGCCGAGTCCGAGGGCTACGACCTGGCCGCGTCCTACGCCTACAGCGACTCCTCCACCGACCTGCCACTACTGGAGGCCGTCGGCCACCCGTCGGCGGTCAACCCCGACCGCGCGCTGCGGAAGGAGGCGCAGGCCCGGGAGTGGCCGGTGCTGGTCTTCGACCGGCCGGTGGAACTGCGGCGGCGGCTCCCGGAGTTCTCCGCGCCGAGCGGCTCGGTGCTGACGGCCGTGGCGATCGGGACGGCGGCCGTGACCGCCGGGGTCATCTGGTACCTGGCCCACCGGCGCCGCCCGGAGGCCTGAACCGCCCGCCTCGGGCCCCGCAACGCGGGCAACCGCAGGCCCCGCAGCGCAGGGCAAATCAGACAATCAGCACAGAGTTCTCTTTTCGGGTTCCCCTTTCGCCCGAAACGCGATACAAATGAAGCACGGCCCGCGAGACCCGGTCAGGACCCGAAGAGGTCAAACCGACAACGCAGTTAAGGCCCCACGGACCGCGTGTTCAGGTATCCGAGCACCCACATGCAGCCGACCCGCTGTCGGGCCGCTGGACCAGACGAACGGGCAGGATCCCCGTCTGATCAGCACTTCCGGTGCATGCATGGTCACCCGGTATCTGCACCAGCGGCGGCACCAGGCAGGATCGGGTGCCGCCGCATCTTCGTGCCGGAAGCGCCAGAAGCGCCCGCGGTCCCCGCCCGCGCCGCCCCCGCGGCCCCCGCCCGCTCAGACCATCCCGCGCTGCATCGCCTCGCAGACCGCCGTACTCTCCCGCACCCCGAGTCGCAGCGCCCGCCCGCAGTGCGCGATCCAGGCCGCCATCCCCTCGGGCGCGCCCGCCAGATAGCCGGCCAGGGCCCGCCGGTAGGCGTCGGTGCCGAGTTCCGCCAGCCCGACCTCGGCCGGGCAGATCGACTTCGGGTCGAGCCCCTCGGCGAGCAGCACGATCCGCTGGGCGGCCCGCGCGATCACGCCGTTGTACGCGCCGAACGGCCGCAGCGCGAGCAGTTCGCCGTGCACCACGGAGGCGACCACCAGGGCCGGCGTCCCCACGCCCTGGCCCTCGGCGCGCGCCACCAGCAGTCGGGAGAGCTGGTCGAGCCGGGCCGCGACCTCCTCGGCACCCGGGGCGGGCGGCAGCGCGGGCAGCGGTTCGTCCACCTGGACGACCTCGACGCTCTCCACCGGCTCGAGCCCCAGCGGGAACAGGTCCTCGACGCCTTCGCCCGCGCGGCGGGGCCGCCCGGCGGACGGCTCGCCGTCGCCGACGGCGAGCAGGTGCAGCCGGGCCAGCACCTGGAGCGGCGAGTGCCGCCAGATGCTGAGCAGCTGGCCGGCCTCGGCGGCGATCCGCAGGGCCGCGCCGACCGTCCGAGCCTCGGGGTCCGCGCTGAAGTCGCTGCGGCGCCGGACCTCCTCCAGCGGCCAGTCGGCCCCGGCCAGCGCCGCCGACGCGCGGGCGCCGCGCAGCGCGGACTCGGAGGTGACCTCGGCCGCGCGGCGGCGCATCACCCGGTGGCCGTAGAGCCGGTCGACGGCCTTGCGGACCTCGGCCACGGCGTCGGGCACCCCGGGGAGCTGGGCCAGCGGGGCGAGGGGATCTGTTCCAGTGCTCACCTACCCGAGAGTAATGAACAGCCGCCCCCTCCCGGAACAGCAACCCCGGATCACCCATTAGAGGCAATCCTCACTTCCCTCCGCCGAGGAGGCCCAAACCCCGGCTAGCATGGCCACTATCGGAGACGATAACTATTTCCACTTAGGGCGCCTCGGCATGTGCGGCCCCTGAGCAGGTGGCCCCCCGAGCGCGGGCCCAGAGCGAGAGCCGGAGTCCCAGATGAAGATCGCCTTCGTCGGCAAGGGCGGCAGCGGGAAGACCACGCTGTCCGCACTGTTCATCCGCCATCTGGCCGCCGCGGGCCGGCCGGTCATCGCCGTCGACGCCGACATCAACCAGCACCTGGGCCCGGCCCTGGGTCTGACGGATGCCCAGGCCGCGGAGCTGCCCTCGCTCGGCGCGCACCTGCCGGAGATCAAGGAGTACCTGCGCGGCAGCAACCCGCTGATCCGCTCGGCCGACGAGATGATCAAGACCACGCCGCCCGGCCGGGGTTCGCGCCTGCTGCGGATCGTCGAGGAGAACCCGGTCTACGCCGCCTGCGCCCGCCCGATCGCCCTGGACGAGGGATCGGTCCGACTGCTGGCGACCGGCGCCTTCACCGAGGAGGACCTCGGGGTGGCCTGCTACCACTCCAAGGTCGGCGCGGTGGAACTGCTGCTCAACCACCTGTTGGACGGCCCCGACGAGTACCTGGTCACCGACATGACGGCGGGCTCGGACTCCTTCGCCTCCGGCCTGTTCACCCGCTTCGACCTGACCTTCCTGGTGGCCGAACCGACCCGCAAGGGCGTCTCCGTCTACCGCCAGTACAAGGACTACGCCCGCGACTTCGGCGTCCGGCTGCGGGTGATCGGCAACAAGGTGCAGGGCCCGGACGACCTGGCGTTCCTGCGCCGGGAGGTCGGCGACGACCTGCTCACCACCTTCGGGCACTCGGACTGGGTGCGCCGTCTGGAGCAGGGCGCCGAGCCGCCGCTGAAGTCGCTGGAGCCGACCAACCGGGCCGTCCTGGAGGAGCTGCGGGCCGAGGCCGAGTCCGCGTACGGGCAGCGGGACGTACGCCGCTACACCGAGCAGGCCGTGCTCTTCCACGTGCGCAACGCGGAGAGTTGGGCCAACGCCAAGGTCGGCGTCGACCTCGCGACCCAGGTGGACGAGGCCTTCGTGCTGGGCGGGGTCGGCGGCGAGCGGCCCGCCCCGGCGGGTGCGCGCGCCTGACGCCGCTCCGCCCGAACGGGCCGGGGGGCGCCCCCCCCCCCCCGGGGGGGGCCCCCCCCCCGCGCCCCCCCCCCCCCCCCCCGCCCCCCCCCCCCGCCCCGCCCCCCCCCGCGCCC
>NZ_JBFBIR010000062.1:0-45901 GCF_040685715.1 Kitasatospora sp. NPDC088264
CGTTCGCCGAGGCCGCCGCGGCCGCCGAGCGGATCGGCTTCGACGGCGTCGAGCTGCACGGCGCCCACGGCTACCTGCTCGACCAGTTCCTGTCCCCGCTCACCGGACGTCCCGGGCGTCACCGCCGGGCCGCTCGACCACCGGCCGGGCCGCACGCCCCCGCCGGCCGGGCGGGGGCGGATTGCCGGCCGGGAAAATTCGCTGGCGGGCACCGGAGCGGGCGGGATAGGAAGGCCGGATGAGCACTACCGAGACCTCCGCCGAGCGGCGCGTCCTGCGGCCCGCCACCCTCGACCTGGGCGACGTCGCGCTGCGCCCCTGGGGCAGGGCCCTCGACGTGCCCGGCGGCACCGTCCCCGCCCTGGTGGCGGCCGCGGCCGACCCGGAGATCGCCCGCTGGAACCCGCTGCGCATCGCCGACCCGGCCGGCGCCGAGGCCTACCTCGACCGCTGCGACACCGGCTGGGCCGAGGGGCGCGCGGCCGCCTTCGCGATCACCGACGCCCTCGACGGGACCCTCCACGGCAACGCCTTCCTGGGCTGGACCGACCAGTCGGACGGCATCGCCACGGTCGGCTACTGGCTGCTCCCCACCGTCCGCGGCCGGGGCATCGCCACCCGCGCCGTCACCGCCGTCACCCGCTGGGCCGTCGCCACCGCCGACGCCCGCCGCATCGAGCTCTGGCACGCGGTCGGCAACGAGGCCTCCTGCCGCGTCGCCGACCGCGGCGGCTTCCGCCACGAGGGCACCACCCGGGCCTCCTACCGCTACGGCGACGGCGACTACGTCGACGAACACCTCCACGCCCGCCTCGCCACCGACCCGGACGCCGGGTAGCCGGGTTCGCCGACCGGCTGCCGCGCGGGTCCTCCCGGTGCCGGGAAACCGGTGGGCCGCAGGCTGCGCGCACGGCGGGGGAGCGGCCTAACCTGGAAGGGCGCGTACGGTGCGTGGCCCGGGAAGGGAAACGGTCGGCCATGACGGTGATCTCGGCGGCTCTCTTCGGTACCGATTGGCGCCCTGCGCCGCCCGGTTCCGCCGAACTGCTGCGCGAGTGCGCCGCCCGGGGCTGGACGGTCGTGCTGACCGGGCCCGGGCCGGGCGGGGCACCGGCCCTGACCGTGACCGCCCCCGGGCGTGACCCGGTGCGGGCCGCGCTGGAACTGGTCGGCGGCACACCGCCGCACGCCGTGGCGGTGGCCGGCAGCGTGCGCGAGGTGCTGGCCGCGCGGCGGGCCGGGGTGCCGTGCGTCGCCCTGGCGGCCGGTGCGGACGCCGGCCCCGAGCTGAGGGCGGCGGGCGCGGTCGAGGTCCACCGCGACGCCGACGCCCTGCTGCGCGTCCTGGACGACAGCCTGCTGGCCCGGCCCCGGGCCTTCGGCCCCGTGGGCGCCGCCGCCGGCGCCGCACCACACGCCGCAACCGGCGGCCCCCTGAGCGGTTAGCGCCTGCCCGTACCGGGCAACCGCCCGGGTGCGAGCACGTCACCGGAAGTGTCGGAGGTGACCGAGATGGACGGACCCGCGTTGAGCGGATGGGAGCGACGGCTCCTTGAGGAGATCGAGTCCGATCTGCGCCAGGACACGCGCCTCGACCGGAAGTTGAGCACGATGGGCGCCAAGTCGCCGAGCCGGGCCCGGCGCGTGCTGCGCGGCGTCGGGCGCCGCCTGTCCGCCGGGGTGGTGCTGACCGCCCTGGTGATGTCCGCGATCTGCCTCAGCATCGGCGTGCGGACCCCGACCACCGCGGTGCTGACCGCCCTCGGGCTGGTGTGGGCGGCCTCGGTGGCGGCGGCGATCGCCACCTCGGCGCTGCTGCGCCGCCGGGCCGCGGGCCGGGGTGAGGGCCGGGACCAGGCTGCGGGCCGGGACCGGGGCGAACACCGTGCCGCACCCCCCGACCGGGACGAGCGCCGCGAACGCCGCCCCTGGGACCAACCGGAGGCGTGATGACCACCGACCTGTGGGAGTACCGTCCGGGACCCCACCACGCTGCCGACCTGAACCTGACCGGGTACGAGGTGCAGGCCACCGACGGCCCGCTCGGCCGGGTCGAACAGGACACCGGGGACCACCTGCTGATCGACGCCGGGCCCTGGGTGGCGGGCACCCGGCTGTCCGTTCCGGTCGGTCTGGTGTCGCGGATCGACCACCTGGAGCTGACCGTCCACCTGGACTGCCCGCGCGCCCGGCTCAGCCCCGCCCCGGCCGCCGCCGTCCACCTGGGTTCCGCCTGCGACCCACACCGGCGCTGAGCCATGGGCTGGCCGTCCACCACGCTCACCGGCCGGACGATCGCCTTCCTGGTCGCGCCGTACGGGGCGGAGCAGGTCGAGCTGACCTCGCCGTGGCAGGCGGTGGCCGAGTCCGGCGGCACCCCGCGGTTGCTGTCCACCGGGCCCGGCCGCGTCCAGGCCGTCCGGCACCGAGCCCCGGGCGACACCTTCGCCGTCGACCTCCTCGTCGCCGGGGCGCGGCCGTCCGCCTTCGACGGCCTGGTCCTGCCCGGCGGCGTCGCGAGCCCCGACGCGCTACGGCTGGACGAGGCCGCGGTGGTCTTCGTCCGCGCCTACTGCGCCTCCGGCCGCCCGGTCGCCGCGATCTGCCACGCCGCCTGGACCCTGATCGAGGCCGACGCCGTCCGCGGCCGCACCCTCACCTCCTGGCCGAGCCTGCGCACCGACCTGCGCAACGCCGGAGCCCACTGGGTGGACGAGGAGGTGCACGTCTGCCGCGCCGGCCCCGGCCCCCTCGTCACCAGCCGCCGACCCGCCGACCTGCCGGTCTTCAACGACACCCTGGTCACCGAGTTCGTCCACGCGGCGAAGCGGCGGAAGGGGTGAACCCGCTTCCCGTCCCGGGGAGTTCCCGGCGTGCCCGGCGCGAGCCGCGCAGGGGGGTCAGTCGCCGCGCAGCCGGACGAAGGCGGCGACGGGTGGGCGGCCGGTGAGGGTCAGTTCGGCGCGCAGCGGTCCGGTGAGGGGGTGGACCGGGCCGTGCTCGGGGTCGGTGACGGGCGGGCCGGCGAGGGGACCGACGGCCTCGGCGACCTCGCGGGCCTGGACCGGGGTGAGCCGGGGAGTGCTGAGGAGCACCCGGCCGTCGTCGAGTTCGAGGACGAGGGCGTGCGGACGGGAGGCCGGACCGGTGAAGGCGCGGACGGTGGCGTCGAGGGTGTCGCTGCGGCGGTACTTGACCCAGGCACGGCCGGTGCCGCGCGGGCGGTAGGGGGAGCCGGCGGCCTTGCAGACCAGGCCCTCGACGCCGGTGTCGGCGAGGCGGGCCATCCAGTCCAGCGCCTCCGTCCGGTCGGTGGTGGCCAGTACCGGCTGGATCGGCGGAGGGACGTCGGCCAGCGCGGCGAGCAGCAGCCGGCGCCGGTCGGTGAGCGGCAGCCGGCGCAGGTCGCGGCCCGGCAGGGCGAGCAGGTCGAAGGCGATCAGGCCGAGGACGACGTCCGGGGCGGCGGCCCGGGCCCGGCGGGTGCGCAGCAGTTCCCCGAAGGCGAACCGGCCGGCCCGCCAGGCGACGAGTTCGGCGTCCAGCACCAGCCCTTCGGGCAGCCGGGCGACGGCGGCGGCGATCGGCGGGAACTCGGGGGCGAGGTCGCGGCCGGTACGGGACTGCAGGACGGGCGGGCGGGCGCCGCGGGCGAAGGCGACGCAGCGGAAGCCGTCCAGCTTCAGCTCGTACTGCACGCCCGCGCCGCCCAGGCCGTCGGCGGGCGGGACGGCGGTGACGGCGGCGGGGCGCATCACCTCGACGGGCGGGTGGAGCACCTGGCGGGGCTGCTCCTGCCGGGTCGCCGGGCCGGTGGGGAGCGGCCGGGCCCGCTCCGGGTCCAGCAGCGGCGCGAACAGGTCGCCGTGGGCGGCGAGGCGCTCCGGCACCTCGGCGAGGGTGAACACCAGGTCGTCCGCCGTGCCGGCGCGCTCCAGCTCGGCCCAGGTCAGCGGGGTGGAGACGGTCGGCAGCGGCCGGGCCCGGAGGGTGTACGGCGCGGCGGTGGTCTTCCTGGCGTTGTTCTGCGACCAGTCGACCAGCACCCGGCCGGCCCGCCGGGCCTTCGCCATGGTGTGCACCACCAGCTCCGGGCGGTCGCCCTCCAAGGCGGCGGCGAGCGCCTTCGCGTACGCCGAGACCCGGGTGCTGGGAGTGGGCTCGATCGGGACCAGCAGGTGCAGGCCCTTGGAGCCGGAGGTCTTCACCCACGCCGCCAGGCCGTCCGCCGCGAGCCGCTCGCGCAGCAGGACGGCGACGGTGCGGCAGGTGAGGACGGACGCGCCCGCACCGGGGTCGAGGTCCAGGACGAGGCGGTCGGCGAGCCCGGGCGCGGCCGCGTGCCACTGCGGGACGTGCAGTTCCAGACAGCCCAGGTTGGCGGCCCAGAGCAGCGCGGCGCCGTCGTCGAGGACGACCTGGCGCAGGCCACCGCCGCTGCTCGGCACCTCGACGGTGCGCACCCAGCGCGGGGTGCCGGCCGGCGGGTTCTTGGCGATGAACACCTCGGCCTCCACGCCGTCCGGGCAGCGCAGGAAGGAGACCGGGCGGTCGCGCAGGTGGGGGAGCAGGGCGCCGTGCACGGCGGCGTAGTAGCGCAGCACCTCGCCCTTGAGGGTGCCGGTGCGCGGGTAGTACACCTTGTCGAGGTGGGAGAGCGCGAGGGTGCGCCCGTCCACCGTGAGCTGCGGCATGGGTGCTCCCCGGAGCCTGGGTGGGCCTGTGCGTGGCCCCCGCAGCCAGTCTGCCCGGGCGGCGGCGGGGGCGCAGCCGGTCCACCGGCGTCGGAGGCGGGCCGCTCAGCCCCGCGCGGGGGCGGCGGGCCGCGGCGCACCCCGGTAGGTGCCGAAGTACCACTGGTTGCCCTCCGGGTCGGCGGCGGCGAAGTCGCGCGAACCGTAGTCCGTCTCGGTGAGCGCGGTGGTGATCCGGGCCCCGGCGGCGACGGCGCGGTCGTGCACGCCGTCCGGGTCCGCGGTGACCACGTACGCGGTGAAACCGCCCGGCCGGCCCGGGCAGGGCGCGCCGCCCTCGGGCGTCTCCCGGTCGGAGCCGAGCATCACGCCGCCGCCCTCCGGCCAGGCCAGTTCGGCGTGGGCGACGAACCCGCCCTCACCGTAGGCGACGACCTCCTGGAAGCCGAAGGCGTCGACCAGGAAGCGGATCAGGGCCCGGGCGTCGGTGGCGCGCAGGCTGGGCCAGACCTGCGGGGCGGGGGCGGTGCCGTCCATGGCTGTCTCCTCGGGGGGGCGGGTTGCTTACGCCTCCCACTCTGCGGCCGCCGCACCCGCCCCGCCTTGGACGTTTCGGAACTTCGCCTCCTCCGGCCCCTCCGCCGCCAGCCACGCGCTCGGCGCGGCCCCGGCCAGGGCGCGGAACTCCCGGGCCAGGTGCGCCTGGTCGAAGTACCCGCAGCGGACGGCCAGGTCGCCGAGCCGGGGCGGTGGCGAGGCGGCCAGCAGATGGCGGGCCCGGTCGAAGCGGATCACCCGGGCGGCGGCCTTCGGCGTCAGACCGGTCTCCCGGCGGAACCGCTCCTGGAGGTGCCGGGTGCTCCAGCCGGTCTCCCGGCCCAGCGCCGCCACCGGCAGGGTGCCGTTGCTGCGCCGCAGCGCCCGCCAGGCCCAGCCGACCTCCGGCGGCACCTGCCCGGACGGGCGGGCGGCCCGCAGCAGCGTCCGGTCCAGCACGGCGAAGCGCTCGGACCAGGTGCGCGCGGACTGCAACTGCTCCTGGAGGCGCGGGCCGAGCTGCCCCAGCACCTCCTCCGCCGGGAGGTCGATCCCGGCCAGCTCGCCGGCGGGCAGCCCGAACAGCGCCCGGGCGGCCAGCGGGTGCACGGCGATCTGCACGCCGGACTGCCGGCCGTCGTGGGTGATCAGCGCCGGGCCGGTGTGCAGGCCGCCGAGCAGCGTCGGGTAACTGCCGGGCGGCTGCGCCGGGTCGGGGTGCCCGGTGATCACCAGCGGCTCGTCCAGGGTGAGGATGAACGTCAGGTACGGGGACGGCAGGCCGCGGTGCAGGGCGGGCGGGATGCCGCGCTGGCGGTACCCGGAGTACCAGGCCACGTACGGGCGCAGCGCGGGCGCGGGCCGGGCGCGGACGGCTTCGTCGACCAGGCCGGCGTCGGTGTCGGCGGCCGTGTCTGCGGCCTCGTCGGCTGTGGCTGCGGCCGCGGGCCCGGTTGCGCCGGCTGCGGACGTCTCGGGGGTTTCCGTCGTCACGTTCCCAGTATCGGCGGCCGGTGGCGAGCGTGCCGCGCGGCGGGGGCGGGCGTCTTGGACAAATGCGCACCGGGGCCGCCGAGTTCGGCCGCTCTGCGGGCGTCCCGGTGGGCGCCCCCGGCGAGGCGGCCGTCTCGCCCAGCGGATCATCCTTTCTTGCCAGGCGAGATGGGCGCACACTGGCGGGCATGGGAAAGCAGTACGAGAGCATCGACGGCAGGCTGCGGGAGTTCATCGAACGGCAGCCCCTCTACTTCGTCGCGACCGCGCCCCTCTCCACCGACGGGCACGTCAACGTCTCGCCCAAGGGCCGCTCCGGCACGCTCGTGGTGATCGACGAACTCACCCTCGCCTACCTGGACTTCGGCGGATCCACCGCCGAGACGATCGCCCACCTGCGGGAGAACGGCCGGATCACGCTGATGTGGTGCGCCTTCGACGGCCCGCCGACCGTGGTGCGGGTGCACGGCCGGGGCGAGCCGGTGTTCCGTGACGACCCGCGCTTCGCCGGGCTGTTGGGCCGCTTCGACCCGGCCGCCGACGGCTCCGGGTTGCGTGCGATCGTGCTGGTGCGGGCCGAACGGGTCAGCGACTCCTGCGGGTTCGCCGTCCCGCTGATGGACTACCGCGCCGACCGCGAACTGCACGCGCAGTTCTTCGGCCGCAAGGACGAGGAGGAGTTCAGCACCTACTGCGAGGGCAAGCAGTACGTCGGCACCAGCATCGACGGCCTCCCCGCTCTCCCGCTGCCGCTCCCGCCCCGACCGGACAGGACCTAGCAGGCCCGTCAGGCCCGTGCTACGGGCAGGGTTCCTCGACGCGCATCGCGGTCAGGCCGATCGCCTGCCCGGTCAGCACCTCGCCGGCCGCCGGGCTCTGCCCGCACACCCGCCACTCCCACTGCACCACCACGACCCGCCCCCGCGGACCGGCGTCCCGCACGCTGACCGGGTACCACAGGGGCAGCAGCGCCCGTGCCGCCAGGACGGTCTGGCCGCGCAGCTCGGGCATCGGCGGGTGGGGCGGGCTGGGTGCGGGGATCGCGTAGCCGGGCCGGTCGTCCGGCGGCAGCGTGCGGCCGGGATCGGTGTGCGGATCGCAGGCGGCCAGCCCGAGCGAGGACACGAGCACGAGCAGGGCCCAGGTGCGGCGCATGGTCCCCCCGGTGGAATTCGCCTACGGTCCCGGCGAACCGACCGTACCTGCCGTGCGGTGCGCCGGGTCGGTTCGTGACCGGCTCGCGGCCGGACCGTCGCCACCTCGGTACGCTCCGGGGCCCCGGGCAAGCTCGTGCCGGAGCGGAACGGCGCCGCCGGACTCGCTACGGACGGCATTCATCCGGTTGCCCTGAGTGTCGGACGGGGGGAGCGTGATGGTCATGATACGAACCCTGCGTGCCGCCGCCCTGGCCTCGCTCTCCCTAGTACTCGTGGCCTGGCCGGCTCAGGCCGTCACTGCCCCGCGCGCGGAGCGGTCGGCGACCGCGCGGCTGTCCGTCGAGCTCTGCCCGCCCCGGGGCCCGGTGGTCCCGGGCGAGAACGGGACCCTGGAGGTGCGCGTCACCAACCAGGGCCCGGCGGCGACCACCGATCCGACCCTGGTGGTCGTCCACCTGCCCCCGCCGGGCGTGGTGAAGTCGGCCGACCCGTCGGTGGAGCTGACGTACTTCGGGACGGGCAGCTCCTATTTCGTCCCGGCCGGCCTGGCGCCGGGGGCCACGTCCGTGGAGCGGCTGTCGCTGTACGTCGCGCCGATCACCTCGCCGTTCACCACCATCAGCGGTGACGTGCAGGCCTTCTACCCGGGCGACCCGGACCAGTCCGGCCACACCACGCCGTACAGCTTCACCACCGCCGACACCCGGGCCCACTTCATGGTCGGCGCCTCCTCCGCCTGGCAGGCTGGGCACCCGGTGCCGCAGCCGGGCGACCTCACCGGCGCACCCGGGGCCACCATCGACCTGCCGCTGTGGGTGTACAACGCGGGTCCGTCGTACTCGACCCACCCGATCGACGTGCGGATCACCGTGCCGGAGCACACCACGCTGACCGGCCCGACGCCGTACGACTGCACGGCCGCCGGGCCGCGGACCCTGACCTGCCACTACGGGGTCGGGCCGCGCTACCAGGACGCGATCTTCATCGACCCGGCCGTGGTGATCGATCCGGCGACGACCGCCGGCCAGGTGCTGTCCGGCGGGACGCTGGACGTGTCCGGTCAGGAGGACTGCCCCTCGCCCGACTGGCACACCGACTTCTCGGTGACGGTGGCGGCCGGCCCGCCCGGCGGCGGCCCGGAACGGGCCCCGGTCCGGTAGCCCGACCGCCGCCCGTGGGCGCGGCCCGCAGGCCGGCGCGTGCGGTCGGCCGCAGCGGGCGGGAACGCGACGACGCCGCCGCACCCGGGGAGGGTGCGGCGGCGTCGGGGGCCCGGGACAGGCGGGCCGGGGGGTGGGGACTACTTGCCCAGGCCGGCCTTGACGGAGCAGATCGGCCAGGCGCCGGGGCCCTGGGCGGCGAGGACCTTCTCGCCGATGGCGATCTGCTGCTCCTTGGTGGCCTGGTGGGCCTGCGGGGCGTACGCGGTGCCGCCGAAGGCGGCCCAGGTGCTGGAGGTGAACTGCAGGCCGCCGAAGAAGCCGTTGCCGGAGTTGACGGCCCAGTTGCCGGTGGCCTCGCAGGAGGCGACCTTGTCCCAGACGGTGGCCGGCGCGGCGGAGGCGCTGGTGGCCGTGACGAGGCCGGCGACCGGCAGGGCGGTGATCGCCCCGGCCATCAGAGCCATCCGGACGCGGTTGCGGCGCTTCGGGGTGGCGGTGGTGGTGGTAGCGGCAGTCTCGTTACGGAAGGTCATGCGGTTCCTTTCGGAGGAGGCTGCGAGCGCGCGGAACCAGGCCCTCGGAAGGCCGTTGGTTTCGGGGGACACGTCACTCGCGTGGTCCGGCACCGTTCCGGTTCCGGGGCGGTGAAGCCGACCGGAGCGGAGTGCTTGGTGCAACGGATTCGAAGGTACGGGGGCGGTTGAGGCGGTTTCAAGGATTTGGAGGTTTAGGCACGTCAGGGGGCCGTTACCGGGCGTAAGGATCAAGGAAATGACATGATTTGGCCCGATTTGCCACCATTTTCAAGATCAAACCACCCGCCGAAGTGGCCTGCGTCACGCCGAAAGTCGTGTGAGCCCGCCCACATCGTCGACAGCGCGTGACGTCCCACCAGCCCCCGGTGTCGAAATCGCCGCACCGCCCGGCGCCCCGGGTGGCCCGCGCCACAACCCTCACCGGGAGGGCCCCCTCCGGTCACGCACGGTGGCGGGCATAGCCTCGGGGCCATGAGCAACGAGAGCGATGCAGAGGACGTGGAGGCCGTCGGCGGCGCCGGGGAGCCCAGGGCGGCAGCGGCCCCCGCGGGCTTCGAACTGGGGACGGACGGGCCCAAGGTGATCCTGGCGGGGCTGGACGGCTCCGACTCCTCCTGGCGCGCCACCGCCTACGCCGCCGGGCTGGCCCGCCGCCAGGGCGCCACCCTCGCGGTCGCGTACGTCCAGCCGATCCTGGGCGCGGCCACCGCGCTGGCCGGGGCCGTGGTGGAGGAGACCACTCAGGAGATCGCCGACGAGCTGCTGACCGCCCTGCGCGAGGCCGAGCACCACGTGAAGGAGGTGTGGCGGGTGGAATGGCGCTTCCTCACCATGCGCGGCGACCCCTATACGGGGCTGGCCAAGCTCGCGGACGAACTGCGCGCCGACGCCGTCGTGGTCGGCGCCTCCGAGCAGGCCGGGCACCGGGTGATCGGCTCGGTCGCCGTCCGCCTGGTGAAGGCGGGCCGCTGGCCGGTCACCGTGGTGCCGTAGCGCGGCCGGGCCGCCCGGCAGGGGGCCGGGTGGCGGCGGGTAGGGTGCGTGACCATGACGGAAACGCCGGGCGCGCACCCCACCGGGCCCGCCCACCCGACCGGCAGCGACCTGCACCTCGACCTCCCCGCCGTCGGGGGCCGCCGTGCCGCGCTGATGGCGGCCCTGCGCGAGGCGATCCGCAGCGGCCGGCTCGCCCCCGGCACCCGACTGCCGCCGTACCGCGCGCTCGCCGCCGACCTCGGGCTGGCCCGCAACACCGCCGCCGAGGCGTACGCCGAACTCGTGGCGGAGGGCTGGCTGACCGCCCGTCAGGGCTCCGGCACCGCCGTCGCCGAGCGCGCCGAGCCCGTCCCGCCGAGCCCGTCCCCCCGACCCTCCGTGCGGCCGGGGCCCGTCCACGACCTGCGCCAGGGCCGGCCGGACGCCGCGTCCTTCCCGCGCGCCGCCTGGCTGGCCGCCGCCCGCCGGGCCCTGACCGCGGCGCCCAACGAGGCCTTCGGGCCCGGCGATCCGCAGGGGCGGCGCGAACTGCGCACCGTCCTCGCCGACTACCTGGCCCGCGTCCGCGGGGTGCGCACCGACCCGGACCGGATCGTGGTCTGCTCGGGCTTCGCCCACGCGCTGCGGCTGCTGTTCGCCGGCGGGGCGCCCGCCCTGCCGCCCGAGTCGACCGGGCCGCTGGCCGTCGAGGCGTACGGGCTGGGGTTCCACCGCGGGCTGCTGGCCGCCGCCGGGGTCGCCACCGTGCCCCTTCCGGTCGACGAACACGGCGCCAGGCTCGGCGGGTTGGCGCACCGTCAGGACGTCCGGACGGCCCTGCTCACCCCCGCCCACCAGTTCCCGACCGGCGGACCGCTGCACGCCGGCCGCCGCGCCGCCGTGGTCGACTGGGCGCGCGGGCGCGGCGGCCTGCTGCTGGAGGACGACTACGACGGCGAGTTCCGCTACGACCGCCAGCCGGTCGGCGCCGTCCAGGGGCTCGACCCCGAGCGGGTGGTCTACCTCGGCTCGGTCAGCAAGAGCCTGTCACCGGCGCTGCGGCTCGGCTGGATGGTGCTGCCGGACCATCTGGTCGACCGGGTGCTCGCCGCCAAGGGCGAACGCGAGGGCTGGGCCAGCGCGTTGGACCAGCTGACCCTCGCCGAGCTGATCGACTCCGGCGGCTACGACCGGCACGTGCGGCGGATGCGCCGCCGCTACCGGGAGCGCCGCGACCAGCTGGTGGCCGCGCTGGCGGGGAGCGCCCCGCACATCGGGGTCTCCGGCGTCGCGGCCGGCCTGCACGCCGTCCTGCGGCTGGAGCCCGGCACCGAGCACGCGGTGCTCCAGGCCGCCGCCCGCCGGGGCCTGGGCCTGGACGGGCTCGCCGACTACCGGCACCCGGGGATCGGCCCGGAGGCCATGCCGGCCATGGACGGCCTGGTCGTGGGCTACGCCACGCCGCCCGACCACGCCTACCCGGCGGCGCTCGCCGCGCTCTGCGACATCCTGCCGCCGCCCGCCTGAACCGGCCGGGCCCGGGGCGGCCGGACCGGCACCGGCCTGCCGGGCGACCGGCTCCGGGTGGCCGTCCGGGGCGGCGGGCGAAGCATAGGGCCCCGGGCGGGGCGGTGGGGGCGGAACGCAGCCGGGGTGGTCCGCGGTGTCCGCCCCCGACTCGTGCGTCGGTACGGACCGGGGCGGAGCGGGGCAACGGAACCGGTACCGCGCCCTACGCTCCTTGGTCATGCGCAGAACACATTTGAGCCGTGTCGCCCTCGCCGCGTGCCCGGCCCTCGCCGTCGGTCTGCTCCTCTCCGCCACACCCGCCCAGGCCGACACCCCGCTGCCGTTCACGGCCGTCTCCGACCGGCAAACGACCGTCCGGGGAGGCGAGTTCACCCTGACCCTGACGCTCAGCAACCCGTACGACACGCCGATCCAGTTCGTGTACCAGAGCGTTCAGCCGACCTACCAGACCAGTCTGGAGAACGGCCTCAAGTTCACCGCCACGGCCTGCGGCACCCAGACCAACGGCTGCAGCGACAATGTCCACGGCGGGATCGCCCGGTACAACGTGCCGCTCGCCCCCGGTGCCACGAGCAGCTTCACGGTCACCTACACCGTGGCGCCGGACTCGACCTGCGGCGCGGCGACCAGGATCGACTTCTACTCCTACCTGTACTACGAGTACAAGGGGGGCGAGGCCAAGAACTCCGGCATCGTCGGCATCCCCGGCAGCCAGATCGCCTGCGCCTGACGCATCGCCCGACCGGCGCTCCCTCGCCGCTTCCCCGTCGCACCCCCACTGCGCATCCCCGATCCCCCGTCAGGTGCCGGCCGCCCCCGTCCCGGCACCTGACGGGCCGTTCGCGTGCCCGGATCCCGGTGGCGGGCCGGCGCCCATGGTCGGGGCGCAGCTGACCGGCCCCGTTGCGTCGGCCCCGTTGTGCCGGCCCCCCGTTGACGACCCGCTCCCGCCGATGTCGTACGGGGGGTACGCCGCCTGTCCGCTGTCCGCTGTCCGCGCACGGGGGTCGGTCGCGCGGGATCCGCGGCGGGGAACGGATGTTCTCGCGACCCGGGGCCCGAGCGGAATGGGACTGCTTCAGATTCACCCTATCGGGGGGTAGTCGGCCTCCGTGCGGGCCCGGTCGGGCGCTGGTGATCTAGGGTTCCCGATGGGCCGCCGGGAGACGGTGGCCGTGATCGCGATGAATCGCCAACACCCCCATCGATACGCGTGTCTGATGAGCCGTCATGGCATCAGTCGGGGTGGATCGGGGCGACCCCGTCGCCGTCCTTCCCTGACCGCGTGATCCGACCAGATGAATGGAGACCCCTGCCGATGCCCGTGGACACGAGCCCGGAGACAGCGCAGGTCCCGCAGCAGTCCAGCCTCACGACGGCCGCTGCCCGCAACCTCGCCACCACGACCAAGTCCGCACCGCAGATGCAGGAGATCACCTCCCGCTGGCTGCTCAAGGTGCTTCCCTGGGTACAGGCCGCCGGCGGCGCCTACCGTGTCAACCGACGGCTCACCTACACCGTCGGCAACGGTGTGGTCGAGTTCATCAAGACCGGCTCCCAGGTCCGGGTGATCCCCGCCGAGCTGGGTGAGCTCGCCCTGCTGCGCGGCTTCGAGGACGAGGAGGTGCTGACCGCCCTCGCCGACCGCTGCGAGCAGCGCGACTTCGGCCCCGGCGAGGTGCTCACCACCCAGGGCGGGGCCGCCGACCGGATCTTCCTGATCGCGCACGGCAAGGTCAACAAGATCGGCACCGGCAAGTACGGCGACGACACCGTGGTCGGCGTGGCCGGCGACGGCGACCGCTTCGGCGACGACGCCCTGCTGGACCCGGACGCCGTCTGGGAGTTCACCGCCACGACCGCCACCGCCGGCGTCGCGCTCACGCTGACCCGCCGTGACTTCGCCGCCATCCGGGACAACTCGCCGAGCCTCCAGGAGCACCTGCTCGGGTTCCTGGCCCTGCCGCAGCAGGCCCAGAACGAGCGCGGCGAGGCCGAGATCGCCATGTCGGCCGGCCACCACGGTGAGTTCGAGCTGCCCGGTGCCTTCGTGGACTACGAGCTCAAGCCCCGCGAGTACGAGCTGAGCGTCGCGCAGACCATCCTCAAGGTCCACACCCGCGTCGCCGACCTGTACAACGAGCCGATGAACCAGATCGAGCACCAGCTCCGGCTGACCATCGAGGCGCTGCGCGAGCGCCAGGAGCACGAGCTGGTCAACAACCCGGAGTTCGGCCTGCTCAACAACGCCGACTTCGACCAGCGGATCCAGACCCACTCCGGCCCGCCCACCCCGGACGACCTGGACGAGCTGCTCAACCGCCGCCGCGACCCCGACTACCTGCTCGCCCACCCGCGGACGATCGCCGCGATCGGCCGCGAGTTCAACGCCCGCGGCCTGTACCCCCACCACGTCGACCTCGGCGGGCAGCAGGTGCCGGCCTGGCGCGGGGTGCCGATCCTGCCGTGCAACAAGATCCCGATCACCAAGGAGAACACCAGCTCCATCCTGGTGATCCGTACCGGTGAGGACAACCAGGGCGTCATCGGCCTGCACCAGAACGGCATCCCGGACGAGTACCAGCCGTCGCTGTCGGTCCGCTTCATGGGCATCGACGAGAAGGCGATCATCTCCTACCTGGTCAGCGCCTACTACTCGGCCGCGATCCTGGTGCCGGACGCGGTCGGCGTCCTGGAGAACGTCGAGATCGCGCACCGCCGCCACTGAGGACGGCCGACAACGGGGCCGGGCCGTAACCGGCCGGCTCGAAGATCGTTTGACCTGATGACGGACGGCCCGCCCCTGGAAGGCGGGCCGTCCGCCTGATCGTGCCTCATCACGTCTGATCGCGCCTGCCCGCGTCCTCCTGCGGGCCGGGCGGATCGCCCTGTTCTGATCCCGTCCCCGGCGACCCGAGAGGTGAGTGGAGCCCATGCCGCAGCGCCGGCAGTCCCGACGGATATCGCTGGACGGCGGTGGGGGTGCGGCCTCCGGTCGGCGGACCAGGCTGATCGGCGCCGCGGTCGGAGTGGTCGCGATGTGCGCCCTGGTCGGCGGCGCCTCGGCGTCCGGCACCGAACACCACGGCGGGGAGCAGCAGCACGGCACGACCGTCGACTCCTGCGTCTGCACCGCGACGGACGTGTCGGTGCAGGTCGGGCCGGGCGGGGACGTGAACGTCGGGGTCGACGTGGACGTCCAGGTCGGCGTCACCGTCGCCCCGACGGTCGACGCGCGACACCAGGGGCCCGGGCTCCCGCACCGGCACCACCCTTGCCGCACGCCGAAGGCCGTGCCCGGACCGGCCTCACCACGGCCCTCGGACACCACGGGGGTCCGTGGGCAGCCCGGCCGCCCGGACGACGAGCACGGCGGGTACGGGGGCCACGACGGGGACTGGTGGC
Organism: Kitasatospora sp. NPDC088264; assembly: GCF_040685715.1. Classification (NCBI taxonomy): domain Bacteria; kingdom Bacillati; phylum Actinomycetota; class Actinomycetes; order Kitasatosporales; family Streptomycetaceae; genus Kitasatospora; species Kitasatospora sp. NPDC088264. The sequence continues at coordinate 14,991 of NZ_JBFBIR010000062.1, forward strand.
ACGGGGACTGGTGGCACCACCACCATCACCACCCGCACCCCTGCCCGAGCCCCACGCCGACGCCGACCCCGACGTCGAGCCCCACCCGCACGCCCAGCCCGACGGCGACCCCGACGCCGAGTGCCACGCCGACGCCTTCGCCGACGTCGAAGCCCAGTCCGACTCCGGCACCCGTCCCCACGCAGTCGCCGACCCCCGCGCCGACAACGCCGGCTCCCAGCAGGACACCTGGGCCCACCCCGCCGCCGGCGGCACCCGCGCCGAACCCGCCCGCACCCCCGGCGCCGGCCCCGGCAGCACCGGCGCCCCCACCGGACCCGGTGGCCCCCAGCCCGGACGCGCCGAGCCCGGTGCGCCCGAGCCCGCTGTGGCCGACCCCGGCGGCGCAGCCCGTGTACCACGTGCGGGCGGCGCAGCCGCCGGTCCCGCCGCAGCACCACCACAACGCCCCGGCGACGACCACCATGCTGCTGGTCACCGTGCCCGCCATCCTGGCGGCGGCGGCCCTGCGCCCGGGCCGTGGACGCGGCCGCGGCCGTTCCGGGCGGTCCTGACCGCCCCACCGAGGCGGCCCGCCCCGGCCCCCGGTCCGGCCCTGGAGCCCGACCTGCCTGGCCCGGGGCCGGCCTCGATCCTTTGTTCCGTCACAAGCCGAGCCAGAGAAGGGAGTTCCCATGTCCGAATGGTTGGCATTGGCCATCGCGATGGCGGCGGCCTGTGCCGTCGTGGTGGCGGTGGTGGTGCTGCGGCACCGCCGGGTGGGCACCGAGAAGAACGTCGACGAGACCCCGGACGTCATCGACTACATCACGATGATGATCGGCGTGGTCTACGCGATCGTCCTCGGCCTCGCCCTCGCGGGTGTCTGGGAGGCGCGCGGCGCCGCCCAGGACGACCTGTTCCGGGAGGCGCAGTCGTTGCAGGAGGTGAGCGACCGGGCGGTGGTCTACCCGGCCGAGTTCCGCGACCAGGTCCGGGCCGACGTGGACGCCTACGTCTCGTACGTGGTGAAGGTCGAGTGGGACTACATGCGCAAGAACGGCGAGATCTCCGACAAGGGCACCGAACTGCTGGACAAGCTGCGGGTGGACGTCGCCACCCGGCCGCCGGCCTCCGAGCTGGAGTCGCAGTCCTACCAGCCGATCATGGACCGGATCAGCCAGGCCGACGACGCCCGCAACTCGCGCGGGCAGAACGCCGGGCCGACCATGCCCGGGGTCGTCTGGTTCGGCCTGATCACCGGTGCCGTGGTGACCGTCGGCATGCTGTTCGCGCTGCAGATCCGGCGCACGCCGAGGGAGTTGATCCTGGCGGGCTGCTTCAGCGCGCTGATCGCGTTCCTGCTGTTCATGATCTGGGACTTCGACGATCCGTTCGGCCGGAGCGTCTCGGTGACCACCCAGCCGTTCGTCGACCTGTTCCCCTCCCTCGGGCTCAAGGGCTGAGCAGGGCCCGCCGAACCTCGCCGAAGCGGGTGGGCCCGCGCGGAGATCCGCGCGGGCCCACCGGCGTGCCGGACGTCAGCGCAGGCTGCCGTCCATGGAGTTGAGCAGCGTGCCGGAGGCGTCGTCGTTCTCCAGGGAGAAGGCGAACAGGCCGCCGAGGCCCTTGCTCTTGGTGTAGGCCCCGCGCGCCTGGATGGCCTGCGGGGTGTCGCCGGTCCAGAAGTTGGTGCCGTCGTAGACCCAGCTGCTCTCGGTGACCGGATCCCAGTGGGTGGTGGCGGCGGTCGGGTTGAGCTCCTTCCAGGCGGCCAGTCCGGCCTCCTGGCTCAGCGGCTTGGCGGCCGTCGGGCCGGTCGCGCTCTGGTACAGGCCGTAGTTGGAGCCGGCCGGGACACCCGTCCAGCCGCGCCAGTAGAACGGGATGCCGAGCACCAGCTTGTTGGCCGGGAAGCCGCCGGGGATGCCGTACTCGGGCAGGCCGGTGGTGTACGCGGCGAGCATGGTGTCGACGTTGTACTTGCGGGTGCCGGGGGTGATCGGCGTGGTCGGGTCGGCCGGGCTGTCGTGCAGCGGGTCCTGGTGGTTGGTCGGGCCCTTGGCGTCCCAGGCGCCGTGCATGTCGTAGGACATGACGTCGGCGTAGTCGAGGTAGTTGCCGATCTTGTCGGTCTCCAGCTGGGCGATCTTGTCCTGGCCGCTGGGCAGGGCGGCGGACAGCAGGTAGCGCTTGCCCTGGGCGGAGCCGATCGCGTCCAGCTGGGTGCGGAACTCCTTGAGCAGGAGGGTGAAGTTCTGCTTGTCGGCGGGGGAGTAGTGGTTGCCGGTGTGGCCGCCGGCCGAGCCCGGGTACTCCCAGTCGAGGTCGACGCCGTCGAAGATGCCGGCCGCCGTGGCCGCGCCGCCGGAGGCGTCGCCCGCGACGCCGGTCGGCAGGTTCCCCTTGAGGAACATGTCGACACAGGAGGAGACGAAGGTCTTCCGGGAGGCGTCGGTGGCGGCCGCGTCGGAGAAGTACTTGGAGTACGTCCAGCCGCCGATCGAGATGGTGAACCGCAGGTTCGGGTACTTGGCCTTGAGCTGGCGCAGCTGGTTGAAGTTGCCCTTGAGCGGCTGCTCCCAGGTGTCGCTGCTGCCGTCCACGCTGGTGCCGGAGTTGTAGTCGGACTGGTAGTCGGCGTAGGCGTCGCCCGCGCCGTCACCGGCGTTGGGGTTGTTCTCGTTGGTCGAGTCGGAGGCCTTCACCGCCTGGAAGCAGGTGAGCTTGGTGGGGTCGATGTTGGCGAACGCGTAGTGGATGACGTCCAGCTTGCCCGCGGCGCCGCTGGTGTCGACGTTCTTCGGGTAGTACGCGTTCTCGTAGACGCCCCACTGGTCGAAGTAGGCCGAGCGGACGGGCTGTTGCGCGGGGGCGGCGGCCGTCGTGGTGCTCACCGCGGCGGACTGGGCGGAGGCGTGGGAGCCGGAGTAACCCTGGACGCTGAAGGTGTACGCCTTGCCGGGCAGCAGCGAGCTGACGGCGACGGAGGTGCCCATCGAGGTGGCGACCAGCTGGCCGTTGGACCACACCTTGTAGGCGATCGGGCCGTCGCCGGTGGTCAGGGTGGAGGGCTGCCAGGTGAGCACCACGGCGCCCGCGGTGACCTTGGTGACGGCGACGCCGGTGGGCGTGGTGACCTTGCCGTCCCCGGCCGGGCCGCTGGCGGTGGCCGTCGCGGTCGGGCTGCCGGATCCGGTGGGGCTGCCGCTGGCCGTCGGACTGCCGCTCGCGGTGGGGCTGCCGGACGCGGTCGGACTGCTGGACGCGGTCGGGCTGGTGGAGGCCGTCGGGCTGCCGCTCGCGGTCGGGCTGCCGGTGGAGGTGGGCCCGGCCGGGCCGGTCAGGCTGAGGTCGTCGGCGTAGTAGGCGCCGGTGCCGTACCAGCCGTGGGTGAAGACCGTCACCGAGGTGGTGGTGGCGCTGGTGGTGAAGGTGGTGCTCAGCTGGTTCCAGCCGGTGCCGCCGGGTGTCCAGACCGAGGAGTTGACGCCCGTCCCGGTGGCGCCGAGGTAGACGTAGCTGCCCTGGACGAAGCCGGACAGGGTGTACGTGGTGTTCGGCTGGACGGTGACGGTCTGCTGGCACTGCGCGGTGTCGGAGGCCGAGGCCGCGCCGCTGAGCGCGTAACTCCCGCCGTGCACCGGGGTGGTGACGACGGAGCCGTTGGCGCAGGTCCAGCCGGTCAGGGTGCCGGCCTCGAAGTCGCCGTTGGCCAGCAGGTTCACCGGGGCGGCCGAGGCGGGGCTGAGGGTCAGGGCGAGGGCGGCGCCGCTGGTGCTGAGCGTGGCGGCGAGGGCCAGGGCCATGGCCCGTCTGCGCGGGGCGGTCCGGTGCCCGGCGGCCTGGGCGGGCCGTGCGGGCATGACGCGGTCGTGCATGCGGTTGTCCTCCGGATGTGTGGGGGTTTCCGGCGGTGCGTGGCCCGGGGTGGGCCGGGGGAGCCGCCCGGGCGCTGTGGGGGCGCGCGGGCAGGTGGAGCGTGCCGACGTACGGACGGCGGGCGCGGCGGGTCGGCTGACCCGCTCGCGTCACGACATCACAGATTGGACTGGACCAATATTCGCCGTCAAGGGTGTCCGCCCGCTGGACCGTTCCGGGCCGCCGACGCCCGGGCCCGGTAGGTTGACCGCTGCGGAGCAGGCCCGCCGAACGGAGGACTCGCGATGGACAGCCAGGACTGGGACGACCGCTACGCCGCGACCGAGCTGGTGTGGGGCGCCGAGCCCAACCGCTGGGTGGTCCGCGAACTGACCGGCCTCACCCCGGCCCACGTCCCCGGCCACGCCCTCGACCTGGCCGCCGGCGAAGGCCGCAACGCCATCTGGCTGGCCGGCCGGGGCTGGGAGGTCACCGGGCTGGACTACTCCGCCGTCGCCCTGGAACGTGCCGAGCGGCTCACCGCCGACCTGCCCGACGAGGTCGCCGACCGGCTCACCTGGCGGCACGGCGACGCCCGCACCTTCGAGGCCCCCGCCGCCGGCTACGACCTGATCCTGGTCGCCTACCTCCAGGTCCCCGCCCGGGACCGGCGGGCCGCGCTGCGCCGCGCCGCCGCCGCGCTCGCTCCCGGCGGCACCCTGCTGGTGGTCGGGCACGACCTGAGCAACCTCACCGAGGGCGTCGGCGGCCCGCAGGACCCGGCCGTGCTGTTCACCCCGGAGGACGTCCTCGCCGACCTCGCGGACCGCGGCCTGCGCACCGTCCGGGCCGAACGGGTGCACCGGACGGTCGGCCCGGAGCCCGGGCACAAGGGCGAGGGCGACGGCGTCGCGGTCGACGCGCTGGTGCGCCTGGAGCGGGGTGCCGAGTGACGGGGGACCGAGTGACGGGGCACCGAGTGGCGGGGGACCAGGTGACGGGGGGCCGAGAGATGGAGCACCGAGTGGCGGCGCGGCCGACCCGGCGCACCCTGCTCACCGGCCTGGCGATCGCCGCTCCGGTGCTGCTGGCGGGTTGCTCGGCCTCCTCCGGCAAGGCCGGCAAGAAGGCGGGCAAGGAGGCCGGCGCGGCCAGGGCGAGCGACGCGGGCGGCGAGGCCCTGGTGATGATCATCCGGCACGGCGAGAAGCCGGACGGCGGCCACCCGGGACTGGACGAGAACGGCGGCCACGACGGCAAGTCCCTCACCGAGCGCGGCTGGTCCCGCGCCCGGGCGCTGCCCACCTTGTTCGCCCCGCCCGCGCCCGGCCTGCGCACCCCCGCCCGGATCCTCGCCGCCGCCGACCAGGGCCCACTGGCGGGGGCGCACCGGATGCGGCAGACCGTCACCCCGCTCGCCGCCAAGCTCGGGCTGACCGTCGACACCGGGTACGCCGAGTCCCAGGAGACCGCCCTGGCCGGCGCCGCCCTGGCCGGGCCCCAGCCGGTACTGATCTGCTGGGAGCACTCGGGGATCCCGCGGATCGTCGAGGCGCTCGGCGCCGCCGGCAGCGGCGCACCCGCCACCTGGCCGGACCGCTTCGACCTGGTCTGGGTGTTCGCCCGCCCGGCCGGCGGAGCCTGGACCTTCCAGGAGGTCCGCCAGCACCTGCTGGACGGCGACGCCTGATCCGCCTGCGGGCGTACGCGATGTGACGAAGCGTCAACTAGCTTGTGGGTCATGAGGACTCGCACGTTCTTCGCCGCCGCGGCCGTCACAATGCTGCTGCTGTCCGGCTGCGCCGAATCCGGCTCCGAGGACGGGCCGCAGCCCCGGCCGACCCGGGCCGGCGGCGCGCCGCCGACCGGGGGCGAGCGCCGGGCCGACGGCGCCGAGCTGCTCTACCGGGCCGAGGGTGGCCGCAGCGCCCAGAACCCCGCCTTCGCCCCGGACGGCCGCTCGGTGCTGCTGACCGAGTTCAGCGAGGGCTACAACAAGGGCGCCGCCGCCCTCGGGGTGCTGCCGCTGGACGGCGCCCGCGCGCCGCAGAAGGTCCTGGAGGATCCCGACAAGGCCGCCGTCAACCTCCCGGGCACCAGCTGGAACGCCGCCACCGGCGCCTTCACCTTCGCCACCGACCGGGAGTCCGGCCACGACGAGGTCTGGCTGATGACGCCCGGCGGCAGCCCCGAGCGGGTCACCCGGCACGAGGACGGCAGCGGCTACAGCGAGCCGAGCTTCTCCCCGGACGGCGCGTGGATCGTCTTCCAGCAGAGCTGGGAGCCGGAACACGCCGCCGTGCACGGCGACGACGCCGAACAGGACTCGCTCTGGAAGGTCCGCCGCGACGGCGGCGCCCCCCTCCGGCTGGTCGACGGCAAGGGCACCGGCACCGACAACCGGCAGCCGAACTGGTCGCCCCGGGGCGACCGGATCGTCTTCCAGCGGCGCGCCGCCGGCGGCGAGAACTGGGCGCTGTGGACGGTCGGCGCGGACGGCACCGGCCTGCGCCAGGTCACCGACGTGCCGGGCGAGCACACTGATCCCACCTGGTCCCCGGACGGCCGGTACCTGGTGTTCTCCTCCAACCTCGGCAACCTGCCGAACGCCCAGGTCTTCGTGGTCGCGGCCGACGGCGGACGCCCCGTCCGGGTGACCGGCGACGACGGCTCGTACGACGGCGCGCCGAGCTGGTCCCCGGACGGGAAGTGGATCGCCTTCGAGTCCGCCCCGGGCGGCGAGGCCAACCCCGCCGCCCTCTGGCGCATCCCCGCGCCCGCGCTCTAGCTCACCGTCACCGTCACCACCGAGTACTGCACGACGGTCAGCGGCACGCTGACCGTCGCTCCCGTGACGGTGTACGGGACGGGCTTGGGCGTCGGGTCGGTGCCGTCCGGGGTGGCGACGGTGACGGCCGTGACGGCGGCGCCGACCGGGAGGGCGTAAGAGAGCGTGCAGTTGGCGGGCGTGGTGCGGAAGGCCGCCGGGGTGTCGCCGAAGTTGGTGAAGTTCACCAGGTGGACGACGGCGTCGTTGCCGAGCCGCCGCGCGTCCAGGAAGATCCGGGGGTCCCCGGCCAGGGTGACGGCGGGCGGTGCGGACTGGCGGACGGGGGCGAGCAGTTGGTCGGCCGAGGCCTGGTCGGTCTTGGTGAGGTAGCTGAGTCCGGCCCGGTTGCGGACGTACCAGCAGGTGCCGCTGCCGTAGGGGTTCTGCTTGCCGGCCGGCAGCGGGCTGCCCCGGCGCAGCCCGAGCACGTCGGAGAGCGCGAACTCGGCGCGCTGGCCGCCCAGTTCGTCGAGCGCGGTGGGAGCCGGGCCGGTGATCACGATCGTCCCGCCGGCCGCGACGAACCCCCGCAGCACGGCCGCCTCGGCGTCCGAGACAGCCTGGAGGTCGGGCAGCAGCAGCACCTTGAACCGGGCCAGGTCGGCGGCGGCCAGGCCGGGGCTGGGCACCGTGTCGAACGGGATGTGCGCGTACACCAGCGCCTTCACCGCGCCCCGGAACTCGCCCAGCCAGGGGACGGAGGCGCAGCTCTGCTCCGGGTCGTCGCCGCCCCACCAGTCGCTGATCCCGGCCGGCGCGGTCGCGTTGACGTACATCCCGATGCCCGCGCCCGGGCTGACGTAGTCCCGGGACGGGCTGGAGTGGTAGACGCCGACCTGGGCGGCCGAGGCGGCGTTGTAGAGCCGCTCCTGGTTGGTCTGGACGAAGCGGTACATCCGGGCACGCATCGCCGCGTCCACGGTGTCGTTCTTGTACGGCGTCTTCACCTCGTAGGGGTTGCAGCCGGCCGCGATCAGCTGGGACATCACCAGCGAGGCGTCGTCGGCCTGCCAGCCGTAGGAGAACGCCCAGGCGGGCTTGGTGCCGCTGGCGCCGCGCGCGTACTTGTACATCGAGATGAGACAGACCCAGTCGGAGGCGGTGGCGTGCCGCATGCCGTCGTAGTTGCCGAGGATGTCCACCTCCCAGACCTGGCTGACGGCGCCCTCGGCCTGGCGCAGGTAGCCGCCGTCCAGGCCGATCGAGGTGGCGTAGCGGTAGTCCATCGAGACGGTCTCGACGAAGGTGACCAGGTCGGGGTTGACCGCGCGTCCGGCGGCGGCGATGTCGAGCTGGAACTGGAGCAGGTTGCGGTGGCGCCATTCGAGGTAGCGGCGGAACACCGGGTCGGCGAAGTCGGCGGCCTTGGGCAGGGCGAGGCCGCTGTCGGCCTTGAAGGCGGCCGCGCCCCAGGTGGAGGCGTCGCACCAGGAGAGCACGCCGTCGAAGTAGATCGGGACGTCCGGCCAGATGCCGTCCACACCGGTGGCGGCCACGCCCTTGATCCGCTTGAGGTAGTAGTCCCGCCAGGGCGAGTTGGGGCTGAGCCAGACGCTCTCGTCGCCCGGGTCGACCCAGACCACCACGCTGCCGTAGAACACGTTGGGCTTTCCGGCGAGGTCGCGCTGGACCCAGGCGCCGCCCTGGTCGTTCTTGTAGAACGAGCGGCCCTTCTCGCCGCCGGGGGAGATCAGCTCCAGGGAGGGGTAGTACATGACGACCTTGAGGCCGGCGGCGTGCGCCAGGCCGGTGAAGGTCTTCACCTCGGCCATGTGGGCCGCGAACTCGGCGTCGGTGAGCCAGTTGGAGAGCAGGGTGTCGAGTTCGATGACGCTGACGTTCTGCGCCCTGAGGGCGTCGACGGCGCTCTGCATGTCGGCGGGCTCGTTGAAGGTGCCGTCGCCGACGCGGGCGAACCGGGCCCAGTCCGGCCAGGGTTGCGCCGTGGCGGCGCCGCCGCCGGGGAGGGTGGCGGGCACGGACTCCGGTACGGGCGCGGGCGCGGGTTCCGGGGCGGCGGCCCAGGCCTGGCCGCCGGGCAGCAGCCGGACGGCGGCGAGCGCGCCGCCGGTGCCCAGGCCGGCCCGCAGCAGGCGGCGGCGGCCGAGGCGCGAGGTGGTGGCGGCGGTGGCGGGTGCGGGCGGTGTTCCTTCGTGCTCGGACATGGTGGTCCCCCCAGCGTGGGTTGGCGGATCACGGGAACGTGCGCGGAACGCTCGGTGCGTCGGCGGCCGTTCTCCCGGTCGGCGGCGCCTCCGAGCTGACCCTAGTCCGCAGGCCGCCCGCCTGTTCGGCCCCTGCTCGCGGCTACGCCAGACGTCGGAATCGCCGGTTGCCAGGTTGGCCGAGCCGGATTGCGCGCCGCCCCGCGCAAGCTCCTCCCCGGGGCGCTTGACAGTGTGCAGACCGCCCCCGGTGGTGACGGCGGGGGGAGTGCGGGGTAGGGGTGCTGGGAGCGCGCCGGTCGGATGATCATAGATGTTCGACAGTGCTGTAGATTCACGGCACGGAGCGGCGGCAGGGACGAGGAGGGCACGATGAGCGTTTCGCTGGCCAAGGGGCAGAAGATCAGCCTGGAGAAGCCGGGCGGCGGTCAGCTGAGTGTGGTCCGGATGGGCCTGGGCTGGAAGGCCGCGCAGCCCAAGGGCTTCTTCGCCAAGCTGCTGGCCGCCGGTCGGGAGATCGACCTGGACGCCTCGGCGGTGCTGTTCTCCCAGGGGCGGCCGGTGGACGTGGTCTTCTTCCAGCACCTCAACAGCAATGACGGTTCCGTCCGGCACAGCGGCGACAACCTGGTCGGCGGCGCGGGCGACGCGACCGACGACGAGTCGATCACCGTCGACCTGACCAAGATGGCCGCCGAGGTCGACCAGATCCTCTTCACCGTCAACTCCTTCACCGGCCAGACCTTCCAGGAGGTCGAGGCGGCCTTCTGCCGGCTGGTCGACGAGCAGACGGGCGCCGAGCTGGCCCGGTACACGCTCACCGGGGGCGGCCCGTACACCGCGCAGATCATGGCCAAGGTGCAGCGCACGCCCGCCGGTTGGCAGATGACCGCGATCGGGCAGCCGGCCAGCGGGCGGACCTTCCAGGACCTGATGCCGGAGCTGGTCAAGCACCTGTGACCCGGCCAGGGGCCGGCCCGCCGTGGCCGGCCCCGTCCGCTTCCCCCGCCGCAGCCCCGGGAGTCAGCGCGTTTCGAGGTCGCGGCGCCGGAACCCGGCCAGCGCCAGGGCGATCAGGGCGGCCGCGACCAGGGTGAGCGCCGCGAGCGGCGTCCAGTCCATGGCGGCCGCCGGGAGCCGGGGCACCTGCCCGAACGGGGAGAGCCGGTCCAGGCCCGCGGGGAGCTTCAGCAGCGGGCCCAGGTACCCGATCACGAACGCGTACGCCGGCACCAGCCAGGCCAGCTGCGTCGCCCGGGGCAGCCAGCCGTACACGGCGGCGGCGAACCCCACCGTCACCCACTGGGCGGGCGCGAACGCCAGGGCCGCGCCGACCAGTCGCGGGAACGCGCCGGCGTCACCGGTGGACAGCGCCCCGGCCAGGCCGAAGCCCACCCCCGCCGCGAGCAGCACCGCGGTCGAGCCCAGCATCGCCGCCGCCAGGTGCCCGCCCAGCCAACCGGACCGGGACACCCCGGTGGCCAGCACCGGCTCGGCCCGCCCGGCGCTCTCCTCGGCGCGCGGGCGCAGCGTCGCCAGCACCGCGTAGACCGCGCCGACCACCGCCACCACCAGCAGGGTCATCGCGGCGAAGGAGTCGGTGAGCGAGCGGCCGCCGAGCCGGGCGAGGGCCTCCTTCAGCTGGTCGACGTCCTTGACCATCGCGTCGGCGCCGCCCAGCAGTGACCCGTACATCGCGCCGAGCAGCAGCAGCGCGACCGCGAAGCCGCCCAGCAGGCCGCGGTGCAGGCGCAGGGCGAGGCCGAGCGGGGTGCCGAGGGCGGGGCGGGCGGTGGGCGGCCCCGGGCGGGCGGCGCGCAGCCCGGCGCCCACGTCCCGTCGGGTGCTCAGCGCGAAGCCGGCCACCCCGGTGACGGCGGCCAGGGCGAGCGCGGGCAGCAGCGGCCACCAGCGGTCGTCCACGAAGGGGTAGCTGCGCTGGAGCCAGCCGATCGGGGAGGCCCAGGAGAGCCCGTTCGACCCGGCGTCCCCGGCGGCGCGCACCGCGTAGGCGGCGCCGAGCACCGCGAGGGCCAGCCCGGAGGCCGTCCGGGCGTGCGCGGTGACCTGGACGGCGACGGCGGCGACCGCCGCGAACAGCAGTCCGGCGGCGGTGGTCGCGGCCCCGAACAGCAGCGCGCCGCCGGTGTCGAGCCCGGGGACGCCGAGGGCGGGCAGCCCGGCGGCGAGCAGCAGGCCGAGCGCGAGGTCGGCGACGGCTGCGGCGCCGAGGGCGGCCGCGAGCTGGGCGTGCCGGCCGACGGCGGCGGAGCGGACCAGCTCGGCCCGCCCGCTCTCCTCCTCGGCCCGGGTGTGCCGGGTGACGGTCAGCACGCTCATCAGCCCGGCCAGCACCGCCAGCAGGCCGAGCAGCCGGTGGCCGAGCATGGCGCCCCAGGTGTAGTCGGCCAGGTAGTGCCCGGGGCCGGTCATGGCGAGGACGGCCGGGCCGGCGGAGGCGTGGGCGATCGAGGCGCGGTCGGCGGCGGTCGGGTAGAGGGTGTGCACGCTGTTGGCGCTGGCGAGGGTGAGCAGGCCGAGGCCGAGCACCCAGGCGGGGAGGCGGAGCCGGTCACGGCGCAGGGCGAAGCGGAGCAGCGTGGCGGTGCCGGCCAGGGTGGTGCGCGGGCGGGGCGGGCGCGGGGCCGTGGCGGGCGCGCTGGTCGCGGTGGTGGTGGCGGTCATCGGGCGGCCTCGCCGTCGACCGGGTGCCCGTTGGCGGCCAGCTCGTCGCCGTAGTGGCGCAGCATCAGCTCCTCCAGCGTGGGCGGGTGGCTGACCAGGCTGCGCAGCCCGGCCTCGCCGAGGCGGCGGACGGCGGCGTCGAGGTGGGCGCCGTCCACGGCGAAGCGCACCCGGGCGCCCTCGGTGCGGACGGCGTGCACGCCCTCCAGCGTCTCCAGCCCGGTGACGGGGCGGTGGGTCTCGGCCTCGACCGTGGTGCGGGTGAGGTGGCGCAGTTCGCCGAGGCTGCCGGTCTGCACCACCCGGCCGTGGCGGATGATGCTGACCCGGTCGCCGAGCTTCTCCACCTCGTCCAGGATGTGGCTGGACAGCAGGACGGTCCGCCCCTGCCGCCGGGCCTGGAGGACGACGTCCTGGAAGACCACCTCCATCAGCGGGTCGAGGCCGGAGGTCGGCTCGTCGAGCAGCAGCAGTTCGGCGTCGGAGGCGAGCGCGGCGACGATGGCGACCTTCTGCCGGTTGCCCTTGGAGTAGCTGCGGCCCTTCTTGGTGGGGTCGAGGTCGAAGCGCTCGATCAGCTCGTCGCGGCGGCGGCGGTCGAGCCGGCCGCGCAGCCGGGAGAGCAGGTCGATGGCCTCGCCGCCGGTGAGGTTGGGCCACAGTTCGACGTCGCCGGGGACGTAGGCGAGGCGGCGGTGCAGTTCGACGGCGTCGTGCCAGGGGTCCTTGCCGAGCAGCCGGGCGCTGCCGCCGTCGGCGCGCAGCAGACCGAGGAGCACCCGGATGGCGGTGGACTTCCCGGCGCCGTTGGGCCCCAGGAATCCGTGCACCTCGCCGGTCTCGACGGTGAGGTCGAGGCCGTCCAGCGCGGTGGTCCGGCCGAAGGTCTTGCGGAGGCCGGTCAGAGCGATTGCCTTCGTCATGCTGCTGAAGCTACCGTAGTTTCAGAAAAACGTGAATATTGGGAAGGCGTTAAAGTTCAGTCGAGTTGTTGATCACCGGAGAGGGGAAGGCGCGCGTGGTGGAGCGGGAAGCGGAGAAGGAGCGCGACGAGCAGGCGGTGTCGGACTTCGTCGAACGGTTCGCGGCCGAGCTGGTGGCCGCGGGCATGGGCCGGATGCCGGCCCGGCTCTTCTCCTGCCTGATGGCCGAGGAGAGCGGCGTCCTGACCTCCGCCGAGCTCTCCGAACGGCTGCGGATCAGCCCGGCCGCGGTGTCCGGCGGGATGCGTTACCTCACCCAGATCGGCCTGGCCGCCAAGGAGCGCGAGCCGGGCTCGCGGCGCGACCGCTACCGGGTGCTGAACGACGTCTGGTTCGAGTCGCTGACCCGGCGCGACGAGTACCTGCTGCGCTGGGTGCGGGTGCTCAGGGAGGGCGAGGCCACCGTCGGCGCGGGCACCGTCGCGGGGGAGCGGCTGGCGGAGAGCGCGGCCTTCTTCGCGTTCATGGTGGACGAACTGCACGGGATGCTCGCGCGGTGGCGGGTGCACCGGGCGACGCTGGGTCCGGGGGCGCTGCCCAGGGCCGGGGCCGGGTCGGATCCGGCGTAGGTCTCGGTCCAGCTCTCGGTCTCGAGCTCGGTCTCGGGAGCTTGGTGCGGCGGGGTGGGGAACGCGGAAGGCCCGCACCAGGGGTGCGGGCCGTCGGCGGATGGGGCGGTGTCAGCGGGTCGGCGGGGCGGCCGAGGGGGAGAGGCCTGCGCTGGGGGTCGTGCTCGGGGCGGCGGAGGAGGGGGTGCCGCCCGGGGTGGGAGTGCCGCCGGGGGTCGGCGTCGCCGTGGCGCACCCGGGGGCGGCCGGGGTGCCGGACGGCGTGCCGGTCGGGGTGGCCGTCGGGGACGGGCTGCCCGTCGGGGTGGTCGTGGCCGTCGGGCTCGGGCAGTCGGTGGGCGTTCCGGTCGGCGTCGTGGTCGGCGTCGTGGTGGGGGTGCCGGACGGCGTGCCGGTCGGGGTGGCCGTCGAGGACGGGGTGCCCGACGGAGTGGTCGACGGCGTGCCGGACGGCGTGGCCGGCGCGGTCGACGGCGGTGTGGTGCCGGGCGTGCCCGTCGGGGTGGTGCTCGGGTCCGTCGTCGGCTGCGCGGAGGAGGACGGCGTCGGGGCCGGCGAGGTCGGCTGCGCGCTCGGCGAGGGCTGCCCGCCCGGGGGCGGGGTGGTCCCGGGGGCGCTCGGCGTCCCGGGGGTGGCGCCAGGAGTCGTCCCGGTCGGCGGCAGCAGCGGCGCGAGGGGCAGGAGCGGGGAGGGCAACGAGGCCGGCGGGGTCGAGGAGGCCGGGCGGTTCGGCACGGTGGTGACGCTGCCGCTGCCGTAGTGCGCCATCCAGTTGCGGACCGTCCGCAGGTACTCGCCCGAGTTGTTGTAGCTGAGGATCGCCCGGTCGAGCTGCGCCGGGTCGGCGAGGTCGCGCCCGCCCGCGCACAGGTAGCGGGCGGCGCTCTCGGCGGCGTCGAAGATGTTGTTCGGGTCGGCCTTGCCGTCGCCGTTGGCGTCCGTGCCCCAGGTCGCCCAGGTGGAGGGGATGAACTGCATCGGCCCGACGGCGCGGTCCCAGCGCGCGTCGCCGTCGTAGCGCCCGCCGTCGCTGTCGGGTATCGCGGCGAAGCCGTTGCCGTCCAGCGCCGGACCGAGGATCGGGGTGAGGGTCGTCCCCGTCGCGTCCACCTGGCCGCCGTTGGCCTGGCCGGATTCGACCTGGCCGATCGCGGCCAGCAGTTGCCACGGCAGGTGGCAGCCGGGCGAGCGCTGTGCGGCCGAGGCCTCGGCCTGGCGGTAGGCGGCGAGCACGGTCGCGGGCAGGGCCGGGCCGGTGGCGGCGAAGGGGCCGGCGGCGGGCGCGCCGGGCACCGTGCCGGGCGGCTGCGGCAGTTGGACGGTGCCGCCGCCGTCGGCCGGGACGCCGGTGCCGAAGGCGCTGCCGGCGCCGCCGGTCGGGCTGCCGCCGGGCTGGGAGGCGGAGGCGTCCGGCGACGTCACGGCGTCGGCGGCCGCGACCGGGGCGAGCCCGAAGCCCGTCACCTGGGAGCCCGTCAGTGCGGCGAGTGCGGTGAAGGCCGCAGCCGTCCCCGTGACCCGCTTGCCGAGCCGCAGCCCGCGCCCGCCCTGCACCTTGCCGAACCTCGCCGTCATACCGTGCCCCTCCCCGTAGCCGTCCCGACCCTGCCGGAACGGATGAACCGTCGTCATCGTGCCTGCCGCCGGACGGCGGCTCCCGCCGTCGCAACGATTAGTATCACGACGGTCTGACGCGACAGGGGTGGCCGGAGGTTGCCGCGGCCCGGCGCCGACATCGAATACCGCAGGTCAGCAGGGGTGGGGGAATGCCCGCTCGGGCTCGGGCCGGGACTCGATCCGCGTCGCGGCCAGGCTGGCCGACGGCCCGGCCGGGTAAGGGAGTTGGGGTGCGTGCGCGTCCGCCACGGGTTCCGTCCGCGGGCCCGGTGGCGGCACCGGAGGGCTGTGCGGGTCGAGCTTCGACGTTATCTCCCTTTCCTGCCAAGGGAGTTGACCGAGGGCGTGCCGGTGGTGGGCCGGGCGTGCAGGGGCCCGGACCGGCGGTCCGGGGCGCGGGGGTGGTGCGTGCGCGTCGTTCCGGGCTCCCCGGCGGCGCCCGCCTCCGACCCTCCTGACCTGCGTGGATGTCCGCCGCCGGGCGGGCGCTTCCCTACCAGGGCGGGCGTGCGGACACCAGGGGGCGGCCCCAACTCGCCCCTGGACGGGTGACGTTCTGGTGAAAAGGGCATGCCAGGAATCTCCGCCCGGCATGCTGTGCCCCGTGACCATGCGGATGGAGGCCCGGACTGTGAGCGCGAACCTGCCCGAGACCGTCGCCGAGGGAGCGGTCGTCCTTCCGGCCCCCCCTCGGGCGGTCGACGACCTGGCCCGCGACCTGACCCAGGCCGCGGCCGCCGTCCGGGCGGTCTCGCGGGTCGCCCGCAGCGGTGGGGACCTCGCCGTCGCCGCGTACACCGCGGTGGTGTGCACCGGGCGTTCGGCCGCCCGCGTACTGGAGGAGGCCGCCGCCTGGTGCCGGCAGGCCCCCGGGGCCGAGGTGCACTCGCTCGCCTGGGCCCGGGTGCCGGGGCACCGCGAGGACGTGGACGAGTACCGCGTCACCCTCGCCGTCAGCTTTCCCGACGACGAGACCGGCGAGCACCTCGGCGACACCCATCGCGCCCGCCGGTGAGGAATCCGTAGGATGATCCCCATGGGTGATGGGGACACGAAGCAGCTGACGGGCGACCAGGCGCAGGACGCGACGGACGACGGCCCGCGAGAGCTCTCGCGGGCCGCCGCCGTGGCCGTGACGGTGCTCGCCGCCCTCTGCGGCGCCGCCGTCCTGCTGGCCGTCTTCCACTGGCTGGGCTGGAGCGTCCCCTGGGTCGGCTGGATCGTCGCCAAGGCCGGCATCAAGCTCGCCGTCGGGGGCTTCGCCGGGCTCGCCGCCGCCTTCGCCTGGCTCCGGTCGCGGCTGGGGCGTGCGGCGAGCGACTCGCGGTCCTGACGGCGATCCAGGGCCTGTCCGGGCCGGCCGTGCGTCAGCCGGAACGGCCCAGCAGCATCATGAAGAGCGCGTAGTTCGGGATCCGGCTGACCGCGGTGTTCGACAGCGAGAGGAACTTGCCGTCCTTCTTGACCACCAGGTAGCCGTTGACCACGCTGATCGACTTGATGTCGGACCAGGGCACCAGACCGCGCTTCACCGTGCGCAGACCGGCCGAGCTGACCAGCAGGTCGCCGAAGGCCAGTTCCCCTCCGTCCGCCAGCGAGGCCCGGGCCCCGGACAGCTGGGTGGCCGCGACGTAGTGCGCGGCGACCTCGCCCAGTTCCGCCCACCTGCCCAGCTGGGTGCCCCTGTCCCCGCCGCTGAGCTTGGCGCGCCGGGGGTCGCGGTACTTGCCGTCGATCGTGAACGTCTCCCCGTCGTCCCGGATGAACCGGTAGGAGAAGTCCGTTTCGGTGTAGATGTTGTGCGAGTAGTGGGCGACGGTCGCCTGCATCACGGTCGAGACCTCGTCCCAGCGGAAGACCGTGAGCTCCAGGCCCCCGCCCTCGTGCACCAGGCCGTGGTCGAAGTGGTAGACCCGGAGCTTCTCCTCCTCGCGCGGCTTGCCGAACAGCCGTGTCTTCGTCAGCACCAGGAAGCACTGGCGCAGCAGGCCGAGGCCGGCCTGCTGCGCCTGCTCGGCCACTGCGGCGGTGATCTGGGTATCCGTGGTCTCGACGACCTTCACCATGGGCTCGCTCCTGTGTATGGCGACTACGGCCATGGGAGTATTCCCCGGAGCCGGGGGACGTGAGGCACAACAGCGGCCGCCCGCTCGGGCTTTCGCAGTCTTTCGGCCAGTCGCGGGCCGCCTGCTGGACGAACGCGCCCCGAGGGGCGCCGGCACGGCGGGGCGTCGACCCGTGACGGTCGGCGCCCCGCCGTGCCTCACCCGACGCGCGCCCCGACGGCCGCGGTCGAGCGGCCGGGCACTCAACCCGCCTGCGGGGTGGGGCAGACGAGGTCGCGCTCGGGGGCGCGGCCGCCCAGCAGGTAGCTCTCGACGACGTCGGTGACGCAGGAGTTGGCGGTGGGGTACTGGCCGTGGTCGCCGCTCCCGGTGACGGTCACCAGCTTGGAGCCGCGCAGCGCGCGGTGCGCGCCGAGCGCGGCCTCGTAGTACGTCGCCGGGTCGTGCACCGAGTTGAGCATCAGCACCGTCGGCAGGTGGGCGCCGGTCACCTTGACCTTGGGGGCGGGCGCAGTCGGCCAGGCCGCGCAGACCGCGCTGAAGGCCAGCGTGCGCGCGCCCGCCAGCGGATAGCGCGCGGTGTTCTCCGCGCCGCGCTGGACCCAGGTGTCCATGTCCTTGGTCCACGGGGTGTCGTTGCAGGTCACCGAGAAGTACTCGGCGAGGAACTCCGGGCTGAGGTACTGGCCGAACAGCCGCCCGGCCATCGTCCTGGCCGCGGGGTCGGCCCCCTGCCAGTCGTCGACGGCGGTCAGGGCCTGGGCGAGGAAGGGGAAGGTGTCCCGCTCGTAGATCGCGCTGATCGCGCCGTTGTCCAGCTGGTTCGGGCCGATCGTCAGGGAGCCGTCGACGATGGGCTGGTCGTGCAGCGCGGCGCGCCGCTGCTCCCAGTGCGCCTGCACATCCTCGGGGGTGGAGCCCCAGTGGTAGGTGGCGTCGCGGGCCGCCAGCCACGGCACGAAGTCCTCGTCGAAGCGGCGCTGGAAGCTCATCGGCTGGCCCAGTTCGAACTTCTCCCAGGTGCCGTCGAAGCCGATGTTGCTGTCCAGGATCATCCGCTCGACCCGGTGCGGGAAGAGCGTCCCGTAGTAGGCCCCGATCATCGAGGCGTAGGAGGGGCCGAAGTAGCTGAGCTTCTGCTCGCCGAGCAGGCCGCGGAACAGGTCGATGTCGTGGGCGGTCTGTTCGGTGTTCAGGTAGGGCAGCAGGTCGCCCGTGCGCTCCTGGCAACTGGCGGCCAGCTTCTTGGAGTTGGCGACCACCCGGTCGATCGCCGCCGGGGACTGGTCGCGGAAGTCGCCGGCCAGGAAGTCCTGGAACTCCTCCGGCGTCTGGCACACGGCCCGGGTGCTCTCGCCGACCCCGCGCTGGTCGAAGCCCACGATGTCGTACGCGGCGCCGACGGCCGGGGCGGCCGTGGCCAGGTTCGCCGGGCGCAGCAGGCCCGACGCGCCGGGGCCGCCGGCGGCCATCAGCAGCGTGCCCTTGCGCTTGGCCGGGTCGCCGGCGCGGTGCCGGGAGACGGCGATCGTCACGTCGGCGCCGGCGTCGGCGTGGTGCCAGTCGCGCGGGGCGGTCATGGTGGCGCAGTCCAGCGCCGGCTGCTTGGCGCAGGGCTGCCAGGCGAGGGTCTGGTGGGTGTAGCGGGCGGGGGCGACCTCGGCGTCGCCCGGGTTCCGGCCGGCGTCCGGGGCGGCGCTGGCGGTGGCCGGTACGGCGAGGCCGGCCAGGACGGCGGCGGCGACGGCCAGGGCGGCGCGCCGGGTGCGGGAGGCGGTGGCGCCGGCCGCCGGGGTGTGCGAGGCGGTGGTGTTCGGCGCGGTGGTGCTCGGCGTGATGGGGTGCGAGGCCGTGGTGTTCGATGCGTTGGTGTTCACGGGAATGATCCTGTCCGAGCTCGCCCTGACGGTCGATCATGCGGGGTTCCGTGTCCGGGGTGGTGCTGGGTACACCCCGGACACGGAGGATCGCCCCAGGTCAGTAGGCGGCGGTGAAGCGGGTGCGGCGGTGCGCGGGCTGCTCGGCCTCGTCGAGCAGGGCGACGGCGAGGTCCTCCATGGAGATCACCGAGGCGCCCTCGGCGTCCACCAGCAGTTCGTCCCGTCCGAGCCGGAAGCGGCCGGTGCGCTCGCCGGGTTCGAGCAGGGCGGCGGGGCTCAGGTAGGTCCAGTCGACGTCCGGGTCGGCGGCGCGGTAGAGGTCGAGCTGCTCGCGGCAGGCCCGGGCGATCGGCCGGAGCTCGGCGGGGAAGCCGGGGTCGTCGGCGAGGGCCGTCCCGCCGCGGCCGGGGAGGGTGAGGCTGCCCGCGCCGCCGACGGCCATCAGGCGCGCGCCCGTTCCGGCGAGACCGGCCAGCAGGCCCCGGGTGGCGGCGGACAGCTCGTGCTCGCTGCCGGGCGCCGGGCGGGTGGCGGTGATCACCAGGTCCTGCCCGGCGGCGAGGCGGGCGACGTCCTCGGGGTCACGGGCGTCGCCGACACCGAGGGCGACGGCGGCCGGCAGGCCGTGCGGTTTGGCGGGGTCGCGCAGGACGGCGGTGATCCGGTGGCGGCGGGCGAGTGCCTCGGTCACCACCCGGCTGCCGACGTTGCCGGTGGCGCCGAACACGGTGATGTGCATGGAGGTTCTCCTGGTGCGGTGGGTGCCAGCGGCTGCTGGGCGGGGATCGGGGAGTGCGGGAGGGGATTCGGCGGAGACGAGGCGGGGTCAGGCGTTCTCGCGGACGGGCGGTGCGGAGGCGGAGGCGGGGGCGGCCGGGGCGTCCGGGGCGGCGGGCGCGGAGGGCGCCGAGGGCGTGGCGGTGCCGGGGCGGCGCCGGGTCTGGGCCGCGATCAGCGAGCCGAGGACGATCAGTGCGCCGAGCGCCTGGAGCGGGCTGAGGTCCTGCCCGAGGGCCAGCCAGCCGATCGCGGTGGCGACCACCGGGCTGAGCAGCGAGAGGAAGGAGACCGAGGTCGGCGGCAGTGCCCGGATCCCGCGGAACCAGAGCGCGTACGTGAGCGCCGCGCCGATCAGGCTGAGGTAGCCGTAACCGAGCAGGTTGCCGCCGGTGAGGTGGGACGGCGGGGCGCCCTCGACGAACAGTGCGACCGGCACCAGCAGCAGTCCGCCGGCGGTGAGCTGCCAGCCGGTGGTGGCGAGCAGCGGGGCGGGGGAGACCCAGCGTTTGGAGAGGACGACGCCGGTGGCCATGACGACCGCGCCGGCGAACGCGGCGGCCACGCCGACGGCGTCCAGTTGGGCGTCGGCCCGCAGGACCAGCAGGCTGACGCCCGCGATCCCCGCGATGCCGCAGATCACCGTGCGCGGCGTGAGCCGGTCGCCGAGCAGCGCGGCCGAGAGTCCGGCGGTGATCAGCGGCTGGACGGCGCCGACCGTGGCGGCGACCCCGCCGGGGAGGCGGTAGGCGGCTATGAAGAGGAGGGCGAGGAAGGCGCCGATGTTCAGCGCGCCGAGGACCAGCGCGCGCCACCACCAGCTGCCCTTCGGCAGCCGGCGGGTGACGGCGATCAGCAGCAGCCCTGCGGGCAGGGCCCGGAGGACGGCCGCGAGGAGTGGACGGTGGGGCGGGAGCAGTTCGGTGGTGACGATGTACGTCGACCCCCAGACGGCGGGGGCTGTCGCCGTCACCAGCACGATTCCGAGGCGATTTCTTAGCACTAAGCAAATGTATCTCAGCGCTAAGGCATCTCTCACCGCTTTGGCGGGGTGGCGTGGCTCACAGTTACCTCATCGCTAAGGAATCCCGCCGGGATCCCCTACCCTGAACCTGTGGCAGATGCAGATCATGTGGACCGAGTAGTCGCGCAATGGGCCGTCGAGCGCCCCGACCTGGACGTCTCTCCGATGGAGGTGTTCGGCCGGCTCAAGCGCCTCTACCGCCTGGTGGATGCGGAGCTCAACCGGACCTTCGGCGAACACGGCCTGGACGCCGCCTCCTTCGACGTCCTCGCCACCCTCAAGCGCAGCGGCCCGCCCTACCGCCTCACCCCCACCGGGCTGATGCAGTCCGCCATGGTCACCTCCGGCGCCATCACCCAGCGCCTCGACCGTCTGGAGGCCCGCGGCCTGGTCACCCGCACCCAGAGTGACCAGGACGGCCGCAGCCGCGTGGTCGCGCTCACCCCCGAGGGCCACGCCCTGATCGACCGCGCCCTCCCCGACCACCTCGCCACCGAGCGCGCCCTCCTCGCCGGCCTCGACGACCCCGGGACCGCTACCCTCGTCGACGCCATGCGCACCCTCCTGGCCGCCCTCGGCGACAGCCCGGAGTGAGCGGGCGGGCGCGCGGGCGGACCTCCCCGCCCGACCGGCCTACGGGTTGACCGCCACCGCCTTGAAGAAGGTGTAGTGGAACGTCCCGCCCGGCTCGGCCGTGCGGCGCAGTTCGGCGATGCCGTGGTCGAAGGCGTCGGGGGTGGTCAGACCGGCGGCCAGCGCCTCGGCGCGGACGGCCTCGACCATCGCGACGAAGGTGCGCCGGGTGAAGCCCTCGACCAGGGCGGGGCGGGCGCCGTCGGCGTGGACGGTGCGGGGGCGGACAGCCACGTCCCGGAAGCCGGCCTCCGTCAGGAGCGGGTACAGGCGGCGCCCGAGCAGGGCGTCACCGCCGGCCGCCGCCTGGAGCCGCACCAGCAGGTCGACCGCGTCGCGGGCCGCCGGGCCCTGCGGGTGGAAGAAGGCCGAGCCGTGGTCGCCCTCGATCACCGTGATCGTGCCGCCCGGCCGCAGCACCCGCCGCAGCGCGGTCAGCGCGGCCACCGGGTCGGCCAGGTGCTCCAGCACGAAGCACACGAAGACGTGGTCGAAGGAGCCGTCCGGGAAGGCGAGTCGGTGCAGGTCGCCGTGGTGCCAGGTGACCCGCGCGGTGGGCGCCTCGGCCGCCACCCGGGCCCGGGCCCGCGCCAGCGAGTCCGCGGAGACGTCCACCGCCGTCAGCAGCACGCCGGGGCCGGCGGCCAGCAGGTGCGCGGTCTGCGCCCCCACCCCGCAGCCCGCCTCCAGCACCCGGCTGCCCGCCGGGTACGCGGTGCCCGCGTGCAGCAGCTCGGCGAGGGTGTCCGCCTGGTCGCCGAGCCGTTGCGCCTCGGTCTCCGAGTAGCCGTGGACGTAACCCGGGGCGTAGTCGTGGCCGGGGCCGGGGCCTGCGGCGTCCTGCCGGTCGTTCAGTGATGCCGTTTCCGTGGTCATGGCCCCACCTTCGCGCCACAATGGCCCGGTGAACAGGTCCAAAGAAGCGCCAGACGGCAGGTCCAAACAGGCGGACCCGGGCGCCGACTTCCTCCAGCTCGACACCGCCGACGCCCCGCCCGGCGGCCTGACCGGCTGGCTCGCCCGCCGGCTGCGCGAGGCCATCGCCGACGGCCGTCTCCCCACGGGCAGCCGGCTGCCCGCCACCCGGGGGCTGGCGGCCGAACTCGGCGTCTCCCGGGGAGTGGTGACCGACGCCTACCGGCGCCTGGCCGAGGAGGGCCAGATCGCCGGCCGGGGCAGGGGCGGCACCGTCGTCGTCGCGGCCCCGGCGCCGCCCGCGCCCCCGTGGTCGGCCACATCCCCGTGGTCGGACAAGTCCCCGGCCTCGTCGCGCGCCCGGCCGGAGCCTGTCCTGTTCCACGCCGACCCCGACCCCGAGGTGTTCGACCTGCTGCGCGGCACGTCCGCCCGGATCGACCTCACCCCCGGTGTGCCCGACCTCGCCGCCTTCCCCCGCGCCGCCTGGCTGCGCGCCGAACGCGCCGTCCTCGACGGCCTCGCCGCCGCGGACCTCGGCTACGGAGACGTCCGCGGTACCCCCGCGCTGCGCCAGGCCGTCGCCCACTGGCTGGCCCGCAACCGGGGCATCCGCGCCGACCCGGACGAGGTGCTGATCGTCGCCGGGACGGCCCAGGCCCTCGCCCTGCTCGGCCGGGCGCTCGGCCGGGTGGGCGTCACCGAGGTCGCCGTCGAGGACCCGGGCTCGCTCGGCGCCCGCCAGCACCTCGCCCACTGGCTCGCCGCGACCCCGCCCGTCGCGGTCGACGCCGAGGGCGTCCGGGTCGACGCGCTGCGCGCCACCGGTGCCCCGGCCGTCCTGCTCACCCCGGCCCACCAGTACCCGACCGGGGTCGTCCTCGGCGGCGAGCGGCGGCGCGAACTGCTGCGCTGGGCGGGCGAGGGCGGCCTGGTCATCGAGGACGACTACGACGCCGAGCACCGCTACGACCGCCCGCCCGTCCCCGCGCTGCGCGCCGCCCTGCCGGAGCAGGTCTGCTACGCGGGCAGCATCTCCAAACTGCTCGCCCCCGCGCTGCGCACCGGCTGGCTGCTGGTGCCGCCGCGGCTGCGCGAGGCCGTCCTGGAGGCCAAGCGGTTCGCCGACCTGGGCAACCCGGTGCTGCCGCAGCTGGTGCTGGCCCGGCTGATGGAGTCCGGCGAACTCGACCGCCACCTGCGGCTGTTGCGCCACCGCCACCGCCGACGACGGGACGCGATGATCGCCGCCGTTCACGCCCACCTCCCCGGCGCCACCGTCCACGGCGCGGCGGCCGGCCTGCACCTGATGCTCACCCTGCCGCCCGGGGCCCGCTGTACGGACACCGAACTGGCCACGGCGGCGCTCGCCGAGGGCGTCAAGGTGCAGCCGCTGTCCTGGCACGCGCGCCTGCCGTACCCGCCGGGGCTGGTGCTCGGCTACGCGGCGGGTGCGCCGGGGGAGATCGCGGAGGGGGTCGCCGTCCTGGGGCGGTTGCTGCGCCGGTAGGGCTGCTGAGGGCGTCCGGCGCCCGGGTCCCCCGTCCGCGCCGGCGCGGGTGTGCTCCTCCGGGGTCCGGGCTATGGTGGCGACGGGCTCGGGTGCCTTGACAGGCGTGGGTGCCTTGACGGGCCGTATCCCGCTGCCGACCTCAGGGAGGCGTGATGGCCGTGCTTCGGCGCACCGTCCAGTTCGGCGCGATGCTGGTGGTGCTGGCGGCCACGCTCGGGCCGGTTCCGGCCGGGTCGGCACCGGCGTCCGCACCGGCGTCGGCACCGGCGTCGGCACCGGTGTCCGCGCCGGCGTCGATACCGGAGTCGATACCGGAGTCGATACCGGGGCGCGGAGTTGCCCCGGGAGAGGGGGCGGTGGCGGCGGAGATGGCCGATCAGGACGCGCGGCAGCTCGCTGGGCGCCGGATCGTACTCTCGTACGCCGGTCCGACACCGCCGCCGGGCGTGCTGCGGACGATCCGGGAGGGGCGGGCGGCCGGGGTCATCCTGTTCGCCGAGAATGTCACGAGCCCGGCGCAACTCGCCGAGGCCGTCGGTCAGTTGCGGGAGGCGGCGGCGCAGTCGCCGGTGCCCGAGGGACTGCTGCTGATGACCGACCAGGAGGGCGGCAAGGTGCGCCGCCTGCCCGGCGCGCCCGAACTCTCCGCCCGCCGGACCGGATCGGACCCCGACCCGCTCGGCGCGGCGGGCCGAGCCGGTGTCGGCGCCGCCGGGACGCTCGCGGACGCGGGGCTCAACGTGAACCTCGCGCCGGTGCTGGACGTCTACGACACCCCGGGCAACTTCATCGACCGCCATGAGCGCTCCTACGGTCAGGACCCGGCCGGTGTAGGCGAGTTGGGCAGCGCCTTCCTCGCCGCCCAGCAGGGCCTGGGCGTGGCCGCCACCGCCAAGCACTTCCCCGGGCTGGGCTCGGCCGCCAACGGCGAGAACACCGATGACCGCCCCGTCACCCTGTCCGTGCCGCTGGACGAGCTGCGCGCCCGCGGCGAGGAGCCCTATCGGGCGGCCATCGCGGCGGGTGTCGGGCTGGTGATGGCCTCCTGGGCGGTCTACCCGGCGCTCGACCCGGACCGCCCGGCCGGGATGTCGCCCGCCGTGGTCCAGGGCGAGCTGCGCGGACGCCTGGGCTTCCAGGGCGTCACGGTCACCGATGCCCTGGAGGCCGAGGCCCTCGCCTCGTACGGCGGCGCGGGCTCCCGTGCGGTCGCTGCCGCCGAGGCCGGGATGGACCTGATCCTCTGCTCCGCCCGCGACCCGCAGCAGGCCGAGGACGCCACCACGGCCCTCGCCGACGCCCTGGACTCCGGCCGTCTCGACCGCGCGGCCTTCGCGGACGCCGTCACCCGGGTCGACGCCCTGCGGGCCTCTCTGGACTGAGCCGGCGGCGGCCGACCGGCGGTGGTCGGCCGGCGGTGGCCGACAGTGGCCCGCCCGTGGGCGCGGGCGCCGTGCGGGCCGTCCCCAGGCCGACGCCTGCGAGGCGGGCGACCGCCCCGCGCCGGGCGCCGGGCAGACCGGCCGTGGCAGGTGCGCGGATCCCGACCCTCCGGGGTGGGATTACGCCATCGAAGGTCTGGTTTCGGTCGGCTCGGCACTTCGAAGGCAGAATCCCGGTCGTGGCATGGGAATCGCATGGCAAAGTACCGTCATGGCACATGTGAAATGTCACATGTGACCTCGCCTGTTCTGATCGTTCCTCGTACCCTCCGAAGGAGAAGACAATGAACCGCATCACCCGGATCGCCTCGGGCGCGGCCGGTGCCGTCGCCCTGCTCGCGGCGCCGGCGCCGGCGCTCGCCGCGTCGGCCGGCGGCGCGGCCGGGACCGTCGCCACGGTGACGACCTGCGGCTACAACGGTCTCCAGGCCGGGCTGTCGACCAAGGTCTGCGCCGAGGTCACCGGCGGCAGTGTCGTGCTCTACGGGCAGATCGGCCTGGCCGGTCCGCCCACCCCGGACACCCCGTGGCCGCCGAAGCCGCAGGAGCTGCTCACCCGCCTGTCGGCCGGGGTGGTCGGCGGCGAGTCGCTCGGCTCGGCGAGCGTGCGCGCCGTGTTCACGACCGCCACCGTGCGGGTCGACGGCATCAGCGTCACCGTGCCGTGCGGTTCGGTCCTTCACGCGACCTTCTCCGTCGAGTCGATCTCGCGGGGTCCGGCCCCGGTCGAGGTGGATGTACCTGTAGGCTGCTGACGGAACCTCACCATGGCCGCCGAGTCCGGGAGTTGGCAGCGTCCCGGGCTCGGCTTCCGGCGTTCCCGCACGCCCTCCGGATGTGACGTGGACCACTCGGGGGCGGCCCCGGCGGGCCGGGCGACCGCCAGGCGACGGCCGGGCGCCCACTGTGACGACTTGAAGAAACCTTCATCTGTGGCGATGATGCTTGCCGGCCGCCGTTGAGGGCGCGGCCGCACGCCCAGCGAGCCGTACCCGAGGGAGGGGCGCCGACGATGCCCGTCCCGCTGTACCAGGCCAAGGCGGAGTTCTTCCGCACCCTCGGCCACCCGGTCCGGATCCGGGTGCTGGAACTGCTCCAGGACGGGCCCCGGCCGGTGCGCGAGCTGCTGGCCGAGATCGAGGTCGAGCCCTCCAACCTCTCCCAGCAGCTCGCGGTGCTGCGCCGTACCCAGCTGGTCGCCGCCACCCGCGAGGGCAACACCGTGGTGTACGCGCTCAGCACCCCGGACGTGGCCGAGCTGCTGCGGGCCGCGCGCCGGATCCTGACCGAGCTGATCACCGACCAGGGCGCGCTGCTCACCGAACTGCGCGAGCCCGGCGGCCGGCCGCACCATTGAGCCCGCCGAGGCCCTCGGGCCGGCTGAACCCGAGGAGCCCGGAGAGCCCGGCCAGCCCGTTGAACCCGCGCCCGACCCGGCCGGCCGACCCGAGGAGAACCCCCGCCATGAGCGAGAGCACGAGCGACGGCACGCGCGAGGAGAAGCGCCGACGCAAGGCCATGCTCATCCGGGCCGGCATCTACATCTTCGCCACGCACCTGTTCGCCGGCTTCGTGTTGCTGCTGTTCGCGCTCGGCGGCCGCAAGTAGGCACCTCCTACGTCCGAGGGCCGTCCTTCACGAGGTAGCGGTCGCTGGTGCTGGTCCAGGCCTGGACGCCCTCGATGAGCTCCCGGGTGCCGTCCAGGTACCAGCGCCCGGCCGGGTGGCGGCGGCGCAGGTCGCTGCGCAGGGCTTCGTTCTCCCGCCGCAGCCGGGCGACCCGGGAGCGGACGGCGCCGACGGCCCGGCTGCGGGTGCAGCCGCGGATCCGTTGCAGGGTGAGGACGGTGTTGAAGGCGGCCGCGCTCTGGCGTTCCTCCCGCTCCAGTGAGTACAGGTCGTTGATCAGCGTGGCGGCGTCGGCGGTGTTGGCGCGCAGCCGGTGCAGTGCGGGCTCCGCGTGGAGGGCGGCGGGGGCGTCGGCGCCGTGGACCCGTTCCAGTATGTTCATGAACGGGTAGAGGCAGCTGCCGTGGCGGCGCAGCCGCATGGTCTCGGGCAGTCCGAGGGCGGGGACCGTGCCGTGGGCGCGGTGTTCGGCCTCGGCGGGGAAGGTCTCCAGACAGGCCTGCCATTCCCGGGCGGCCCGGACGCGCCAGTTGAGCGACATGCCCTGCGCCTGGCGGCTCCACAGGTCGTGCCAGGCGCGGAGCAGGTGGTCGCCCGAGCGCGGTGCCGGGCCCTCGCCGACCGGCGCGGAGGCGCCCGTCCGATCGGCCCCGGTGCGGCGCAGGGCGTCGATGAGCGGGTCGACGACGTCGCGGGCTTCGGCGGGGCGGCGTCCCGGCGGGCCGTCGAAGCGGTCGTCGAGGATGGTGAACCAGCCCAGCATGTCCACCAGCAGGTCGAGGTTGGCGCCGTGGGCGCGGGGGAAGGCGTGGCCGATCAACTCGTGCAGGGCGTAGGCCCCGTAGCGGGTCATCTCGGGCGGGGTGAGGAGGTTGCGGCCGACCACCCAGGCGGCGTGCCGGGCCGCGGCGGTGCGCAGTTCGCCGGACCGCTGCGGGAGTTGGGGCGCGGCGGGGGCCGGGTCGGGGATGCTCACCGGGCAGCGGGCCGCCGGCGGGGCCTCGACGCCCACCTCGTCGTCCCCCACCCCGTCGTCCCCCACCTGGTCGTCCGGCACCCGGTCGTCCCCCGCCCGGTCGTCCGGCGGGCTGTCCGGGCGGGGCACCCGGGCGCCGCGCGGGGCCAGCCGCACGCGCAGCCCGTGCGCCTGGACCGTCGTCCACACCACCTCCCGGGCCCGGGAGTCGGGGACGGCCACCGGTCGCCAGCGGCGCAGGATCGCGGCCGCCGCGACCGTCAGCTCGGCCCAGGCGAAGGCCTCCCCGATGCACTTGTGCTTGCCGGCCCCGAACGGGAGGAAGGAGTGCCGTCCGGCCCCGCCCGACTGCCAGCGATCCGGGCGGAAGCGCAGCGGGTCCGGGTAGCGGTCCGGGTCGCGGTGCAGCGCGGTGAGGCTGTAGAGCAGTTCGGTGCCGGCCGGGATCCGGTACGGGCCGAGGTCCACCGGCACCTGGGCGGTGCGCATCAGGAAGGCGTTGGGCGCGTGCAGCCGCACCACCTCCTGGGTGACGCTGCGGGTGTAGGTGAGCCTGGCGAGCGCCTCGGGGGTGGGGGCGGCGCCGGCGGGCAGGTGCTCGTCGAGTTCGGCGAGCACCCGGGCCTCCACCTCGGGGTGGCGCAGGAGTTCGTCGAGGAGCCAGGTCAGCGTGGTGGAGACGGTCTCGGTGCCGGCGCCGAACATGGTGATCGCCTCGGACCGGACGTCCGCCTCGGTGAGTGGCCGGCCGGTGCCCGGGTCGGTGGCGGCACGCAGCAGGGCGGGCAGGGTGCCGCCCCGCTCGGCGGACCGGGTGCCCGTCGGCCTGACGGCCTGGTCGACGACTCGGTTGAGCACCCGGACGGCGGCGTCGAAGCGCCGGTTGACGGGCAACGGCAGCCGGGCGAGCGCCGGGTGCGGGTAGAGGGACTGGACGATCTGGCCCTTCACCAGGTCCGGCAGGGCCTGGTGGAAGGCCAGGGTGGCGTCCTCGCTCAGCCGGGCGTCGAACAGCGAGCGGGTGACGATCTCCAGCGCGAGGTGGTTCATCTCCTTGGCCACGTCGAGGACTTGCCCGGGGTGCCAGCGCCCGGCCCGCTCCTCGGTGACCTGGTGCATCACGGCGACGTACTCGGCCATTCGGTCCGGCCCGAAGGCGGGTTGGATGATCCGGCGGCGGTCGCGGTGGGCCTGGCCCTCGGACATCAGCAGGCCGTCGCCGAACGCCGTCTTGAGGGTGTCCTGGACGGCGCCGCGCGGGCAGTCGTAGGCGAGGGCGACGAGCAGGGTGTGGACGAGCGGGGCGTCGGTGACCACGCAGACGGTGCGCGGCCCGAGCCGGATCCGGACGACGCCGCCGTGCCGGGAGAGCGAGCCGAGGAATCCGAGCGGGTCGCGGAGCAGGGCGGCCGCGTGGCCGAGGCCGGGGACCGCGCCGGGGGCGAGCGGGGGGACGGCCGCACGGGTGGTGCGGGGTGCGGTCGGTGCGGTTCTCGGGGGGAGGTCCCGTTGCCGCGTCTCGGTCAGCAGGGTCATGTCAGTACCTCTCATCAGAGGAGCCGGTGCGGACGATACCGGGGGCCCCGACGGGCCGGCCGGGAGGTGGGGGGCCGGCTCGCGCGGATCCGCGCGTGCCCCGGCTGGAGGGGCGCACGTCATGGCAAACGCGCCGGTCCGACGGGCGTTGCGCCGAACGCGGGCGGATCACTCCAACGGTCGATCATCCGCAGTGGCTCCGACCGCCCCGGAACGTGCTGCTGACCTGCGGTGAAGGCCCCACCGGAAAGATCCGGGCCGGGCCCCTCGCGCAGGGTCTTTGGACCCTCGCCGCCTGGCCGCCCGAGGGCCAGCATGGTCGGGGAGAAGGAGGACCCTGATGACCAGTCTGCGCCACCGGCCCGCCATCGACGTCCGGGTGGAGATCCGCGGCGAGCTGCCGCGCGAGGACGCCGAGTACGCCCGGGCGCAGGCACTGGACACGGCGGCCGGGCTCGGCCCCGGAACCCGCGTGCTGCGCATCAGGCTCACCCGCGTGCGCGACCGGGCCATGACCCGGCCCGCCCTCGCGCAGGCCGACGCCGACCTGGCCGGCGTCGGCCCGGTCCGGGTGCAACTCGCCGCCGTCACCGCCCGTGAGGCCGTCGACGTCGCCCTGGGCACCCTCGCCGGCCGGGCCGGCCGGCTGCGCGAGCAGGGCGACATCGGATTCGCCGCCGCCCACGAGAGCGCTTACCGCCCGCAGTACGCCGCCCGACCGCTCGCCGAACGGCGGATCGCCCGGCGCAAGGAGGTCGTCCTCGCCCGCCGCACCCCCGAGCAGGCCACCCGCGAACTGCTCGCGCTGGACCGGCCGTTCCACCTCTTCGCGGACGCCGCGACCGGCCGGGACGCGCTGGTCGACCGCTGCCCGCTCAGCGGCGCGCCCGGGGCGGGCCGGTCCACGGGCGCCGACCCGGCGGGCCCGCTCGACCTCACCGAGGCGGCCCGGCGGCTCTGGCTGACCGGCGGCCCGTTCGTCTGCTACGCCGACCCCGGCGACGGCCGCGCCCGGGTGCTCTACCGCCGCTACGACGGCCACTACGGCCTGATAACGCCGGTAGCGGAGCCTCGTTGACGGGCAGGAGAACCACCGGGGCGGGCCCATCGGCCTCGATGGCCACGACCGCCACGACCGCCACGACTTCCACGACAGGGGAACCGGGACCATGGACTGCGACGAGGTCATGCTGACCGTCCGGATCACCGCCGCCGAACGCGCGCTGCTGCGGGCCCTCGCGCGCGGCCACGGCGGGGACGTCTCCGAGGTGGTGGTCGACGGCCTGCTGGAGGTCATCCCCGCGCTGCACGACGACGCCTCCGCGCTGCCGCTGCGGCGCGTCCTGGCCCGGCCCGCCCCCTGCGCCCTGACCCTCTGGCTGCCCGCCCCGATCGCGGACCTGCTGCCGCTGCTGGGCGAGCGGATCGCGCGGACCGGCGGCCCGTCGAGCGGACCGGCCAGCGCCGCACTGTCCGCCGCGCTGCGCCTGTGGCTCGCCGGGGATCGGGCGGGGCTGGCCGCCGGGCTGGCCCGACTGCACGGCGGCTGCGCCGGCGGCCGGGCGGCGGCGCAGCAGGCCCCGGTGCGGGCGGCGGCCTGACCGGTGGTTGACGGAACGTCGGTCAGCTGCCCCAGCTGGCATGTCCTGGGCGGGAATTGGCCAGTTCAGGACTCTGTTCAGGGCCCCGTGGCACGCCCTAGCATTTCCTTCACGGCCGTCTGAGCCCAGGCCCCGGGACTCCAGGAGCCGCAGTCGCGGATCATGTGCCCCTCGCCCGGGCGGACGGCCGTGGGGCGCAGCTGGCTGCACCTGCCGAGGGCGCTGCCCGA